>NZ_VBVX01000007.1 GCF_005981925.1 Streptomyces albidochromogenes
CAGCGGGGGCGAGTTCGCGCCATTGTTGCCGCGGCAGCCCGGCCGGCGCGGCGGTCAGTACTTGCAGGCAGACGTGGCTGGCTCCCGCTTGAAGGTGGTGCGAGACGCGTCGGCGGATCGCTTCCGTGTCTCCGTAGGCGACGATCGCGTCCACCAGTTTGCGGCTCGGGCCGCCGACGATGTCCTCGTCTCCGAAGCCGAGCCGGCGTACGTTCGCCTCCTGGTGCGGTGCCGATGCCAGGTATCCGGCGACGTGCGCCGTGGCCACCTCCCGGGCTCGGTCGAGGTCTTGGTCGAGAACGACGGCCTGCTCGACTGCGAGAAACGCATCCGGTCCCATGATCTGGCGTGCTCGTGCGGTGTGCTCGACGGGCGCGAAGTAGGTGTGGGCGCCCCAGGTGCGTTCGGCGGCCAGCTTCAGCATCATCGGACCCAGGGCGGCCAGTAGGCGGCGCGGGGCAGGGGCCGGAATCGGGCTGTGGGCGGGTGAGGCATCCATGGCTTCCAGGTAGGAGCGCATCGTGGTCACCGCCCGGCTGCGGGTTGGCACAGGGAAGCCGTCCACTGTGTGAACGGTGTCGTCGACGCGGTGTCCGCCCAGGCCGAGTACGTACCGTCCGGGGAACGCCTCGCCGAGCGTGCGCGCTGCCGCGGCAGTGGCGATCGGTTCCCGGAAGGCGATGTTGGCGATGCCGGATGCGACGGCGATGCGACGGGTTGCCGACAGCAGGAGCCATGCCTGGCCTACCGTGTCACGGCCGAAGGCCTCTCCGTACCAGAGGGCTCCATATCCCAACTCCTCGATTTCCGACGCCGATTCACGCACACGTCCGGCGGGCTGCCCGTCGAAGGCGAAGGTCCAGATTCCGACCCGGCCGAGTTCTACTGATGGGCCGTCTTTCAAGAGTACTCCTGCGGCAGTCGTTCCGGAGAGGCTCTCCGGTTGGAGTCCGCTACGATACGGAGAACTTCTCCGCTTCGCTATCCCTGAAGGCAGGACGATGACGACCGGACGCGACCATGCCGCTCAAAAATCGAAGCGTGCAGACGCGCGCCTCAACCGGGAGCGCCTGGTAGCCGCTGCGCACGAGGTGTTCACCGAAGTCGGCCCCGAGGCGTCCCTCAACGAGATCGCCCGCCGCGCCGGCGTGGGCCCAGGGACCCTGTACCGGCACTTCCCGAACCGCCAGGCCCTGCTGACCGCAGTCCTCACAGACCGCATTCAGGCCCTGTGCGAGTACGCGGAGAAACTGCGGGCCACGGACTCCGCCGACAGCGCCCTGGCGCAATGGCTGGGTGCATTCCTGGCCCATGCGCGTGACAACCACGGCATGGGCAGCGCGCTGATGGTCAACGAGCCTGGTGAGACGGACCTGGACTGCCATCAGCTGATTTCGAACGCGGCAGCAGGTCTGCTCACTCGGGCGCAACACCACGGCACCGCTCGCTCCGACCTGACCGCCGACGACCTGGTGCGGCTCGTCACCGGAATCGCACTGTCCACGGCCCGCGAAGAAGATGCCGAACCGGCCCACCGGCTGCTGGCTCTCGTTCTTGATGCCGCGTACGCAGCACCACGCCAAAGCCGGTGACACCATTCCCGCTTCGCGCGCGCTGCGGGTGACAGGCGGCCTGCCCACCCGGTGCCAACCACCGTGCTTTGCCCGACTGAAGCCGCAGATCGACGGGGTGCGCTGGTGACAACGAACGCCCTTCGGCTCACCGTGCAAGGAGCCGTAGTCGGGTGAGGCCGAGGATGGCGTACGAGAGTCTCGGCCGCCGTCGTCGATCACTGCGATGGTCAGCCCGGCTGTTCCTTGCGCTTCCTGAGCCGCCGGATCGCTTGTCGCCGGACGGGAGGGTGGCCGTGCCCGCGCGGGCTCCTCATCTTCGTCTTTCTGGCAGGCCTATTGGAGTGGTCGGCCGTTACCGTCCTAGTGAGGCGGACCATAGTGCGGCAGAGGGCCTTGGGCGTGGGGCGTCGGGCATCGAAGGCAGGGGGGCGTCGCTGGCGGCATTGATGACGCCAGCGTTAGCCATGAGCTGGATCGGCATGTCGCGGTCGGTGAGCACGATGTGGCCCCCAGAACACTTCGAGTTGAGTAGCTGTACGGATAGCAGTCCACCAGTCGACAAGTGGACGATCGTGCGCATGACCTATTTCGTGCGGGCTGCGAAGGCGGCTTCCGTGGCTGCCGCGGCCACGCTCGTCGCATGGTGGCTGATACGCGGTCTGTACACGCTGATCGACCACGCCACCGAAGCCGACAGCGCACGCAACCCCTCGGGGGAGCCCATTACTACCTGGCCGCCAACGCGGCAGGCATCATCTGTCAGCCCTTGGCCCTATGGGCCGGCGCCAGACTGGCCGGAGTCCGCGGCAACCATCCGACGATCGTCATCAGCACCTACGTGTGGGCCACGATGACCATGGGACACCTTGTGGACTCCACCCCGGGCCCGTGGGAGGCCGTCTTGTGGGTGGCCATCCAGTCCGCCGCCGCGACCGGGGCCGCGCTCCTGCAAGCCAGGCTCATGCCGGCCAGCACACAGCCCAAGGAGCGGTCCTCCTGACTCGGCGCCCGGTGAAGATTCTGGTTCTGCGTGCCGTGACGTGGCCGCTCCTCGTCATGTTCAATCTCGTGGCACGTGTGTGGACGCTTGTTGGATCGACCAGCCGCTACACAGCCCGTCGACTCGCGGACAGTGACACCGCGCAGCAGGCGCGGGAGTCTGCTGAGGCACGGCTGCGGGCCATCGCCCACGCCTACGCGGAACGCACGCCCTTGGTTTTGCGTCTCCTGGTCGTGGAGGACCACTACAACCGCGGCATGGCCGACTGGGACCTGTTCAACCCGGTGAGGCCTGCCTACCGGGTGTCCTGCTGGATGCGTCTGACGGCCTACTACAGTTCCCCGCTGTCACCAGACGAGACCATCACCGAAATCCTCGCCGCCGGTGAGCAGGCCTTGTCCAGCATCCCCTTCACCCACGACAACACTCACGAGGACAATCGAGATGAACTGACCCACGCGGGACACACCCTTACCTGGGATCACCCAGGCTCACCGGTCCCAGCACCTGCGCAACCGGCCCACGCCTACCGGTTCGTGTGCGAGCCTCCAGCGGCGAGCCTGGGCGGTGTCCGCCGCCGCTACGGCACGGTGTTCGCGCTGGACCTGCCGTCGGTTGACTACTACCGAGTCCCACGATGACAGAGCCTCAGCGGCGGTAGTGCTAGAGCTCGGGACAGTGGCAGACAGGCTCCGCACTCCCCGCACCCGGCCGCGTCCCGGCCCGACAGCGCACGGCCACGCGCCAGGCGGTGTTATTAGGACCGTATCCCCTGGTGCGGTGCCCGTTGCGCCATGTGGTGATCGCGTGGTTCGCGAAGAAAGTGATCAATGAACTTTTTCGGACTGACCGCGATCGGCCGCTCTGGTTGCGATACTGCGCTGCCGTACCGCCTCGCGCTTCGCGAAGAAGGGCCACCGACGACTGACACTGACTTGAACGTGTTCAAATTTCGTGCCAGGGTGCGACATGAGTTCCCGAGCCCATCGGTCGCGCCCGCGGCCCGCGAAACCCGCTAGGGGTGGAGTGTGTTGCGTTCCTGCCGTACTGCGCTGATCTTGCTCGCCACGGCCCTCGCCCTGACGGCCTGCGGCAGGCTCACCGTCATGCCGCCGCCCGACGGCGAACCCGTCGTTCTGAAGCGTGCCGAACTCGCGACCACCTGGACTGATGCCGACGGCGGCACCCTCACACTGAAACAGGACGGGACGTTCGTCGCCGACAAAGTCTGCGTCGCCGTCGCCTGGGAGGACGGTTTGACCTGGTCCGGACCAGGCACCTGGGGGCAAGGCTCCAACAAGAAGCAAAGCCTCGTCGGTGTGACCTTCGACGCCGCTCACCCCGAAACCGGTGAGCGGGAGCCCGGCCCCTACGCCGCCTTGAGACACGGCAAGGTCCTGAAGCTCTGGGTCGCCATCGGCGATCCGGACAACGATTATCCGAACTGCGTCCTGACCAGCCCGGCCGGCTGACCCCGCTGCGGCATCGCACGTGCGATGCCCTCGAGCGCGACCCACAGCCGTGCCCGGTAGGCGACCCGCACCCGCACCGCCAGGACCGTGGCAGCCCGCCGTGCCTCGCTGACCGCGGCCTGCAGCTGCTCGGTCGGCCGAAGCGCAACAGCGCGGCCGACCTGCTGCTGCCTCAGTACGGTGTCATGGGCCTGACCACGAACCCAGGCGATGAGGTCGGCCACGGGTTGGTCCGCATGGCGCGCGGCCGCGGCCGCTGTCCTGTGCCGGCGTGCTTTGAGGGCGTGCCAGCACCGTTTGCTCAGTTTCTTCGACCGTGCCGCGTGCGGGCTGGAGCTTGTGGCGCGGCTGTGATGTCCGGGGGTTGGCTGGGCAGGAGGGTCCGTAACTTAGGGAGGCTGATGTGGAGCGTGATCGGATCGGACTGGCCGAGGTGCTGGCAGCGGCGGAGGACGCGGCGCCAGTGCGCTCTCTTGATGTCGTAGCGCGCAATCTCCGCGAGCGGTTCGGCGCGCGTTACGTGTCGTTCCTGTTCGTCGATGTCGTCGGCCGGCGTCTGCTGCGGGTCGACGAGGAGGGGGCAGCACCACAGGAGCGTGGCGTTGATCAGGTTCCCCTGGCGGGCAGTGTCTACGACGAGGTCCTGCGCACCCAGAAGCTGGTGCAGGTACCCGAGGGTGCGCAGGGGCAGCGGGTGCTGGCCCCGGTCACCAACCGGGGCGACACGATCGGGGTCTTGGAGCTCTACCTCACCCGCGTCGCCCAGGACGTGCTGGAGCAGGTCGAGGAGGCTGCGCACGCGCTGGCGTACATCATCGTCACCGACCGCCGCTTCACCGACCTCTACCACTGGGGCAACCGCACCGCCACGGTCACTCTGGCCGCGGAGATCCAGCGCCAGCTCCTGCCCTCGGCCCCCTCGTGCGAGGCCGCCGAGTTCGCGCTCGCCGGCGCCCTGGTCCCCGCCTCCGACATTGCCGGCGACACCTACGACTACAGCCTCGACCACGACACCTTGCACCTGTCCATCACCGACGCCATGGGTCACGATGTCGACGCCTCACTCATCGCCACCCTCCTGGTCAACGCCTCGCGCGGTGCCCGCCGTGCCGGCACCGACCTTGCCGAACAGGCACGCCAAACTCACCAGGCCCTCCTCGATCACGGCCGCCGTACCTTCGCCACCGGCCAGCTCCTGCGCATCGCCCTGGACGGAACCGGCGCTCAGCTCGTCAACGCCGGCCACCTCTGGCCCCTACGGCTGCGCGACGGCAGGGTCGGCGAAGTCAAGCTCGACATCAACCTCCCCTTCGGCGTCCCCGCCCAAGTCTCCTACCAGGTGCAGAACCTCGATCTGCGCCCGGGCGACCGGCTCGTGCTGTACACCGACGGCATGCAAGAACGTCAAGCCAAGACCGTCGACCTGCCCGCACTCATCCGTGACACCGCCACCGAGCACCCCCGCGAAGCCGTACGCGCCATGGTCACCGCAGTCCAAGAGGCCTGCGACGGCGGCGTGAGAGACGACGCCACCGTCCTGTGCCTGGACTGGCACGGCCCCCGCCCGGGGGGCGTAGTGCGAACGCCGAACGTCTGACCTGCTGCGCTCACCTACCGCTCAATCCCACTGTCGGCGGTGTCCGGGTGGGCGTAGGCGTAGGGCGAGCAGAGCGTCGTCGTCGGTGCGGTCGGACGCCAGGCCGGCAAGGAGTCGTCGCAGACGTCTTCCAGGGGTTGGCGGGCGAGGGCTGCTGCATGCTGGCGCAGGCGGGTCAGGCCGTGGTCGAGGGTTTCACCGCAGCGTTCGATCAGTCCGTCGGTGTAGAGCAGCAGGGTGGAGCGAGCGGGCAGGGGCTGTGTGGCGTTGGTGCGCGGGGCGGTGGGGTCGACGCCGAGGAGCATTCCGTGGCCGTCTTCGAGGTATCGGGTGTCGCCCTGGTGGGTGATCAGCAGAGGTGGGAGGTGTCCGGCGCTGCAACGGCGCAGCTGCCAGGGTCCGCAGGGGACATGCGTTCCGCACCGGATTCCGCTGACCTGCGGCGATGGGGTTGTCTCCAAGCCCCCTCAACGGGGTCGGGGCCGGCTAAGCGAACCGGTTCCACGCCGTGCTGCACGCGATCGGAGGCCCGAGGCTGAACCCCGCAGAGATCCCGCCCCCCTGCGCCCCCGCTGGTCGTGACCGACGGCTGACTCCGCGGGCCCGCGAAGACAACGCGGCAGGGTGGTCATCGCAGCCCAGGTGTTGGTCTCCCACTCCACCCGCCGGTCACCCGGCTCCAATGTCAACGGCTCGTCGGCCACCTCAGCTATCCATGTCAACAGCACTGAAGCAGTATCCCTGCATCGACTGGCCGAAGAACCACCATCACCCAGCCAGCAGGACTCCGTGGCCGGGACTCAAGTCCTGGACCGGGTGGCCGCCCGCGACAACCCTTCTGCCACGACTCCATGTCAGGCTTCCGCTGGGAGGACGGCGCCCTGGCGCGCGTCGCGGACCCCGCAAGGGCCGGTGCCGCTGCCGACGCTGCTGGGTGCCGAGGTGTCGGCGTACGCGCGAACGTGGCCAGTGAGGTATAGCGATGTGTCCCCGCCCTGAAGGTTGGTCGTGGCCAGGTCGGCGAGCCGGGGCGCCCCGACCGCTCAACAGCGCACATCCGAGAAGTCGTCGCCGTCAGCGGACGGTTGCGCCCAGGTAGTCGAGGGCTGCGCGGGCGAATCCTGGTGCGGTACGCGGGCACTGCCAGCGGGCAAGGATCTCGGGCGCGGAGAGGTTCGAGGGTTCGGCCTGTTCGTCGAGTTCGTCCAGGTAGTCCTCGGGAAGCAGATCCTCTCGAAGCAGGTCGTCGAGGGCCTGGTTCATAGGGGAGCTCAGCACCTCCAGGTGGGCGGGAAGGCGCTCGAGTACATCGTCCACGTCCGCCTCGTACGGGTGCCAGTCGTGCGCGCACGTACGGCCGTCGTCACGGCGCGCGACCCGGCTCAGTACGGCGACGACCTCGTTCTCGACTCCAGGACCGGGGTTGGCGAAGGCCACGTAGGGGGCGAGCATCAGCATGCCCAGCGTCCAGAACAGCACGGGATCGCCCTCCGGCCCCGGCGCCTTCATGTCGAGCCGGCGGGCGCAGCCGCGTACCGTCTCGTCCTTGTCCCCGGCGTGGTAGCCGTGCCGGAGCTCGTCCCAATCGCTGACCAAAGAACGCCAGTTGTCAGGCACAGGTATGACCGTCGGCATGCCTCCAGCTCCCTTCGCAAGGTCCCGGCTCCGCGGCCATTGGATCACACGAGCTTGCGCCGACACCCAAGGACCGCGACCCCACCCGGCCACCAGAACCGCGCAGTGCCCAGGCGTGTCGGACGGGCTGAGCCTTCCGTCGGCGGATGCACCATCGGCGCCCTTGAAAGCCTCACCGCGTGCACGAGATCAACCGAGGTAACGGGCCGGTGCGAGACACGACGGTTCGTAGAGGGGGCCTACAGGCCTCGCGGAGCGATGGGGCTGCGGGCCGATCACCCTGAACCGAGACTCTCACAGGCTATCGGCTGTCCTGGCTGTGCGGCGGCCAGGCAGCCGAGGACGTCGCCCGTACGCACCTGGGGAGAGACTCTCGTATGCCGACACGAGGACGACCCTGTCGCCTTCCCGGCAGTATCGCCTGTCGGCGTGCGAGCTGAAGAGCGGCACTGGGGAACCGGGTTGAGAGGCAGCCGGAGCCGCGGTGGAAACTGCGGGCTGTGCACCTGCGACCCGGGCGGGGAGGATCGGTCCATGGACGAGACGACAGCGCTGGTCAGCATGCTGCAGCACGCGCGCGTGGCCCAGATGAGCTCGGTGAGCGGGGTCGGGGCGTACGGAGAGATCCGGGTGGACCTCTTCGATCCGGTGGAGTCGGCCAGCCAGGACGCCATGGCTGTGGAATCGCTGCCCGAGTTCCAGTGCATGTGCCCCGGGGACGTCCGCTTCGAGGTGTTCGACCGGGACGGTGAGCGGCTTGCAAGTCGTCCTGCACCACGGCGCGACGCTGCCGCGTGTCCCATGGCCAGACCACTGCGGAGGGTGAGCGGGTGAACCAGCGGCGCTTCGGCAGCGCGTGAGCCCGTGCGGAAGAACCCGCTTGATGGGTCTGAACTGTCTCTTATGATGCGGACTGCGCCCAGGCGGGTGTGACGCCCTGCCTGGCACTCGCCCCGCCCCACCCCCCCCGGGGCCGGGCCGGGCCAGACCGGACAGGCCGCCTGGCCGAACGTGCCGAGGTTACGAACCTTCTGAACGCTCCGTGAACGTGGTGGCGTGGTCGGCGGCCCACTGGCGAAGCGTTCGTGGCGCCGTCCCGAGGATGTCGGCCACCGCTGTGGTGATGTACGCGGGCTGTCCGACCGCCGCGCTCCACGCGGCGAGCAGCATGTCGACGACCGAGCTGGGCGCCGTGCCCTCCGACAGGCTTTGAAACTCGTCCGGCGTCATCTCCTCGAACGTGATCCGGCGCCCCAGGGCGTCACCGATGACGCCCACCTGCGCGGCCTGGGTCAGCGATTCGGGGCCCGTAAGGACGTAGTCGCCTCCGACGTATCCGTCCTGATGGAGCGTCCGCGCCGCGACGGCTGCGACGTCGCGGTCGTCGACCGGTGCCGACTCCGCAGCGCCGTACGGCCACCGGACGACGTCGCCGGCCCGGATCGCGGACGCCCACCAGGCCAGCGAGTTCGACGCGAGCATCCCCGGCCGGATGATCGTCGACTCGAGTCCGGTGGTTGCGATGAGCCGCTCGATGTCGGCGTGCAGCACCGCCATGGGATTGGGCTGCTGGAAGAAGGGGTGCGGCGTCTGGTGCGGGGAGGAGAGGAAGACGACCCGCCGCACGTGGGCTGCCAGCCGCTCGACGACTGCCGCGGCGGTCTGAGGCGGGGCGGTCCAGACGAGGAAGACCGCACCGGCGCCGTGCAACGCCGGGTCGAGCGACTCGGGCACGGTGAGGTCGCCGGTGAAGACCTCGACCTTCGCCGGCAGCGTCGCCGCCGCCTCGGAGCGACGGGTAAGAGCGCGGACCGGCACGCCCGCGTCGAGGAGTTGGTCGACGACGACGCGGCCGACCCGGCCCGTCGCCCCGGTTACGAGCACGGGAGGAGTGTCTATCTGGTTCACACCGCCCATAAAAACGTTACTCGGTTAAAAAAGCAACCCGGTCAAAAATGTTACGGTGGTCAGATGAGTGAGCCGACGGGACTGCGGGCCCGCAAGAAGGAGCGGACGCGCGACGCCATCGGCGACGCGGCCGTCTCACTGTTCCTGGAGCGCGGCTTCGACGGCGTCTCGGTCAACGACATCGCAGCGGCGGCTGAGATCTCCAAGCCGACCCTCTTCCGGTACTTCCCCACCAAGGAAGACCTGGTGCTGCACCGGTTCGCGGACCACCAGGGCGAGGCGGCACGCGTCGTACGCGACCGTAGGTCCGGCATCAAGCCGGTGACGGCGCTGCACCGGCACTTCCGGGCCGGCCTTGATGGGTACGACCCCGTCACCGGCCTCAACGATCACCCCGAGGTGGTGGCGTTCCATCGGCTGGTGTTCACCACACCGAGCCTGGCGGCACGGCTCACGCGATACCAGCTCGAGGACGAGGAGGCACTGGCGGACGCCCTCGGCGAAGGCATCCAGGCACGTCTGCAAGCTGCCCAGGTACTCGCGGTCCAACGGGTGCTCGCCCGGACCAACTGGCAGAAGATCGCCGACGGTCGAACCGCCCGCGACGTCCACCCCGAGGCTGTAACCGACGCCGACCAGGCATTCAACCAACTGCGGTAACAGGCGCCCCCCCCGGTCGAAGAAGGCTCCGCAGCCTGGTGTACGCGCGTTGCCACCGGCCCCCGTTAAGCCGCTTCCGCGCTGCTTCGATTGATGCTGGCGCCCTCTGACCATCATCGCCGGAGGTGACAACGGTCCACGTCACGAAGGCTCCGGCGGCGCGGCGACCGCAGTAGTGCGAGCAACGATCTCCCGGAAGGTGGGAATGACCAGGTCGACAGCCTCCCTCTGCGGCGCCGCGGTCAGCGCCAACGGGGCTGTGTGTAGTCGTTGGTGCGTGGGCGTTCGTCATGGTTGTGCAGCGGCGTGTTCATGAACAGGGCATGCAGCGTGCGGGCCGGGTCGGCACCTGTGATCAGCGGTAAGTGCGGCATTGATCCTCCAGTTCAGCGGGCATGGGAGCCCTAGGTGAGGGTTGAGAGCGCCTGGGTGTGCAGGGCGGTCCGGTCGGGGCTGGCCATGCCGGTCCACATCGGGGCGAAGGCCTTGTCCTTCTTGTCCGGCCAGCCAGGTTCGGGCGCGATCTGCGCGGCCCAGGTGCGCACGGCGAGGTCGTTGCGCGGGTAGATGCTGAAGTCGCCGGTGTAGTCCGCTGTTGCGGCGGCCCCGGTCCACGGACCGCTCCGGGGGACGCTGGTCAGTGCGGCGACCAGGGCGCGGGCGTCCCCGCGGACCCAGCGCTGGGCGTGCCGCTCGTAGTGCGATCGCCTTCGAGCTGTAGCCCTTGTCACCGATGACGTGATCGGGTCTGGTGCGTGCCCGGCCCGGTCCGGTCCGGGCTACCCGGATGGCGTTCATCAGCGCGGCGAACTGGGTGCAGTCGTTGGTGTTCCCGCCGGTCAGAATAAACGCGAGCGGCGGCCAATCGCGTCGCAGGCGAGGTGGATCTTGCTGGTCAGTCCACCTCGCGGCCGTCCGAGGGCCGGGTTTCGACGCCCCTTCTTCGGGCCCCTGCTGCGTGCTTGTGGGCGCGGACGATCGTCGAGTCGACCGACATCAGCCACTCGATGTCGCCGGCCGCGTCCGCCTTCGCCTGGGCGGCCCGCAGCATCCGGTCGAACGTGCCGTCCGCCGCCCTGCGGCGGAAACGGGTGTGGAGGCTGGTCCACGGACCGTATCGCTCGGGCACCTCCCACCAGGGGGAGCCGGCCCTGGCCAGCCACAAGATCCCGTCGAAGACCTGCCGCCGGTCCTTCGGTGGCCTTCCCATCTTCGGTATCGGCGGCAGCAGCGGCTTTGACCGCTCGCACTGCTCGTCCGTCAGACAACCACGCGCCACACCGAGATCGTTCCATCGGCTTGATCGACGCCTCAAGCCCGTGTCAGGACGCCGTCTCCTCTGTCTCCGCTTCCTCATCCGAGCCGAACATCTCGGCCAACAGACGCTGCCGCGCCGTCTTGAGGCGCTCTTCGTAGTCCGGCACGAAGATCTCAGCGAGCGTCGTTTCCAGGGCCCCGGAGAGTGTGTAGATCGGAGACCAGACTGCACGGTCGGTCTTCAACAGATCGTCCGGTACGTCGGACTGGTGCATCGCCTGATAAAGCCAGTCCGACAGCACAAGAGCGTGATCGCGCGTGAACTTGATGGTTATTGGTTCTTCTGCCACGAGGGAACAGTAACGCCCAGCTTTCGCCCTATCGCGCGGGCCCCTCAGCGCGCGGCCCCTGGCAACTGAGCCCGGCCAGTGATTCTCTGGCATGCACTGGTCCCCATCACCATTCGGATCCAGGTGAGCGATCAGGCCCAGAATCCCTCTGATTCCTCCCGACTGAGCCGGGGATACAACAATCCGCCTCGTGGCACACATGCACCGCTCGACGGTGTTGCGCTGCTTGTACGTCTCCCGGTCGAAGGAGGGCGGTCTGCCGCCGGCCTGTCCATGCCGCCGCCGGTTGGCTTGCTGGTCGGCCCGATCCGGGATCACCGCGCGGATGCCGCGTCTGCGCAGGTGGTTCCGGATCGCGCGGGAGGAGTACGCCGCGTCGGCCAGGACCATGTCCGGCCTGGTGCGGGGGCGTCCGTGTCGCCGTGGCACGCGCAGGCGGGCCATTGCCCCCATGTAGGCGGGTGCGTCGCCGGCCTGTCCGGCCGGTGAGGTAGAAGGCCAGTGGCCGGCAGCGGTCGTCGGCCGCGAGGTGGATCTTCGTGGTCAGTCCACCGCGGGACCGGCCAATGGCGTGGTCGTCCGGCTCGCCGGCAGGGGCCCCCTTTTTGCGGGCCCCTGCCGCGTGCTGGTGAGCCCGCACGATCGTGGAGTCCACCGACCCCAGCCCACGTCTTCGTCCGCGTCGGCCTGGGCGACCAGGGCGGTGAACACCCGCCCCCACGTGCCGCCGACGGCCCACATCCGCAGCCGGTTGTAGACACCCCGCCAGTTGCCGTACTTCTCCGGCAGGTGCACCCACTGCGTACCGGTCTGGAACGTGTAGGCGATCGCGTCGATCACCCCGCGGTGGTTCCGCCGGCGGCCACCCCGCTTCGATGTCCGGTCCGGGAGCAACGTCTCGATCCGCGCCCACTGCGCATCAGTCAACGGCACGCCCGGACCAACGACCGAAGGGCACGGTCCGGATCGGTGCCGTTCGTCAGGTCGCCTGCTCTGTACGCAGTCGTCGTACGTCCCGCACGAGCGCGTAGAAAGCGCTGAGGAAGATCACAGCTCCAGCCGCAATCCAGAGAGCCGATGCCCCGGAGCGGTACTCACGAACGGCGCCGGCGAGCATCACCGTGCTGGCAAGAACGCCGAAGGCCGAGATCAGAGCGCTGACGCGGTTAGTCACACGGACATCATCACAGGCAACCTCGCTGAGCGGCAGTGCTCCAAACGAATCGGCCTAGTCGTGTTCGGAGTCACTGGCCTGGATGGCCGGGTTGCAGTCCGGGGGCAGCGCATCTACGACCAGGGCGATCGCTTCGGCGGTGGTGGTGACAACGGTGTGCGTGCCGAGTGGTGCCTGTTGGCTGCCGACCCGCCAGCTGTTGTTGTCGGCGGGGCCTATCTCGAAGAGGTCGTGGGAGAAGGGCGGCGTGGGGGAGCGGTGGAATCTGAGCGTGCCGTGGGTGACGAACGGGGCGAGTTGGCGAAGCTGTGGGGTGTTGTATGCCTCTTCCACGAGAGAACTGTTCCATTGGTCTGCGGTCACGGCCCTCGCCACATCCCACGCGTACTCGACAGCGCGCCCTTCCTCGTGTGCCACTGCGCGCGGGGAGGCGGTGAGCCACCCACGACGGCCGGCAATCATGGTGAGTGTGTCACCACGCTGCCAGTCGTGGATCGCCTGCGCCACGTCCTGCAGCGTCTTGGCATGCCCGGAAAGGGCCGCTCCCACCCAGGGCATCATCAACTTCACCTGGATTTCGTGCCTGTCGCGTTCCAGGACCACATGGACGATCCCACGGTCTGCTTCGACCACGAGCGTGACCGGCCCGTGAGGCGCCGAAGCCGATTCCGTGACACGCAGGGGCGCCAGGGTGATGCCTGCTGCTGTCGCGAAGCGCCGTAGCCCAGCGCCCGGGTCGCCGGCGTCGGGGCTGAGCTCCGGGTAGAGCGTGGTATCCATCTTTGGCCCGTCGTGCGGGGACTGTGCGCTCACAGATGATCTTCCTCTCGTCCGGCTGGTCATGCTATTCGGCCGCTGCCCAGGGGCCGACCCCTCCTTTCCGAATCTGGGGGAAGTCCTGACTGCGGTACGTCGCGGCCTGTGCAAGCAGTGAGCCGGAGTCGTCTATCGGCGTGAGGCAGATCGCGGTCCGGTCAAGGGCAGCACCAGCCAATGGCTGATCAGGCAGCGGGCGAGCTTGAGGAACGCTTCGTGGATATCCGCTCGGCGTTCCGAGCGGATGCGGAGTCGTTTGAAACCATGCAGCCAGGCGAACGTTCACGCGACGCCCCATCTGTCGACGCCCAGACCGCTGCCGTGGGCTGTGCCACGTCGGGCGAGGGCCGGAACGATGCCGCGGGCGCGCGCTGCGGTCCGCGCTCTCGCTCGACGGTGAACTCACCGAGGAGCAGCGGGAGACGTACTTCGCGCTGCTCGAACCGCACGAGGACACCGACTGATAGCACCCGCGCGTAGAGGAGCCGGAGCCAATGCCAGTGGCTCCGGCCCCTTCGCGTGGACGTAGCCCGGTTCCCTCGTCGGCGGCCGTTCCCTCAGGGAACGGCGGGCGCACGGTTGCTCCCAATGGGACTAACGGGGGCAACCTGGCTTGGGCTGGAAACCCCTAAAAAGGGTTTCGCTCCGTCAGACGAGGCCGGACGGGTGACGCGCGGGCCTGAGCACGGCCGACGGCGCGCACCCTGTCGCCATGACCCCTGACACGTCCGTCGTCCGGCTCCCTCCCGTTGGCCACCGCTTCGCCTCCGATGGGGGCGGCCGGGAGATCTTCGGGCGCCGCTTGGAGCTGGCGCTGGACACGAAGTACGACGAACGGGGCCGGTGGCCCTGGGGGATGCTCGCGGCTGCTCGGCTGCTGACGGAACTGCGGCTTCGGGTGGACGAGCAGAGCGTGTTCGTCCCGCTCCTGGACCGGTTGCGGGGCGGCGTCCCCGTCGGCCGGCTCAGGGTCAAGGCATCGAGCGTCGAGGACGTCGCCGACCAGCTGGCCAAGTCAATCCGGGTGATGCTTCACGATGCCGAGGCCGGGGAGCTCCTGAGCGAGGCCGCCGACTACGCGTACGACGCGGTGTTGCGGTCCCGCACCTGGTGCGAGACGGATCGCACTGCGTTCCAGCCGATCCTCGGCCGGCCCGGCCTCGGACTGGCAGGTCGGTTCCGCCAGCGCAGGCAGGGACTGGAACGGCCTCCGCCTGGCCACCCCCAAGGCCGAGCGGTAGCCGCCGGAACGGACTCCACGAGGGACACGGCCGCCCAGCCCGAGACATCGGGCTGGGCGCCTTCTCGTGTGGATCGTCAACGGGGACTGCAAGCTGCACTTCGTGCCGCGTCTGGGCCGTATTCCGATCGCTAGTTGGCGGCTTCTCTCCGACATTGGGTGGCGGGCTGAAACCAGCCCTGAGACCTTCGTAGGGCGTCGCCGCAGCCGACTTTGTGCCGGCGCGCTGTCGGGCTTGCTCCGCCCGGACACTCATCGAGGGAAGTGAGCTGCCGAGCTCGTTGTCCTCCATCGAGGTACGCGGGGGCCCGGCATTCCCCGGGGAATGCCGGGCCCCCCGGGCGGGTCAGCCCCACATGCCGACGTTCTTCCTCTCTGCGGCCTGGTAGTTCTGGGCCGCTGTGCTGAGGGACTGCTGGGTGGCGTTGAGGCTCTCGTCCAGTTCAGTCTCCCGTCCCCGCCGTACGACAACACGGCGCTACGCCGTGCCTGCTGGCCCTGTCCATCCGCGTGCTCTGGCCTCTATTCTGGACTACGCCCCCCGGGCAGTCAGCCGCCGCACCCGTGGAGCTGCGTCGGCAGTGCGCGCCCAGTAGCAGAAAGACCGCGTCTTCACCCGGGCCTGACGGGCGGACTCCACGGATTCGAGCAGTGCGGACATGAGGTCGACGACGACGGGGGCGGCGGTCGGCTCGGCCGGGGCGCCTTCGGGCTTCGTACCCTCAGCCTTTGCGCGGATCAGGCCTTCGAGGGCTTCACGGTAATGATCGTAAAAACCGCTGAGGTCCTCAACGGCCAATGGCCTCCATGCGGTCGATGGCCGCCTGGATCTCCTCGTCATCCACCGGCACCGGCTTGAGGACCAGGGACTCGGGAGAGCGCACTTCGTCCGGCCATTTCAAACTGTGCAGGACGAGCGCGTCATCCTTGATCCGCAGCAGGCCCAGGCGCTCCCGGTTGTGCCACGCGTACTTGGCCACGGCCACCTTGCTGGACCGCTCCAGGGCCTGCCGGAGCAGGACGTACGGCTTCGCGGCCACGGCGCCGTCGGCTGCCAGGTAGTACGAGTCGCCGATCCGCACGGGTCGATGGACTCGGCCGGCACGAACGCGACGATCTCAATGGCCTTCGCCGCAGGCAGGGGCATGCTGTCGAGCTCCGCGTCGGTCACCTCGGTGATCGTGTCGCCGGAGACCTCGTAACCGCGCCCGATCTCGCCGTGCTGAACGACCTGCTCGTCCAGCTCGCCGTCGGCCGGCCGGGGAAGCGGCTGCGCGGGGTGCAGCCGCAGTGCTCCGGACGGGTCGGGAACCTCGTGTTCTCGTGGAGCGTTCGGGCCCGCACGGTGAGGTGCCGCCCTTGTCTCCCCAGGGTTGCGGTGCTGCCTTCGGACCGCACTGGAGGGTTCCCGCAGCGCTGACGCATCGAGGCCTTGGTCTCCCGCCGGACCAATCCGGCAATTCGGCTGCGCGCTGGTGACCGGCCAGTAATGGCCGGTTGTTTGACCTGTCTGACCTGCACTTTAAGCGCCTAGCTTCCAGATGTCCGGCCCGCAGCACACACCGTTGCGGGGCCATGAAGCGGCACAGCCGACGCTCAGGGAGCGACGATGAAAACAATCCGAAGAAGAACCGCGAGACTTCTCCTCGCGCCCGCTGTTGCTCTGGGGCTGTTCGCGCCGGTCCTCGCCGCTGCCCCGGCCGCCGCTGCCCCGGCCGCCGCTGCCCCGGCCGCCGCGGCGGCGGACGAGGCGTATACCTTCACCAACCCCCACGGCACCCTCAACTCCACGGGCAACAACGACGGGAATCAGATCTCTGTCACGCCCGACGGGAAGAACTACACGCAGTGGCGGCTGATAAAACTCAGCGCTCCCGGACAGTTCAACATCGCCAGCACGTCCTCCGGGAAGTGCATCTACGCGACCCAGCCCGCCACTCAGCGGTCGTGCGGCCAGGACGGTCAGCAGTGGCACTTCCGTCCCGTCGACGGCAAGCCGAACACCTTCGGCATCGTCCGCCGTGCCGAAACGGGCACGGAGTACTGCATGGACAACCGTGGTGGCCTCCACCTGTGGGGCATCCTGGCCCAGCCCAACGTATGCAACGGAAGCGCGAGCCAACAGTGGACGCTGCCCGAGTACAAGGCAGCCGAAGCCAGAAGCCTCGCCCTGGACTACTACAGCGACCTGTGTTCCAAGAAGACTTCCACCTGCTCGTGGAAGCAGCGCTCCGAAGGCCAGCCCGAGGTACTGCCCAGGCGTCCCGCTTCTTCGGTCTGGTTCAACGACACCAGTACCACGATGACCCAGATCTTCACCACGATCTATCACTCCGGCTGGGCCCAGTCGTTCTCAGCCGGTCTGTCGACCTCAATCGGAGTCTCCACCCCGGTCCAGGCCATGATCAGCAACCAGCTGACCGCGACGCAGACGTACACCTCGGACGAGTCGACGATCAACGGCATCTCCGTGACCGTCCCTCCCAAGAGTTACGCCTGGGTCGACTTCGCCGCCGTCGGCAAGAAGGTCACCGGCACCTGGACGTTCAACACCGACAACCAGCCATGGACGACCGACGCGACCGTCACGGTCCCGGTCATCAACTCCACGGTCGGCACGACGATGTACGTCGCCCGTACGAACGCGAACCCGCCCGGCAGTGGCTCCACCAGCGACGACGTCAAGCCCACCGTCATCGCGAAGACCGCATCCGCCGTCATGGACGTGCCCGCAGGCGGCAAGCTGACCGCCGTACAGGGCGGCGTCAGGGTCAGTGACGCGGACGGTGCGACCATCGCGACGGTCATGCCCGGCGCCGTCACCGACACCAACGGCGTCATCCACAAGGCCGCTCTCACGGTGGCAGGCACCACCGTCACTCAGACCATCGAGGACGTAACCGGCGACACCATCACTGGAACCATGTCGCCCCCGACCTTCTCCCTGGGCGACGGCACTCCCGCCGGTTACGCCTCCGCCAAGAAGAGCACCCAGACGATGGCAGCGGCGTCCTTCATTGCCTCCCAGGACAGCGACGCGTACGACAAGTGCATGGCTGCGAAGATCGGCACCAGCATTGTCAGCGGAGGTATCTCTGGGCTCCTTGGCGGTCCGCCCGGGGTTGCTGTAGGGATGATGACCGGCGCCTTCAGCGGCATCGTCATAGGAACGGTGACCTGCCCGAAGAAGTAGCCTGCCTCGGCACATCAACGACCGTGTCCCCCCGCTGTCCAGCCAGCGGGGGGACGCGGCCCTCACGTCGGTGTCGTGGGACCTCTCGCTGCAAACTTCATCGATCATCTGCAACGAGGGCAACGCATCACGACTGAGCTGACTTTCATCGACCAGTCGCCCAGCAAGGCGAGAGGCATCATCGAAGCCCAAGCGATCTCGTCCGGCGGCAGGTCGCATTTGTTCGGCCAAGCCACCTGATCCGAAGCAGGCGCCGCGCCCACGACGACCGCCTCGATCAGCATGCGTCGACGCGCTGACAGACCAGGACTCTCCACAAGGTCATCGTTCCGCGACTCCACGCGAGCCGAGCGAACAGCCTGTCATCTCGCTGAGCACGTTCGTCCGTACTTCACTGAGCACGTTCTCGAGTACGCCGACAGAGGGCTTGGTAGCCCTCCAGCCACACCAGCGACTCCGGGCCGGTAGACCCGGGTGCGCAGGAAGGCCGCGATGGTCGCGGCGTCGCGCGGGCTGGAGAAGTGAAGCAGGGCCGCTTCGGCGGCGGCCTGCGCGTCGTCGTCCCCCTGTTCCTGGCCGTCACCCTTGCCGTGCTACCCCGTGAGCGGTTTCGCAAGGACACCGTCCTTATCGTGGACGGCACTCTGGTACCTACCCGCGACCATGAGGTCGCCCCGGAGTGAGAGCAGCGGGCCAAGGTGGTCAATGACGCGGTCCGCGGCGGATTTCGAGACGCCGAACAGTGAGGCGAGCTGGCGCAGCGTCCAGTTGGTCCGCCAGTACGCCGTGACCAGCAGCACGCGATCATCCAACGGCAGGCACCATGGGCGGCCTGGCCTGACATCATCGGCCCCTTCGCGACGTAAGGCGCTCACCAACTTGCGGAACTGGAGCGGGCTCAGCCCGGTGAACGGGCCTGTCCAGGACGGCTCGGACGCCGTGATCACCCCAGCCACGCGGAGATCGTCGCATCCGGACCGGCAGCCATGGGACGTGTCCCCTGCTCTGTGCGTCCGTTTCGGTAACCACCCGGGCACAGGGCACCCGAGCACTCGCGCGCCGACCTGCTTCGCCAGCCATTCCGCCCTGTGGAGATCGCCTCACCGCGACAGATGCACGAAAGACCACATGGTCTTCAGCCGGTCGTTCAACACTCGACGTCGTCGCTGTTGAACACGGCCTGAATCCCCTCGTACTTCGCGTGCGCCACGAGACCGAGTTCAGGAACGTCAGGCCAGACACCCCCGGACTGGGGAGCACCGGTTCAGGGCGCCGGCCTGCCGCCGGGACCACAGGTAATACCCGTAGCTCCTGGCTGCGCCGAACGCCACCACCGGCTCAAGGGAGAGCTCGCCCGAGGCAAACACGTGGCGAGGCGGTGGAGCGGGGGAGTGATGGCGGCACATCAACGGCGCCGGCGCTTGAAGAAGCAGACCCGCGGGCAACTGGAGGGCTGGGGTGCGGAGGTGGCGCTGGCCGCAGCGGTGTGGGTCGCCGGGAACTGGTCGATGGTGTGGCCCGTCCTGGTAGCCCGTACTCGCTGCGGCCGTGCTGGGCGGCGCCGGCTGGGCGCTGCTGCGGGCGCACCGTCTGGCGGTCGGCCACGGATTTCCGGCGTCGAGGGCCCGGTCGTGAAGAACATGAACCAGCGCTACTAGGCTGTGCGCCGGTCGGCCCCAGGTGCGGGGTCTCAAGGGGGCGAGGAACAGGATGTCCGTAGAACGTCACATAGCGGGGATGCTCCAGCAGATCGCCCGTCAGCAGGACATCGTCGAGATCGCCCCCCAGGGCTCCACGCCGAAGGCGGCCGCCCTGGCGCACGTGGCGGAGCAGTACGGCTACACGTACGGTACGGCGTACAGGACCGGGTTCAAGAACTCGCTCGTCCAGGTCCGGATGTACCGGGACCCGCAGCCCGACGCGCGCGTCCGCGAGGCGGCCACCATCACCGCCCACCCGCAGGCGGGCAACGGCGGGAGCGTGCCGGGGCTGGAGCAGGGCGCGCTGAAGCCGCTCCCCGAAGCGGCCGGTGCCGTGGCCGTGCTGAAGGACCTCATCACCTTCGACGTCATGGCCATGTACGTCGCCGACCGGACCCAGAAGGTGCTGGTCTACTTTGCCTGCGCGGTCCTGACCGTCCTGCTGCTCATTGACGGGTCGCCGGTCGAAGCGGTCGCCTCCGGCGGGGCGGTCGCGCTGCTGTCCACCGTGGCGTTCAAGGTGGGCGCGATCCGCCGGGAGAAGATCGCACGGCGGCTGACGGACGCCGGGTTCCTCGCGGTGCGCGACGAACAGGGCGGCCAGCGGTTCCTGCGCCCGGGGCAGCAGTTGCCCGGCCACACCGACCCGTTCGCCGCCTGAGGCCCTGGCCTGCGGCGCGGGCAGGACTGAGAACCGCCGGGCAGCTGCCGCCGGCCGAGCCCGCCCGGCTGCTCGACGTGGACGCGTCCGGGGTGATGACGCGGCGAGGCTCACCGCCGCAGTAACCGATCGCGGCTCCGTAATGGGGAGCGTGGTGACCGCCCTCAAGTCCACGGACCTCGCGACCGGCGCCACCCAGACCGTGACCCCGCTGCTCACCGGCGTCGTCACGGCGGTCGGCGAGGGTGCCGTGACCGCCGAGCACGCTTCGTGTCCGACGGCCATCTGCTCGTCAACGGACAGTCTGGCGAGTTCATCCGGCGGACCTCTCCGACTGGGCCCCAACCCCAACAGCCCGCGGGTGATGCGCATTCTGGGCAGCGGCGAGGCCCCGTTCTAACCCTGTGCCGCGCCTGACCGCCTCATCGCGCAACGATCCCGACGGCCAGCGCATCAAAGAACGTATGCGGTGACCTTCTTGATCCACGGATGACGGGAGCGCGACGTCGCCTCCCTACCTTCGCGGCATACCGACCAGACCTGATTCCGTCCCGGCGACGGGCGCCCTCGGTACGTAGGTCCGGCCATTGTGGTCTTCCCTGACGGCCGTGAACGTCACGGCCTCCCTGATGCTGCGCCCTGACCCTGCCACCGTTGTGAGCTTCAGCTACGAGCGGCACAGCACCTGGGCTGGCATCATCGCCCTGTCTCCGCTCGCCGATGACCTGGGGGTCTTGTTCGGATCAGGGGGTGGGTGATGACGGTCGTTCGTGGGTGGCAGTCTTGGGCGATGCGCCCCTCGAACATCTCTGCCGCGGACGACCTCCGGCATCTGCTCAATGAATGGGACCCGATCGGCGTCACTGACGATGTGCAGGACGAGTACGACTGCATGCTCGCTCCTCTGCTGCTGCGGCTCCATTCCGGTGCCGACCGGACCGAGGTCGGTAAGTTCCTGCAGCACGAACTAGAGGATCACTTCGGTCTCGACCCCCTGGGTCTGCGGCCAGACGCGATGGCAGTCCGCGTGATCGACTGGTGGACATCGACCGGCCAGGCTGGTGACGTTGCCGGCGCATAGTCGCTCCCTTCCGATCGTCTGACCCGGGTGTGCCGTTGACCGAAGCGCAGTGGACGCGGATCGACTGGTCGTTGCGGACGGCGTGGTGGAAGGCGAGGGTGAGGTCCAGGGCGAGCTCGGCGTACGTCACGCCCGCTGCAAGGGTCTCGGCGCGAAGCATCAACCTCAATTCGGCGACGTCCCATGGTGTGGTTATCCCCACCGCCAGAGGGTGGCTTACCGGATGGGCTATGACATCGGTGCGCGGCGATCGTGTGTCTCAGGGACGGTTTGATGGCTACGCATGACGAAGGGGCACCTCATCGATGCGCATCCTCCTGATCGGGCCGCCCGGAGCCGGCAAGGGCACGCAGGCAGTGCGCCTTGCCGCGCATCTGTCGATCCAGCACGTCTCCACCGGTGACCTGTTCCGCGAGCACATCGACCAGGGCACCGAGCTCGGGCAGAACGCCCTCACGCACATGCGCGCCGGTCTTCTGGCACCGGACGAGGTCACAATCGAAGTGATCAGAGAGCGCCTTGCGCGTCCGGACGCCGAGCGCGGATTCCTGCTGGACGGCTTTCCCCGCAATCTTGCCCAGGCGGAGGCGCTGGACGGCATCCTGGCCGACTCGAAGCCGAGGCTGGATGCCGTGCTGGACCTGGAGATTCCCGAGGCCCAGGTGGTCAGGCGGATCGCTGGAAGACGGCTGTGCCGTCAGGGCCGCGAACACATCTTCCACGTCGAGCACAGTCCACCTGAAGTGGCAGGAGCCTGCGACGTCTGCGGCGGTGAGCTGTACCAGCGCGATGACGACCGCGCGACAACCGTTCGTAAGCGACTGGAGGTCTATCGCAGCGAGACGGCGCCGGTCGTTGACCACTACCGGGCCCAAGGCCTGGTGACCACGATCTCGGCCCTCGGCCAGGTCCAGGAGGTCTTGGACCGCGCGCTGGTCGCGATCGGCCAGGCCAGGTCGATGCCTCCGGTGCGTCGAGCTGTTGCCCCCTCCACTGGGAAGGTCAGGGGCTGTCGTCCCTGACTGCCGCCGGAGAGCGAACTCCCCCCGCCCCAGCAGCCGCATCGGAGCCCGTGCATCGCCGAGATCTGAACAGGACCACAGGGTGCGGAGGGCCCGTCTCGGGCCAGTTGCGGGTGGTGCCCCCGTCGGGAGCACGGTTCGCGGCAGACGCTGCATACAGCAGCTCCACCCGGCGGGATCCCATCGGCCCCATCTACTCCGCGAGCGATCGTCGCGGCCGCGCGGGCAGCGACGTCGTCGGCAGTGCGGTACCCGGAGTGTCCCGACTCATTCGATCTTGCAGGGGTGGGTTCGTTGACCCGCGAGGTGACAGGTTGGATCGCGACTTACTGCTGAAGAGACATCGAGTGCCCAAGGGCACGGAGAAACTTCACACCACCAGATGCTCGTAGGGCGAGATGACGCCGCGCGCGAGCATCAACTCCTCCACCGCACGCAAGCGGAGCGGGAAGCGGAAGTACAGCCACACGCAGTGCAAGACGATCTCCACCGAACAGCGGTGATTCTTGTACGACGGCGACACATCCGAAATGACGACGCCCCTCCCCGAAACGGCCAACCCGAAGATCATCCCACCCCATTCCCGACAACGTGACAACGCCGCCGAGCCTCAAGCGCACCGCGCGGTCAGGCTGAGGAGATACGCGCTCACCGCAGGCCGAAACGCTCCGCCCAGCGAAAGACGTCCTGCGTGGTGGCATTTCCGCCGCACAGCACCAGGCCCAGCCGTGCACCGTCGCCCACCCGTTGCCTTACCTGCCGCGCGGCCGGCAGGAGGCAGCCGGCGGCCGGCTCGGCCCACACCTTCCCGTGATGCGCCAGGTCGAGCGTGCCCTGAACGGCATCAGCGTCCGGCACCACGAGCACGTCGGTGACCAGGGCAGACACCTGGTCGTACGTGATCTGCGCAACGCTCGGCGCGCTCAGCGTGGTCACGATCGACGACAATGCGACCTGCCGTGGACCTCCTGCGGCCAGTGCCTGGGACATGGCCTCCGCGCCCTCGGTCTCCACACCCCACACCCGTACGCCGGGCAGCCGCGCGTGCAGGGCTGTCGCGACACCCGCGATGAGCCCGCCGCCGCCGACGCTCACCAGTACGTCCGTGAGTGGACCGCCGCCCGCCGCGGCCACGTCCTCGGCGAACTCCAGGCCGACCGTGCCCTGTCCCGCGACGACGACCGGGTCGTCGAAAGGGTGCACCAGGCTCAGCCCGTCCGCCTGCAACCGGGACACGAGGGCGAACGCGCCGTCCATCGTGTCGGTCAGGTGCACCTTCGCCCCGGCAGACTCCGCGATCTCCACCGCGTGCGCGGGCGCCGACTTCGGCATGACGACGGTGGCCTTCACCCCCAAGGACTCAGCCATGACCGCCACGGCGATCGCGTGGTTTCCCCCGCTCACCGCCACCACCCCCGCCGCACGGTCGGCCTCGCCGAGCGTCAGCAGCTTCGCCGTCGCCCCTCGCGCTTTGAACGAACCAGTGCGCTGCAGCAGTTCGAGCTTCGTGGTGACCGGCACGCCGAGCAACGCGGACAGTCCGGGGCTGGCCACCGTCGGCGTGCGCACCACATGCCCAGCGATCAGCCGCGCCGCCGCCTCGACATCCTCTATGCCAATCACTGCACGCAACTCCCTGTCAGTCATGTCGCATCGACCCGGCGCCCCATTCCCGCCCCGAGCCTGAGACAGTACAGGGACCCTCATCGGCCACCGCCGCCTCACCAAATGAAACGACGACTACATTCACGGGGAAAACCGACCAGCTCGAAAGCCTGGTCTGACGGCCGAGGACCACCAGCGGTTCGACGAACGCAATGCCTATCCGGCCCGTCTTTGGGGTGCTGGCCGGGCAGGAGCGGCCATTCCCTGCCCCTCTCCTGCGCCGGCTCAGCGACCACGTGTACCAGCTGGTGCGAAATCCGCACAGTGAGCCGTCCGCCCTCGCGGTCGCCGACATCGACAGCGCGGACGCTGCCGGCCTGTGGTGACGCCTCGCCAATGTTTCAAGCGGTTGAAGCAGCGTTCGACCACGTTGCGCCGCTGGTAGAGCTGCTTGTCGAAGGCTGGCGGGCGCCCGCCGCGGTGGCCGCGCCGGAGCCGGTTGCGGATCTGGTCGGACCGTTCCGGGGGCGTGGGGCGGACACCCCGCCGCCTGAGCCAGGTGCGGATCGCTTTGGAGCTGTGGCCCTTGTCTCCGATGGCGTGGTCGGGCCGGGCCCGGGGCCGCCCCGGCCCGGGGCAGCCGTATCGCGTCCATCACCGCGGTGAACTGGGTGCAGTCGTTGGTGTTGCCGCCTGTGACGGTGAAGGCGAACGGACGTCCCAGGGCGTCGCAGGCAAGATGGATCTTGGTGGTCAGTCCGCATCGGGAGCGTCCGAGCCTGGAGCCGCGGAGCCCTCCTTTCCGGGCCCCCGCAGCATGGTGGTGGGCTCGGACCACGGTGGAATCGACCGATACAAACAGTCGATATCCCCGGCCGCGTCCGCTTTGACCTGGGCGGTCTGGAGCATCCGCTCGAACGTGACCTCCAGGGCCCACCGCCGGAACCGGGTGCAACGCGGCCCAAGGGCCGTACCGTGTCCGCACGTTGTGTCAGGCCACCCGGTCGGGAACTTCCACACCATCCCATTGAGCGCCGTGCGGTCGTCCAATCGCTTCCTGCCCCGCGACGACTCGGGGAGCAGCAGCCGAACGAACTCCCACTCCGCATCGGACAGTTCATGGCGACGTATCACCTGACCAAGATCCATCACTCAAGATCATTCGAAGTCACGGCCTAGCGGCGCGCCAGAGGCCGTGCACGGCTGTCGCTGGCGCGGTGAACTTTCGTACTCAGCCCGCCACGAGACCGTCCCAGCGCATGGTCGTCAGGTTTGGCCAGACCCGGCGCCCCCTGTTCCTGGCACCGGCGGCGTGCTGGTGGGCACGGCAGACGGTGGAGTCCACCGAGACGGTCCAGCCGATGTCGTCAGCGTCGTCGGCTGCTGTCAAAAACGCAGCCAGGATCCGTTCCCAGGTGCCGTCGACAGCCCACCTGATCAGTCGCTTGTGAGCGGTCTGAAAGGGCCCCAGCTCATCCGGCAGGTCCCGCCAGGGCGAGCAGGTGCGGTACTTCCACGCGATGGCCTCAAAGGGTGCGGCGGTGATCGGCCCACCGCCGCCCGCGGACCGGATCGGCCGGCATCAGCGGCGCGATCCGGTCCCACATCGCATCGGTGATCAATAAGCGGACAGACGCATCCGATCAACTGGTCACCCGACCAAAGGGACACGTCCTAGGGGCGCTGCTTCAAACGGTCGACGATCGCCCACTCCACCGTGTGCGACAGCTGGATGTATGTCCTGCCGGAAGCCGTAGACCCCTCACTGCGGAACCCTAGGAATTCATGGGATTTCGTATCGAAGATGAGGTAGCTGCCCTTCTGGGACCCTTGTCCGGTGTAAGTGATCCCCACTCCGGTGCGCCCGGCAGAGTCCTTGACGCCCGGCATCGTCTTCACCCCGGGCACCAGGGCCAGTGCTTCGTACGCGGCGGGACGCATCCCTGGGGGCAGCACCGGGTGCTTCAGGAGCTCGCCGAGCAGGAAGTAGGCGTGCCACCAGTCGTCACCGGAGAGGTCGTGGATCGACTGGTCGGTCGTGCCGCGGGCGGAGATGATGGCCGGAATGAGCTTCTGCGGATCGGTCGGGAGCTTCTTGAGCTTGTGCCACTCCCGGGGAGGCCATGCGAAGCTGCCGTCGGGCTCCTCCCAGATTACGTTGCCGCGCTCCATGGTCAGGGAGCGCTTGGAGCCGTCCACCGAATCCCAGTTCACGTCCACAAGAGTCTTGACCTTGCCGGTCTTGCGGTCCGTCTCCTTGATGATCCGCTTGGAGTAGATGAACTGGTCGCCGCGCGGCGCTATGGGCGTCTCCTGTTTGCCCGCGTACGCCGCCGCCCCGTTCAGCACCTTCGCAGCGGCGGCGTTGCGCATCTGCGGGGCCACCGTGCGCGCGCGGTCCGGGCCTCCGTTCTCGGTGGTGATCAGCACCGCCGTCCCCGTGATCGCCATGGCGACCACCCCGGCCGTCACAAGGCGCAGCGCGCGGCGGCGGCTGGGTCCGGTGCCGGGGTGGTGCTCCGTGCGTGTGATCGAGTTGAGCAGTCGGTGCCGGGCCTGTGCCCGGGCCGGTTCGGACAGCGGGGACGCGTCGGCGTCCCAGTCCCGCAGGAGTTCGAGTTCGTCACTCATGGCCGGATACCTCTCGCAGTGTCGTGGGATCGGATCCGCCCAACGCTTCGCGTAGCTTGCCGCGAGCCCGGTGCAGCCGTGATCTGACCGTGCCGATGGGGACACCGAGGGCCTGGGCCACCTCCTCGTAGCCGAGACCGCCCCAGGCCACCAGCAGCAGCACATCCCGGTGCCGCGCGGGCAGTTTGGCCAGTGCCGCCGCCAGCTCGCGGCGTACGGCCTGTGCCCCCACCCGGGCCGCAGCCCGGTCGGCCAGCGGCTCCTCGTGGTCGGCGGGAGCCGGGATGCGGGCCAGGGCCTTGAACCGGCGGGCCTCGGCCCGCCGGTGCCCGCCGACCAGGTTGGTCGCTATGCCGAACAGCCAGGGCCGGGCGCTGTCGCCCGTGGCCCGCGCGGGGTCGTACCGGTGCCGCTGCTGGAAAGCAATGGTGAAGGTCTCCGCCATGAGGTCGTCGGCTGGCTCGCCGCCGAGCCTACGGGCCAGGTAACGGTGTACCGCATCGGCGTGCCGGTCGAAGAGCACGGCGAACGCCTCGGGCTCATTCCGGGACCGCGCAACTACCGAGGCATCACTGTCCACCCCTGTGCGGACGCCTGGGTCGACGGTCATCGGGGCTCCTCTCGTCCTGAAGAACGCTTCGAAGGTTTGGGCTTTCAACTCTCCTTCGCCCCTCGCCCCCGACGAGTTCCATCGGGCCCCTGGCCACACTGGTCCTCAGCGCTGCGCCGCAGAAGATCCACGGCGCAGCACCAGGGATACCAGTTGTCCCGCCAGGCGGGATGCAGCTCCAAGGGCAGCGCGAGCGCATGCATGCTCCGGCACGCAGGGATCGAGTCCGGGAAGTGCCCGATCCGCATGGCGGGTGACACAGGCCACCCAGGTCTCCCACAGCCTGCCGGCAGAAAGCACAGACAGCCCGTCGCCACCCGGGGAGTTGTACTGGCCCGAGCCATCCTTGAAGTACAAGAGGACCGCGACCGTCTACCGGGCCGGACTGCACGGCGCAGGCATCTTCATCTCGTCCGCACGGTGATCCGAACGAGACTGCCTAGAGCCTGTCTGATGGGTCGGTGACCGAAGCTTCCGCTCCATCGTTCTGTTCGGCGTGGGGAGGGGCGATCTGTCAGACCGCGAGTGGTCTCGTCTGGAAGGGCATCTGCCGAAGGCCGTTGGCAGAGGCGGCCGGTGGAAGGATCACCGGATCGTCATCAACGGGATTCTTTTCAGGCTTCGGACCGGCGTGCCAGGGCGTGACTTGCCCGCGCGCTTCGGGAGCTGGAAGACGATCTACGACAGGCATGGACGCTGGTCCGCGGACGGTACGTGGGACACGGTCTTGCGTGCCGTTCAGGCTGACGCCGACGCTGAGGGGTGCATCGATTGGTCCATGGTGAGCGTGGACTCAACCGTGTGCCGGGTTCACCAGCACGCGGCCGGGGCCCACAACCGACCGCCCCGGATCAGCGGCAAGCGCTCCCGGTCTGCCCAGCATCGGGAGGATGAGGCCCTGGCCACTCCCGTGGTGGCCTGACAACCAAGATCCACCTGATTGGGGAGGGGAGATGCCGGCCGCTGGCACTGCTGATCACGCCGGGCCAGTGGGGTGACGCGCCCCAGATGATCCCGGTCTTGGACCGCATTCGCGTACCCCGCCTCAGCGGCGGCCGCCCGCGCACCCGGCCCGACCATCTTGGCGGAGACAGGGCGTACTCATCCCGCAGGAACAGGCGTTACCTGCGCAGGCGCCAGATCAAGCACACCATCCCCGAACCGAGGACTCAGCAAGCCAACCGTCGGCGTCGCGGAAGTGCTGGCGGCCGGCCTCCCGGCTTCGACCGCGGACGATATGCCCGCCGGAATGAAGTGGAGCGAACCATCCTGGTACTCAAAGGCTTCCGGGCTGTAGCGACGAGATACGAGAAGCGGGCGTACGTCTTTCACGGCACTGTCACGGCTGCCGCGATCCGGTGTGGCTCCGTTAGTGATCCGCGAGTCGGAGCAACTGTCACAGCTGACCTGTACGCTGCGAGCGATCTACGACCAGCTGTCCGGAAGGCATGATGACCCACACCCCCAGGCCGCTGGTTGAAGCGATACTCGCTGTGCTTCCCGAACTCGCTCCCCACGCGCGCGACGCGGTCATCTTCCATCCCGAGCGGGCAGAGCCGGACTGCAGGACCAGCTCTATCGGCGGACCACTGCTGTGGCCGAGTGACGAACCATGGCCCGAGTGCTCCTTGCCCGACGTGAACAGCCCAGATGGCGCGCCTGCCACGGCTATGGTGCCAGTCGCACAGATCTTCTGTCGCGACGCGCCAGGTCCCTGGTGGCCCGCCGGGACCGACCTCTTGCAAATCCTTTGGTGTCCCAACGAACACTGGGATCCTCCAGTCCAGCAAGCCGACATCAGCCCTGTGCTTGAGGTGCGATGGCGTCAGGTCGCTGATGTGATCAACGAGTTGACGACCCCGCCGCCGCCCTCGCGGTACGAGGAGGACGGCTATCTGCCGCAAGCCTGCGGCATCACCGCGGAGCGCGTCACCGACTTCCCCTTCCGTGAGGAGCTGCCGGCAGAACTCCTCCTGCGGCTTGAGGACCTGGTCCGCCAGACCGGTGGCGGCGGTGACGCCATCACTCGCCTCGCCGGCTGGGAACTCGGCGGCTGGCCAACATGGCACCTAACGCACCCGACAGTCTTTGCCTGCGGTGACTGTGGCACGGCAATGACACTCCTGTTCACCGTGGCCAGCGAGACGAGACAGGGGTCGTCGTCGGCCGGTGGGGAGACTTGCGCATCTTCACCTGCCCCGCCGATCACCGTCACGCCTTCCAGATAGACCTGCACTGAGCTCGGGCTCATCACCGGCACCACGACCCATCAGACAGGCCCTAGGGACCGCGTCCGAGCGACCAGTCCGACGGGACTGGCCCACGACCCATGGCCCCTACTTCCGGGGCGGCGGCCGTTTCCGCGCCCCGAGGCATCAATGTTCGGCGAAACGATGACCGGAATCGCCGTTCCAGGGGCGGTCGTTAGCCTCGCGGGGGAGGGGCTACTACCCTGCTGTCTTTCGTCACGAGCCCGTCGATACGGCCCGGCGCAGCAACGCGCCCGTCGAGGTGATGGACGCCCGTCCAGATTGCCCCGCTTCGCCACAGGTAGGTGTTGTCCACCTCGCCGCGGCGGAGCATGACACCACAGCCGATGTCGTCCGCGGTGTAGTCATTCGCGCACAGGGGACACCCGTCGCCGGCGCGGTGACGGAGGAAGTCCTCGGGCCGGCCCGCCGGCAAGGCCGGGCCGTTGAGTCGGGGCTGGAGAGGGTCCTGCTGGGTCACGAGTAGCTCCATGGGGATTGGGGCGTGCCGGGTGACGCGATGCGGGGGCGCTGTCATGGCGCTTGCCGGGGGACGGTGGCGAGCGGGGGCAGCGTCCAGTTCAGCGCCTTGGGCCCAAGGCCGGAGGTGACGTGCTGGTCCCCGGTGCTGTCGTGGAGGTCGACCCGGTACTGCTCGGGCCTGCCGGCCCGCTCCCAGTGGTCATGCACGTCCTCGAGCTCGGCCCACACATCGCGCGGCCCGTGGACCTGGACAGTGCCGTCGCCCGGGCCGGCCACGGCCCACGAGTCGTCCTCGGGCGCGACGATGGTCATCGTCCCGGCCTGGAAGTCCCGCACCGTACCGGGGACCAGGTACGCGGCGGCGAGCCAGAAGCCGTACGCCTCATCCGGAGGCGGCGTGAGCCGCGTGGACCGCGGTGTGCCGGGAGCGGCCTTGATGCGGGCGCGGTGGTTCAGAGCGCTGAGCCACTGGAAGCCGCGTAAGGGCCGGTACCCGCGCGGCCTGCCCCGCAGCACCGCCTCGATCGTGCCCGCCGGGGTGCGGGTGGCGCGCAGGTGTCCGGGCCAGCTCGGCGTGCGGGTCGCGAGCGTAGTGAGCAGCAAACCGCGCGGCGCGAGCTGCTCCACCCACGGCGCCGGAACACACGGCACACCGATGCCGGAGTGGATCCGGTCGTACGGCGCCCGCGCCTCGTGCCCTTCGAGCGCGTCGCCCTCGACAACGGCCGCGCCGACACCGAGCCGGTCCAGGTTCCGCTGGGCGAAGGCCGCCATGTGTCCGTCCCGCTCCACACCGGTGGCGAGGCCGGTGCCGGTGATGGTGGCGGCGAGCGCGAGGGAGACGCCGGGGCCGGGCCCGAACTCCAGATAGCTCTGGCCGGGGCCGAGTTCCATAGCCTGAAGGGCTTCGACCGTGGCGGGGGTGTAGGTGGACATGGACGTCATGTGGCCGCCGGTCACCGGCCCGCGGGGGAGAGCGTCGAGGGGTTCGCCGTCGCGCTGGAGCAGAATCGACTCGTCACTGTGGATCAGGTCGAGCCACTCCTGACGGTCGTCGGGATGGGAGCCGTCGAGAAGGCGCCAGTGGATCGGATCCGCGCCCGGGCCGCTGACCCGGACGTACGCGTGCGGGAGCAGTACCTCGCGCGGCAGGCGAAGCAGCGCGTCGCGCAGCAACGCGTCGGTCAGGACGTCGTCGGTCGTGAGCCGTTCGACCATGCCGGCGCGCCGACGGCTCGTCGCCGTACGGAGGTCAAGAGCCATGATCGGGGTCCTTCACGGAAGTGGGGGGCAGGGGACGGGTGGTGTCACGCGGAACCGGCTTGGGCTCTTGTTGAGCCGGTGGTCAGGGGCCGCTTGGCTGCCAGTGATAGGGGACGTGACGTGCAGGTTCCACGGCTTCGTGTGCACTGGGTCCTGCGGGAACGCTGAAATCCGGGCTCGATGCGCAATGCCGTTGTTGGGCAGTGGTGCGCAATCCTGGACCGGTAGGCGACACCGAAAGTTACCCAGGTGAGATGGGCCGCGCACTGACAAGCGGTGCGGTGGGCCCGCGCTCCAGCGGCGACCGTGTATGGAACGTCCTTCTCGGCGATGCGGGTTGAGGGCGAGGCTGTCCGGGCACGTATGGCCGGTTCCTGGCTGGGGTGTCAGGCTGGGCGATCCGTGACACCTGGCATCAGGAAGGGCAGATCTGAGTCGGCAGGCCGTTGGGAAGTCCGCCGCGTTCGTCGTCGGTGAGATCACGACCGAGGACGGAGCACAGGTGCCGCTTCCAGAGGGCGGGGTCGAGGCGGAACAAATCGAGGCGGCCTCCAGAGACGGGTGAGCGTAGAAGCGCTCTGCCGTCCTTGGTGGCCGCCAGGAAGCCCTGCTTCTCCCCGAATTCGTACGTCTCCCGGTACTCGGGGTGGTCCGCCTTCAGAAAGCTTACGGAACTGTCGTTGGCCATGAAGAACCCGGAGCCCCCGGTGCCACCCGCGGCCAGCGGCCCGAGCGGACCCACCACTCTCTTCGGAGGCTGCCCAGGTTGCGCCGACCACAGCTCGATCAGGCCGCCCGTGCTCTTCACGGTCGCGTAGCGCGAGTCCTCCAGGAACACGGCCGCGTGGAGGTCGTCGCCGAGGCGTAGGCGAAGTCCTTTGTTCTCCTTGCCTGTTCGCAGATCGACAGCGTGCACGTCCGGTTCGCCGTGCACGGCGACCCCCGCGTACCCCGGCTCGGGGTGGTTGCCCACGAAGTAGTCCGGTCGGTCTTTCGTGGTGAGCTGTAGGTCACGCAGGTCGATCGGCGGCGCCACTCGGCGGCCCTCGCGGGCATCCCAGTGCTCGACGAGTGTGCCGGAGATCGTCCGGAACCGATCGCCATCGAGGAAGCGGAAGGCAACCAGTTCCGGCTTCCCGTCCTTGCCGACGGGAGGTTGTGCCACGGTGAACTCGGTCACCCGGCGCAACGAGGGCAGTGCGCGAACCGTGATCCGGTTCAGGTCCGAGAGATCCGCCACCAGCGTCTCGGCGTTGTTGACCTGGAGTACCTGGTTCGCGTCCGGAGGCGTTTCGGCATCGCTGTCCACTTCGGCAAGGGTTCTCTCCTCCCCTTCTGTTTCCACGACGCGCAGGCTGTCGCTGTCCTTGCCCACACGGACCACCATCCTGCTTCCGTCGCCGAGCAGCGTCGGAGGGCTGTGGGTGCTGACGTCCTCCAACTTTGCCAGCGCCCATCCAGTCACCGCCTCCTCGTTCCAGGTGACCACGACAGGCTCGCGCGAAGTCCCGAGAAGAGGAAAATTCTTGACGCCCTGCGGGCTGTCGGGCCCGAAGAACCGCTGAGTCCTGCCGCCGTCTCGAGTGCGGACCAGGTCCCACTCGCCCGTCGTGGAGAGCACCGCGACGCGGTCGCCTTCCTCGTCAACGGCCACATCAGTGCATGAAGTGTTGTCCCCGCGCCGGTATTGGCCCAGCACCTCTCCGTCCGCCACGCGTACGGCCTGGTAATGTGCCTGTCCGACCGAGTTGGGGTCGGGCTTCTCTTTCCGGCAGACGATCACCACGCTGCCGTTCCCCGACACTCCGGTGCCATCGAATTCGAGGCCCTTCGCCAGTTCACGCATCGTCCCGGCACTGATATCGACGGCCACTACTGACTGCTTCAGATCCGACCCGGGGCTGCGCTGGGCCACAAGTGTGTTCCCGTCCGGGCCGAACCACACGTTCACAAGCCCGGAGACCTGTTCCGGAAGCTCCCGAGGCTGTCGCGTCTCCAGGTCCCACACCTGCACCGGCCGCTTCGCCGACGACGCCGGCACGCCGACCAGTTGACGCCCGTCCGGGGAGAAGTCCATGATCTTGACGTTGAACCATTGCGCGCCGAGCGAGATGTTCTTGAGCGCACCGCTGAGCGGGTGTGGCGGCCCTACCAGCCGTTTCTCTGATGGGGTCACGTCGTGCCAGACCACCACCCCGTCCACATCGCGCAGGTAGGCGATCCGCCGCCCATCCCGGCTGACCACGGGGGACAGAACGTTGCTGGCGAGGCGGAGTTGCTCCTGTCTGACCCTGCCCTTGGCCGTGCGGACGAAAAGGGTTGCGCGGCCGAGCTTGGTCGTCACCAGCGTCACTCTGCCGTCCGCGCTCATGGCGGCCGCACGGATCGGTCCCTCGGCTCCCGTCAGCACCCATGCGGCGTCCTTGAGTTCCTCGTACCGGCGCATCAGCGCACTGCGGGCCTCCTGTGTCGGAGCGACCTCGTACGCCGCGAGCGCCGCCAGGGCAGCCTGCCCGGGGTTGCTGTCCGTCAACTCGTCCGACTGCACCGCAAGCGTCCGGGACCGCCCCTCGGCCTCCCGGTGTGCGCTTACCTGGGATTCCTGCACGAGGAACGTGCCCAGCCCGGCGATCAGCACAAGGGTCAGGGCCACCGCGACCCACCCGGCACGCGCCCGAACCTGCCGTGCCCGCCGACGCCGACGGGCCAGCGCAAGGAATTCCCGCTGGTCCTCGGTCAGATCCGTCTCGCGTCCGTGCAGCCTCGCTTCCACGGCCGCGAGCTGAAGAGTGCCGGGCAGTAGATCGGCCGAGCCGTCCGCCTTTTGCCACCGCTCCAGATCGTGCTGTACCTCCGCCCGCCCCGTCAGGAAATCAGCATCGGCCCGGACCCGCTCTGCCAGGGCCGGCCATACCGCGATCAATGCCTCGTGGGCCAGCTCCGCGCTCTCCGGCCGGCCGTCGCCTCCGTACAGGACCAGCAGGCGCTGCTCGGCCAGCGCTTGCGCCAGGCGCCAGCGTCCTTCTCCCGCCTCTTCGCGTGTCAGGGAGCGCCGCAGCGGAGCCTCGCCGCCCGGCAGCACCCGCACCAGCCCCGTCAGCAGCCGTGCCGCTTCGGCCTCACCCTCAGGCGGGACGCACTTCCGCCACGCCTCCTCGGCATGGCGCCGCAGTGCGCCGGACACTCCGTCGATGTGCTCGTACGTCGCGGCCTGCAACCGTCCGGCGGCCCGTCGCTGCCACAACTGCGCCAGAACGAACCCCAGAAGCGGCAGAATTCCCGGCTCGCCGCCCGCATCGTCCAGGATGCGGCGGTCAAGCCCGGGGTCGTACTCGACCGCCGGAATGCGCTTGAGCGGTTCGGTGATCACCGCGTGCAGCTGGTCCCGGGCCATGGGAGTGAGCGGAAGTGTCACCCCGCGCTTCAGCGCGGGACCCAGCTGCGAGTGACTCAGTGCGGCGTCCATGAAGTCGGCGCGCAGGGTGACGAGAACCCGCAGGGCGGCTGGTTGCCACTTCGGGAACAGCAGTTCGACGGTCTCGGCGAGCTCCGGCTGCGGACGGTTCAACAGTGCCTCGGCCTGGTCGAGTACGACCAACAGCCGTGCCGCTGGCCGCCCTGTGACCCGATGGAAGGCGTCCGCAAGCCCTAGCTCACTCAACCAGTGGTCTACTTGGTCGGCGTTCTGCGCGCGCGGGGGCCGCCCATACTCCCCCGATCTTGCGATCTCGAACAGCTCGGTGGCGAGCGCGGCCCGCAGGGAAGAAGAACGTGTCGCGTTCACCTGCAGAATCCGGTAGCCGTCCTGCCGCATCCTCGGCACCACACCGGCTAGCGCGAGCGATGACTTGCCGCAGCCCGACGGCCCGTACACCGTCACGATGGGCTGATCGCCCCGCAGGACGGTGACGACTCGCTCGATGTCGTCGTCCCGGCCGAAGAAGACATCCGCGTCGTCCTCCTGAAAGGCGGACAGACCACGGAAGGGCGTAACCGGGCTCACGTACGGGGCAAGTCCGGGCACTTCCTTCAGCAGAGTTCTCGTCCGCAGGACGAATGCCTGCTGGGCCTCGCGGACCGACTGTGCCGCCACCATCATCCCAACGGCAGCACCCAGTTCGTTGTCCCAGACAGGGCTGCCGCTGAAACCCCCCTTGACGTAAACGGCTTCACCGTCGGCCCGCGAGAGCTGGATCCAGCCCGGGCGCGTGGGCCCCCGGAACCTGCCGCTCTGCCAGATCCCATCCGGGTTGTCATCGGTGAAGCCCACGGCACGCGCATCGTGGTCCCATACGCCGCCCTGCGGGTCGGCCATGGGGAGCGGACAGGCTCCGGGGATCCGGTTCCGCAACCGCAGCACGGCGATGTCTCCGGTCTGATCGGGCCTGATCGGTATCCAGTGCTGGACCTCGGCACGGTGGTCGCCCCCGTCGACGCCGTCGGTGTTCCCGGCCAGCGGCACGTCGACCGTGACCTCGGTACCGGCCTCAACCATGTCCTCCCGGGGCCGGTCCAGTGCGTCCGACACCACATGGGCGCAGGTGAGCACCAGGTCCGCTGCGATGAGGAAGCCCGCGCCGCCGATCGCGCCGTCCGGCCCCTTGACACGGACGACGGCCGCGACCAGCGACAGCTCCGCTTCCCCCGTGTCGCGTTCCTGAATTTCCGTCACTGCGACCCCCGTGCCCCGTTGTCGCGCCTGACTGGGTCAACTCCCCTGCGAAGTATCCCCATTGGTGTCTCTCGCGTCACTCCTGTTCCAGGTCAGGCTCACGGAGAAATTGGCTGCTGTCGCCGTGCTGGCAATGACCACGTCCGCCTCGGCCGACAGTGAAACCCCGAACTCCAGCGTGATCTCGTCCGGCGCGTTCGACAACCCGCTGAACCGCCCCACGAAGCTCTCCGCCACCGGACGTACAGTGTCCAGCATCTGCCCGAACGACCGTTCGGCGCGCGCTATGGGGCGCCCTCCGCGCCCCACGCGGACCAGCGTCTCGTCCACCTCCCGGATCTGGACACGCACGGACTCGTCGCTACCCTCCCCCAGAGGGACTTCTACCGTGTGGACAGGGCTGTCACTCATGACTCTCCTCCATTGCCAGGGAGTTGGAGATCGTAGCGGCATGTCCCTCTCCGATCGCAAGAGACCGACAACGACAGCTATGGACTGCAACGAATGCGCATCGAGCCTTGGATTTGCGCATTCATTGCGCATCCTCAGCCGACATTGCGCATCGACTCGCGGATCCTAGATGGCGGGGCGAAGCGGATCAGCGGTCCTGGGAGAGTTCCAGCAGTTCGGCGAAGGTTCCGCCGGCGTGGACGAGGCCGTCGTACCAGCCCTGCTCGGTGATCCGGCCGTGCTCCATCACGACGATGTGGTCAGCGATCTTGGTGTTCTCCAAGCGGTGCGTGACCATGATCGTGATGCGGTCCGCGGCGATGGCCTTGATCTGCTCGAAGATCTGGTGCTCACCGCGCGGATCCATCTGAGAAGTCGGTTCGTCCAGGATCAGCAGCCCCGGACGCCGGTACAGGGCCCTCGAACAGGCCACGCGCTGCCACTGCCCGCCGAAGACGTCGCGAGCCAGCAGGGTGTCCAGACCAGCGGGTAGGTCCTCGACGGCCTCGCGCAGGCCGACCGCGTCGACGGCCTCCCACACGGGGGCGTCGTTGTGGGTGCGGGGCTGGCCGAGGGTGACGCTCTCGCGGACCCGCAGCGGCCACTGGGCGAAGATTTGCGGCACGAGCCCGGTGTTCGCCCACACCGTGGCGGGGTCCACCTCGGCGAGGTCGGTGCCGTTCCACGTGACCCGGCCCTTGTCGGGCAGGTAGATCCCGATCAGCAGCCGGGTGAGCGTGGACTTCCCCGATCCGTTCGCGCCGACGATCGCGAGGATCTGGCCGCGCCGCAGAGCGAGCGAGACACCGTCCACGGCGGGCTTGTCCCTGCCCGGGTACTGGTAGACGACTTCCTCGAGCCGGATCTCCTCGGTCGGCGCGGCGTGCGTGCGGGAGCCGCGCTTGGGTGCGCGGGCGGCTGCGTCGTCGAGGAAGGGGTGCATGTCGCTCAGGTACAGGCTGGTATGGAAGACCGCGGCGGCGTTGATAACCACCTGGGAGAGCGCGGCGAGCGTGGTCCGCACGGCGATGATGGCCGTCGCCACGACGGCGAGCTCGATCCGGCCGGACACCGCCTGGCACGCCAGCGCCCCCAGGTCGCGACGAGGAAGTCGCCGCCGGGCCAGTGCGGAGAGCAGGGCGATCCACAGGGTGCGCTGGGCGGCGGAAGGGCTGGCATCGATGCTGTCCGGTGGGCTACGTTGTGCGGCGATGACTACCGGGACGGCATTGCGCCACACACGGATTGGTGACCCGGCGCTCCTTTGAGCGCCGTACGGGCCGGAGCCGGCCCGCTGTTGGATCGAGGATCCGGCGCTGCTGCGCGGGCTCCGCCTCCTGTCGTGTTGATCACAGCTCGACACGTCAACCCACGACAGGAGAACTCGTGCCCACCAAGATGTTGCACATCCCCACCGCGGACGGCCAGGCCGACGCTTTCGCCGCCTTCCCCGACAACGGCGAGCGGCACCCGGGCGTGCTGATGTACCCGGACGGCTTCGGCATCCGGCCCGTGCTGCGGGAGATGGCCCGCGAACTGGCCGGGCACGGGTATTACGTGCTCGTCCCCAACATCTTCTACCGGCACGGCCCGGCACCGGTAGTCGAACTTCCCGAGCACATCGGAGAAGAGGTCCGGCCTGCGGTCTTCGCCCAGCTGATGCCTTTGATCGAGGCGCACACCGCCGAACGTGTCCTGAGCGACGCCGACGCCTACCTCAGCTTCCTCGCCACCCAGCCCGAGGTCGGCGCCGGATCGGTCGCGGTGACCGGCTACTGCATAGGCGGCCTCCTGGCGCTGCGCACCGCTGCGGCCCACCCCGGCCAAGTGGCCGCCCTCGCCGCATTCCACGGCCCCGTGGGCGTCGACGGACCTGACCTCTTCTTCAAGCTCACCGCCCAGGTCCACCTCGGCCACGCCGAAGGCGACATGACGCCCGAGGCCCTCGGTGAGCTCAACCAGGCCCTGGACGCCGCGGGGGTCGGCTACACCTCCGAGATCTACCCCGGCACCGTCCACGGCTTCACCATGTCCGACACCGAAGCCTTCAACCCCGCCGCGCTGCAGCGCCACTGGGACCGACTGCTCCCCCTCCTCGACCGCACCCTGGCCAACAGCTGAGGCTCCGGCTCGGAAGACAAACCCAGTACGTGGGTCCGGAGTCCTAGCGATCGTTCGAAGACTGTGTGAGGGCGGGCGCGGCCCGCCCTCACCGTGTCGGCGTACCCGCATGCAGCTGTACGCCGATACCGGGGAGCCATTGACGGTCTGGAAATCACCGGCCTGGGCGGTGGCGGATGATCTGGATGAGCAGTCGCTGATCGAATGCGGCCAGGGCGGTGAGGGCGTATCCGAAGGTGTGTCGGCGTACACGTGAACGTGGCTCTGGCAAGATGCTTGTAGGCGGAGATCATCTCGGTGACACGGTCGGCCGGTCCGCGTAGTGGGCAGCCTGTGCCTGTGCCTTGTTGAACTCGCAGAGTGGATACCGCAGTTGGCCGACGTGGTGGTTGTGTCGGCCGAGGTCTCCGATACTGCCGTGACGGTCCGCGCTCGCACGAGATCCGGTGTTCCGGCAGGATGTACGGGATGTGGCCGGCTCAGCTTGTGGTGCCACAGTCGTTACGTACGGCGCCTCGCTGACGTCCCCCTCGCAGGCCGGCCTCTGAGCATCGACTTGCCCGTACGCCGTCTGTACTGCGAGAACCCAAGCTGTCCGAAGGCGACCTTCGCCGAGCAGGTGCCAGGGCTGACGGTGCGCTATCAGCGTTGGACCCCGTTGCTGCAGGGCCTGGTCGAGGACGTCGGTGTCCCGGCCACGGCGGCCGCCGACCCGGTCCCGCAGCAGGCCGTACCCGTTGTGCCGGTTCAGCGACCGGCCCCACCGGAGGGCTACCGTCTCGCCGTCGAAGCGCACCGTGCCGCCGCGCGGCCGTCCCGGGTGGACCGGGGTATCACACAGGTGGTGCAGCGGCAGACCGCCGCGATGCGGAAGCTGAGCCGCGGGGCGTTCCCCGAACCCGACGTCGTCCCGGCCGATGCGCCGGCCCCGATCGAGCAGGCCCGCGTCCAGCGCCGCCTCCAGGCCGCGGCGACCGAGGCCGCCGTCCTACGCAGGGCCCGAGCCGAGCGGCGCACTGCTCCAGCACCGGACGTTGTGCCGCTTCAGCAACAGACCCCAGCTGGCGAAGTGGCGTGAACGCGCTCTCCACCGGCGGACACGCCACTGCCGTGATCGAGCATCTTCTGGGGAGGGACCTTAAAAACGCACCCGGCGTTCACCGAACTGGATCTGCTGACCGCTGAATGGGGGAAACCTGTGGATGCGAGCTGAGCAAAGGGGGGTGAGCGCCTGTGCGACGCCTGATCACTGAGGCGAGCGCCCCCGAACTCACGCCGCCGCGGGCATCCTCTCGGCTGCGCGACGGCGCTTCCAGTAGGCGACGGTCAGCACGGCCAGCAGCGGCCCCCAAAGGATCAGCGGCACGTAGCAGACATAGAACCAGGCAGCCTCCCAGCCGGTGGCCTGGCTCGGGGAGCCGGCCGGCAGGTCGTCACCTCGGATCGTGGTGCCCCTGATCTCGGAGGCAATGAACAGGACAGTGAACAGGAGAGTGAGAATCGTGGCCCCGGCGGCGGCGGGGATGACCGCCGCCTTCCTAGGGACCCTGCGGCCGCGTAAGAACGGGACCCAGCGCGGGAACACCTCGCCCCAGCGGGCGATCAGGCCGATCGCGGTGAACGCGAAGACCTCGGACATTATCGAAAGGAAGACAATGTACGCCCGCTCACCCAGCCCGATCCCGCCGTCGAACGCGGCAGGGAGCCGCCAGATACTCGAGGGCAGGACGGTTAACGGCACGGCGTAGGCCACGAGTCGCAGCCGCCGAGACACTCCGGCAACGGGCTCGTGGGCCACCCGCCATGCGGCGCGGAGTCGCCCGAAGCAGGCGGCAGTGCGTTCTTCGACGCGCAGGAGCGGCTGCATATGCGGTCCTCGACTTCGGTGGACCAAGTGGCTGGCCCGTTCACTGATGAAGATCCCATCCGTGGGTGCCACCGAGGATCGCTCTGCGGGCTGAACTGGCTCCGCCTGAACGCCGATACAGCCTTGCGACCGAAGAATGACAGCAGGTGTTTCCGGTAGCCAGAGGTGGGACTGTGCAAGCCTGATGCTGAGAACTGGCGACGCTGCCGCAGCCGGATCTCTCAAGGTGCGGGGGCATGACGGGCCGTCAAGTACGCACCTTGCATCTCAGCCCGTCATAGAGAGGCAGGCGTACGCCCGATGAAGTCTCGTGCAGTACGGGTGAGGTGGGCTTGGTCGGCGAAGCCTGCGGTGGCTGCGGCCAGGGCGGCAGTCGAGTCCGGCAAGTGAGCGATCGCGGTGCGGAGCCGGCCCCATCGGCGCAAGCGCGCAAGCGCAATACCCACGTCCTGGCGGACCAGGGCGCGCAGCCGCGGGGCCGACAGCCCGACCTCGATGGCGATGGAGGTGATGGGCAAGTCCGGATCGTGCAACGTACACAGGTGGACGGCGTGGGCGACTCTCGGATCGAGTAGGGAGGGGCGCCCGGCGAGTGTTCGCAGTTCGGTGTATCCGGCGGCCAGATCCGTGCAGGTGCCGGGGCCGTCGGAATCGGTGGTGCCGAGCGCGTCGAGCAAGCGGCGGACCTGCCTGAACCGAGCGGTATCGGCCCCGGGCGGGAGGGCAGTAGCCAGGAGTCGATGAACAGGGCGATGTAGGGAGAGGTCGCCGCACAGGTGTGGGACAGCTGGGGCGGAACGATCAGCCCGGGCGCCGCCACCATGGGCCGTCCCGGCTGGAGGAGTTCGGCGTGGCCGCCGATCGGCAGCACGGCCTTCCACGCGGGCAGCCGGTGCTGGGCGACGCGGAGCGGGCGGGACTCGGCGAACGTCGTCGCCTCGGGGCCGGAGGCGAAGACAATGCGGCGATCGTTTCGTTCAAGTGCCCAGGCACGAGGTGAATCGATCATCGTGCCATGCACGCTATCGCTTCCGTTTCGTTGGCGATCTTCCTGATCGTCACGGGGGCCGCGCATTTTCTGGCCCCCGGCTACTTCCGCACGCTCGTACCCGCATGCCTCCGCCGGGAGCGGCTCCTCGTTGCCGTCAGTGGGGTGGCGGAAGTCGTGGTGGGTGCGCTGGTGCTGGTTCCGTGCGGCAGGCCGGCCGGGGGCTGGGCCGCCGCCGTCCTGATCACCTGTTACCTGGTGTCCCACGTGGACGCGCTGCGCCGCGCGCGCCCGGACCGGCCCTGGCTGCTGGAGCGGCCGTTCGGTGCGGTGGCTCGGCTGATGACAAACGTCCTGTACATCGCCTGGGCGGTTGCCGTAGCCAGGTCCGCGGCCTGACGCCGATGCGCGGCGACCGAATTGTACGAGGTGGCGCCGAAGCATCCCGTAGTCACAGCGGAAGTCACGCCATGAATCATCGTCTCGTCGTCGTGGGCAGGTGCCAGATGCCCTCGTGGTGGGCGATGCGGTTGCGGAACTTGTGCAGCCGCTTGACCGGGTCTTCCACTGTGGGCAGGGCACGGTTGGGGGCGTGGGGGAAGGCGCCCGCGAGGTCGGGCCACAGGCTGGTCTTGTACTGGCGGGCCAGCAGGAAGCGCCAGAAGCCGAAGCTCAGCTCAGCGATGATCTTTCCGCGCGGGATGGCCGGGGCGTTCCGGCTGGCGCGTGGCAGGCCTGGGCGATGTCGCTGCGGGGGAGACGTGCGAACGCCCGCCCTGAAGCTCGAGGGCGGGCGTAAGGCTGTGCGTCGGCTCGCGTTGGATCACTCGCAGGAGGCAACCTCAGTTTCCGGGTCGTACAGAGTCACCCGCCACCCATCCACGTACCACTTCTTGGGAACGTCAGACGGGCTTGCGTTCTTCGCGCGTTCTTCAGCCCACTCAAAGGTGATCCGATACCGGGTCTCCCCGTCTGGTGCCTCTACGGAGCATTCCACCGCGACGTACGCCTCCTCTACAAACGCCTTCGGCGTTGTATCGCCGACGTCTTCGTACAGCGGTGTTGGCTCATGCAAGCGGAAGATCAAGCCGGGTACTGGTCCAGGTGAGGGGTCCGGGTGTGGTGACTCGGGTGGCCACTCCTGCGGGGTGGGAGCCCTCGTCGGCGGTGGCGGCATTGGACCCGGCGCGGGGGTACGGGTGTCGTCCATCGCCGAAATGAGCAGCATGATCGGGCCGGAGAAGGCTGCGACAAGCCAGGCCGCAGCCACCAGCAGCGACCTCCAGCTTTTCGTCAGGTAAGGCCTTCCGCCACAGCTGCCCTTGTGCCGGTCTTTGGCGGGCCCGGTCGCGCGAAGGATGCTGTCCAGGGCGGCCTCTGACGGCTTGCGTTTCCCACTCGCGATCAAAGAAATGTGCCCAGGGCTGACATGTGCATCGCGAGCGATCGCCCGCAGGCTCTTCTTAGATCCTTCGAGCTCCTTCCTGACGGCCTGTACGAACTCCTTGCGGCCCTCGGGGAGGTCATCTGGCATCGGCTTCATCGGCGCCGTCATGTCTTGTCCCCCCGGCCGGAGGATGTCTCGCTCTCCTGGGAGCCGGAATCGTTGGCGCCAGCCCGTGCCTTAGGTACGGCAGGGGCTGGCCGGCGGCGTTCGCTGTGATGGCCCGCCAGGTCCCTCACCATGACGGCGACCGCAGCAGCGGCGCCGAGAGCAACAGGCACCTGTGCGCCCGTGCCGAGGATGAGGGCGAGGACCAGGCCGGTGACGACCCCGAAAAGGATCAGTTTCTGCCAGAAAGAACGCCATGACATGGCGCTCAACTCCCCTTGCAGGACCCGGATGTAGCGGCCGAGGTGTTTGCCCACCGTGTTTCGGCCGTGCCATCCATGGTTCCCGCAAGGTACCCGCAGGGGGTAGGGCGGAAGAGGTTCTGTAAACACTTTCTCCAGAGGCTTGAGATCTTGACGGAACCCGGGCCCAATAGGACTGCTGAGCTTCCGGACCCGGATGACGGCACTTGGGCCCCTCGTTTCCGCGAAGGGCTTCGCCGCGAAGGCGGCTGCGAGGAACTTCGAGCCGGCGCCGCGGCCGTCGCGGATGCCGAACGTCTATGGATCGTGGACGGCACACTCTTTGCGGCCCGGACAGCACAAGCCGACGAGGCGGGCGCTGTCAGCGGCGAGCTCTAGGATCCTGGCATGTTCTCCCCGGAAGAGATCGAGCAGATCGTGACGCGGATCGAAGTCGAGGGGGACGGTGAATTCTGCGACTGTGGGGCATGGGCGGCCCGCCTGGTGCGGGGCCGTGAGTGCCAAGGGTGCTACCGGATGCGCCGGGGCATCGAGAAGTACGGGCTCACCATCCCCCAGTACAACGCCATCTGGCGCGCGCAGAACTTTCGGTGCGCCCTCTGCGGGGACAATGAGGAGCCCTGCGACGGCGGTATCCCTCACGTCGAACCACGCCCCTGGCAGATCGATCACGACCATCACTGCTGCGGCATGAAGGGCTCCAGCAACCGCTGCTGCGTTCGCGGGATCCTCTGCTGCCCGTGCAATCTGAACGAGCTGGCACCGTATGAGCGCAAGCGCCGTCGCGGCGCCGGCTTTGCGATCCCTGACATCGACGCCTACCTGGCGAACCCGCCGGCGCGCCGCCCAGAAGCCCGTGTCATCCGCGGCCGCGACGATGCCTACCTGCCGACCTCCTGGGCATTCATACACGATGCGCAGGTGGGCAAGCACGGGCGTGTGGGGTGGTCGTGAGCGTTCCACCGCTGAGGCCCCACCGCCCCCTGCGCTGTGGGGAAGCGTCCAGGACTTGGCCCGTGTCTCGCCTCATCCCTGGAGCGACCATGCGCTGTGCGGCGCCTGGTTGCTGTAGCCGGTGGGCTTGGCCATCGCGCACAAGTGCCGCCCAGTCGCCCGCGCGGCCTGCAGGTGCGCCGCAGTATCGAGGTCACGCTCGTCGAAGTCGCCGACGAAGATGAGTACGCCGTGGAGGAGTTCCACTGCGCTAGGCCGGGGCGAACGCCACACCGAGACGAGCCCATGCCCGGATGCCGTTCACCGATCTCAGTGAGGGGCCATGGGCTTGTTGCCGGTGTGGCCGCATATCCAGGCGAGGGCGTCGTGGACGCCGTGGATGTAGTCGCGGGGCACGGTGCGCTGGGTGGAGTCTTCTATCTGCGCGATGGCGGCGTCCGTCTCAGCGGTCAACACGTCCAGCCCCGGTGTGACGTCGGTTGCCTGCGCGGTGATGGGGGCGTGCTCGCCGCGTCCCAGCGCCCACAGGTAGCCGGCCAGAGCTCCACGGGCGTACTGCGTTTGCTGATCCGGCCCGGCAGCAACGGCGTCCAGGCACTGGAAGGCTTGTTCGACCTCGGCAGAGGCCCGAACCCCGATCTTTGCTTGCGTCGTACCGCGCGGATGCTTCGTCATACAGGTATGACTAACCGCGCTCGCCCATGCCACGCCCCAGCGCGCCCGGCGCTCACCCGGTGAGCGGTAGCCGCCCCGGCGCACTCAGCTCTGCTGGACAGCGCCGGCCGCCACAGTTGATCCCGCGGCGATGCAGGCAGACCTCTTGGGGTGTCCACGGTGCTGTCTGAGACGACGCCCTCGGACTCGTTCTGCGAGCGCCTTCGTCGACGAGCTCACCGACCCCGTTTGCCGTCCGGCGCGGCTCGTACAACCTCGCCCCCTGCGGGTCCACGAGCGAGGCGTCGGGCAGACCCGCGGCCTGCGGAACCGGCAATCAGTTGAGGCCGCCGGAGGCACTTCGCGAAGGGTGGCACGGACAGCTTCCTACAGCCATCATCTCTGCTTCCATGCCAACGAGTCGTTGCGCGCTCCCTGGTGCCCTGGCGGCGGCGCCGAATGCGCTTCGTGGTCATGCTGCGACAAAGACCTCCTGCCCTGACAGTCCGGCTAGTCCATCGAGGGGCCGGCAGTCCGCCTGACGTAAGCAGCCGTGATCGTTTTTCCGGGGCGTGGGCTGGGGGTGATGGTCACTTCATCGGTCAGGCGGCGGACCATGTGCCAGCCGAACCCTCCGCTGCCGCCATTCAGATCAGGGGTGACCTCACGCGGGTGTGCGGGGTCGAGGTCGCTGACTGCAACCCTCATCGCGTCTTCGTCGGCGGACAGCTCGAGGGTGTAGCGGCCGCCGCCGTGGCGCAGGGCGTTGGTGACGAGCTCGGACACCACCAGCACGAGGGTGTCCGTCACGTGGGCGGCGGCGGGGGTCGGACTGAGGGTGTCGGTGAATACCCGTGTGAGCTCCCGGGCTTGCCAGACGTCTGCGGTGCTGTCGCCCATGGCCCTGAGGGTGGCAACGGTATTGGTGACCTTTGTGTCGTTCATGCACGTACACCCCACCTGGATCGGTTGTACCGCTTTGCGGATGGTCGCGTGCCCGCTCAAACAGTTTCCACACAGCAACAACAGAACCCCGACCGCCGCAAGCGAAGGAAACCTACCGCGACCACAGGAGATGCACTCGCGCTGCACAGGTGTGCGGACGCCGCGTGCAGGCCCTTCGCGTTGACGAATGATGGGCGCCTCAGCCCAAGCACGGCTGCCTTGTGCCGGAAGCCCGGACGGGAGCAACGGGAATGGTTCCTGTTAGACGGGCAAGGTGTTGCACCATCGCAGCCCGGTCAACGCCCAGTCGGCGGGGCAGAGGCGGCGTCGTGGTCGTCCGATGGTCGATTCCGGTAAGAGCGCGGGGCCCGGCCCTGCTCCGCGTCCGTGGCTATGCGCGCGACGCGCCGCCGCCTACGTGGCTGAAGGAAGCGTAAGAGGGGAGGACGATCTCTCATGCCTCAGCAACTGGCAGGGTCCCTGCGCAGCGGCACGGGCGAAATCGTGTATTCCGACGCGTCAGAGCATCGTCCGGAATGCTCTGCGCGCGCGGCCCGGGGCGTCGTTGAGCTGCTGGCAGTGTTGGGGCACCAGGGCTTGGACCCGGTATCGGCCGCCTCTGTTTCGGCCTCCCAGCTCAGAGCGCTGTACGTGCTGGAGCACAGTCGGAGCATCAACGTGCGGACATTGAGCGACACGCTCGGCTTGGCGCCGTCGTCGGTGAGCCGCCTGTGCGACCGGCTCCAGCGGCTGGGCTTCGTCGAGCGCATCCCCAGTTCCGCCAGTCGCCGGGAGGTGGAGCTGCGCCTGACCAACCTGGGCAAGAGCTACCTCAACGACCTGCGGACCCGTCATGAAGCAGCATTGGTTGAGGTCATCTCCTCCATGGCGCCCGCTACCAGAGCGGCGCTGGTGGAGGGCCTCGCCGGCTTCCGTCGTGCCGCCGACGGGCTGGCACCCGGCCTGCAGGGATTGCCCAGCAAAGAGCGAGCGTAGTCCTTCGCAGGAACATGGGCGCAGACGTCCAGCAGGTCGGGCGACGCCCCCGACCCCAGCCGCCGCACCCTGCGAGGACCTCAGGGCTTTCCCTATGTCCGTTGGCGGGACGGTTCAGGCGGCGTCTTCTCTGTAGGTGCCCGTTTCGCCGCATGTGGGTGAGGGCTGCAGCGGCTCTCTTCGTGTCGTTGCCTTGTCCAATGACCGGAAGACAGTCCAGGTCATGAGCAGTGTCCCGGTGAGCAGCCAGGGCATGTACCAGAGCGAAGCCAGCCATGTGGGGTGGAAGAACGCCTGGATGTTGCTGGTGACCATGGCAAGCCCGAGCACCCAGCAGAGCGCTGCCCCGGTAGCTGAGGCGGCGGTGTGCCATCCGGTGCGCGTCACCAGCGCCCCATCGGCCGCGACAGATTTCTTACGCAACTTCCCCCCAAAGGAATGTTCTGCCCTCAGACCGGACATGCGGCCGGCTCACCGACTCGAGCGTGGTAGCGGATCCCGGCACATCGCGCGGCATTCGACCTGCTGCCGCCGACTGCCCCTGGCCGGCGCCTTGTGTTCGCTGATTGTCCGCCGAAGTTCAACAGAATGTGGCCGGACGTGTGTAGAGTAGCAAAAGTTGCCGAGCGGCAACGGTGTGGTTCCGGGTGCGCATGTGCCCCGGAGGCTGAGGGCCGCTCGTGACGTACGTCCGGGGGCCGTTGGGGTCTGCCGGTGTCGTCTTCCCCGGGGGAAAGATGTATTCATCTGTCATGGGCATGTCCTCAAGGCGTGCCCGGGTGCGAGCGAGACGCCTGTTCACCGCGACAGTCGCGGTTCTGGCGGTCACGGCCGGGGTGATGCCGGCGATGGCCGCTCCGGCCGATGATCCCGTGGCGCCCAAGTCGGTGTGGGGCAAGGACGCTCCGAAACTGACGGTTCCGCCGGTGAAGGTCGGGACGACCAAGCCGGTCGCGTCGAAGGAGGAGGCCGCTCCGTCCAAGGAACGGGCTCAGTGGCGGGCCGCGCAGAAGGAACGCGCCCGCTCCTCGCAGAAGGCGCGCATCAGTGAGAGCGGCGGCATGTCGGCCGCTGCTGCGGCTGATTCGATCCCGTCCGCGCCGTCGGGACAGGGCGCGGTGCCATGGCATCAGATATCGAACTTCCGCATCACGGACTCCCTGGTCGCCCGAATCGACTACTCCAACGGCAACCTGATGCTGGCGGGAACCGACTTCGATGTCGCGGGTGTGGGGCAGAAGCTTCAGCTGTCGCGGACGTACAACTCCTTCGACGCACCCTGGGGCAAAGTCTCGCAGCGGTGGTGGCAGGGCTATGAGCGTTACCTCGACATCTCCGGCACGGAGGTGATCCTGTACGACGCGACCGGCGACGCCTTGCGCTTCGCGAAGAACGCCGACGGCACGTTCAAGACGCCGGCCGGTTACTCGAAGGACCTGAAGGAGAACACGGACGGCACGTTCACCGTGACCACCCGCAAGTCCGGGACGAAGGACACCTACAACCAGTACGGCACGCTGACGAAGGTCACCGACCGCAACAACGGTTCCATCACGGTCACTCAGCATGACGAGGGCGGCGAGAACAAGGGCTTCAAGCTGACGGAGTCGCGCTCAGGCCGCTGGATCGACCTGCTGAAGACCAGCGCCTCGCAGTGGCAGGCGAAGGACCACACGGGCCGCACCGCCGTCTTCGACCTGAACGCGGCCGGCGACCTGGTCAAGACGACGGACACCGAGGGCAAGGCCACCCAGTTCGGCTACGACTCCTCTCGCCGCCTGACGAAGATCACCACCCCCGAGGGGCGGGTGACGGCCTTCACCTACGACGCCGACAACCGGGTCACTTCCATGCTGCGGGCCACCGCTTTCAACGGCACCGGGCACACCGGACCCACCTACACCTACGCCTACTCGGCCGCGGACCCGTCGGCCGCCGGTACGACGACGGTCACCGACCCGGAGCAGCACGCGACGAAGTACGAGCACGATGCGGACGGGCAGGTCACCAAGGTGACCGACGCCAACCTGCGTTCCCGCTCCAAGACCTTCGACGCGAACCGGAACATCGCGACCGCGACGGACGCGATGGGCGTGGACGGGGTCGGCGCGAATGTGACGACCTACGGGTGGGACGCGCGGAACAACCCCACCTCGGCGAAGCTGCCGTCTGGTGCCTCGTCGACTGTGGGTCCGTACCAGACGATCGCCGGAGCGGACCTGCCGGGGACGATGAGCACTCCCGACGGGGAGAAGGCCGACTTCACCTATGACGCGGCAGGCAACACCGCATCCGTCGCGGTAACCGGTACCGGCGGCGGTACGCAGAGCTTCACGTACAACAAGGCCACCCCGACGTGCGGCGGGTTCGAAGGCCAGCGCTGCACCGTCAAGGACGCCCGCGGCAAGGTCACCTCGTTCACGTACGACGCCAAGGGGAACCTGAGCAAGGCCACCCCGCCCGCCCCGCTCGGCGTGACGACGTACATCTACGACGAGCTGGGCCGACCGACGTCCGCGAAGGACGGGCGCGGCGTCACGGTCACCTACCAGTACGACCACCGTGACCGGATCATCAAGGTCGACTCCTCCAACTACGCGACCGTCACCTACACCTACGACGGTGACGGCAACCTGAAGCAGCGCTCCGACGGCACGGGCGTGACAGCGTATGACTTCGACCCGCTCTCCCGTGAGACCGTCCGCACGCTGCAGAACGGGTCGCAGACCCGCCTGACCTACACGCCGGCGGGCAACGTGGACACCTACGAGGACCCGGCCGGTATCACCGACTACACATGGAACAAGGTCAACAAGCTCTCCGAGCTGAAGGATCCGACCGGCAAGATCACCACGTACACCTACAACAACAACGACACCCGCACCAAGACCACCTACCCCGGCGGCACCGTGCAGGACATCACGCTCGACAAGTCCGGGCGCCCCACCGCCATCAAGGCGACGTCCCCCAAGGGCACGCTGACCAACCTGTCGTACACCTATGGCTACGACCACGACGCCAACGCGGCCACGGCGGAAAAGGACGGGGCGAAGATCCGTACCCGCACCGACACGGCCGCCGGTCTCAAGCAGGCGTACACCTACGACAGCGCCGGGCGGATGACGCTGGCCAAGGAGACCGCCGGGACCACGCTGAAGGCGACGTGGGTGTACTGCTTCGACGCGGCCGGCAACCTCACCTCACAGGCCGACACCGGCACCTGCCCCGGCACCGGGTCCACGTTCACCTACAACGACGCCTCGCAGCTGACGGCCAAGAACGGTGTCACCACCGGCTGGTCCTACGACAAGCTCGGCAACGAGACCGCCGGTGCCTCCACGACGGCCGAGGCCCGCACGGCTGAGAAGTGGTCGGACTACTCCCAGTTGACCTCGATGACGGTGGGCGGCAAGACGTACGCCGGCCAGTACGGGTCGACGGACCAGAGTGAGCGGATCAAGCTGGGCGACACCTTCTTCCACAATGGGCCCCTTGGCCTGTCCGCGAAGTCAACGGGCGGTGTGGACATGGGATTCAACCGGGAACCCGGGGGCACCTTGAACTCCATGACGACCGGGGGCAAGAGCTACTACTACCTCACCGACGCGCTCGGTTCCGTCATCGCGCTCGCCGACGAGGCCGGCACCAAGGTCAACTCGTACTCGTACAGCCCCCGCGGCGTCATCCGCGCGGCGACTTCGGAGAGTGTCCCGCAGCCGCACCGGTTCGCCGGCGGCTACCAGGACCCGACCGGGCTGTACCACTACGAGGCCCGGTACTACGACCCCAACATCGGCCGCTTCACCTCACCCGACCCCTCCGGTCAGGAGAAGAACCCGTACCTGTACGCCGAAGGCGACCCGGTCAACCGCATCGACCCCAGCGGCCTCCTCTCGTTCGGCGAAGGTCTCGGTTTGGCAGGGACGGTGGTAGGCCTCGCAGCACTGGCTCCCGTTTCGGCGCCTGTAGCCATAGGCGCAAGCGTCGTAGGAACGGGTCTGAGCGTCGCTGGCTCAATCGCTTCAGGCAACCCTGCCGGCGAAACCGCCGCAGTGGGGATCCTGGGAGTAGCAACGGGAGGTGTCGGGGCGGCTACAAAGCTCGCCGGCATTGCTGGAAAGACTGGTGCAGGAATCGATATCGGTTACACCGCCCTTGGTTACTTCGGAGGCGCGGGAATTACCGGCGGCTGGCTCTGAGGGAGAAAGATGGAGATCGCAGTGGTGGGAATTGGATTCGAGGACAACATGCCAGCAACGCTGGCTCTTGGCGGCATAGTTATCGCCATCGCATTCCTACTCGTCTACTGGCGATCCAAGCGAGAGAAGAAGTAACCGGACGCTCAGCCGCGTGAAGACGGCGCCCACCCGACCCAGTGAGCAGGGTGGGCGCCACTTGCGCACCTCCATGGTTCACCTCCGGGGGGCCGGTCGCAGTGGCGGCCGGCCCCGAGCCGTGTTCCGTAACAGGTTGCTGGTGGTCACTGCCAGGCGCCCCACTGTGGTGGGAGTTGCACGCTTCACGGGGGCCGAATACGCCGGGACCGCCGTCGAGAATGCGGCAACTGACGCCTGGTCGTAAGACCGGGGACCAAGAAGGGATCAGCGAGTGGAACTGGGGAGCACATACCTGCTAGCCAATGAAGGGCGCGTCATGCCCGAAGGCACTGCGGGACTTGTAATCTCTTTCGATAGCCATCGCTGCGCTTATGGCGATGATTATCTACGGAAGGTTCAGCCGCAAGCGCGGCCGCAGCGACTGACGTCCTGTCTGACCAAGCCGTGCAGGCTCACCCAAGGGGGAGTCACGGTGACGCAATGGCAGGACCGCCGACTGGTCGGCGAAGCTCACGAACGGCAGGTCGCCGCCGCCCTGACGGCACGCGGCTGGACTGTCCACCCCTGCGGACAAGGCACCTACCCGCCCCCGTACGCGACGCCTTGAGCCGAACCCGCTCCGCCCTACGCCACTTCCCCGACCTGATCGCCGCCCGCGGCGCCGAACTCGTCACCATCGACGCCAAAGACCGCATGCCCAGCACCGACACCGACCGCTACGCCATCAGCGCCGCCACCGTGAACGCCGGCCTGCTCTTCACAGCAGCCCACGCCCCCACCCCGCTGTACTACGTCTTCGGGAACCTGAAAGTCCTCACCCCGGCCGAAGTCGTCCACCGCACCGCCCACGCCCTGCGCCACCGCAGCGGGGCCTTTCACCTCGTTCGCACAGAGCGAGCCCACCGCTTCGACGATGTCTTCGGACCGGAAAGCACGCTGGCCGCCGCGTAGTGGTCAGGCAGGCTGTACAGGAGCAGCGTGGCTTTGTCCGCCAGAACGGGAGTCGTTCGGATGGTGGGTGTTCCCGACTCGCCCCGGTCGCGGCGGGAGATGCGTACGTCGTCGTGCACCACGGTGCGCTCGGACCATGTCAGGGTTCCGGGAATCCTCAAGCGGCTCGTCTGGTGGGGGCAAGTCGTCGCAGCGGGGTCAGCGGTAGGCGGCGAGGAAGACGCGGGTGCCGGTGGCGGCGTGGCGGTCGAGGTCGGCCTCGGTGTGCTGGGAGCGGCCGGTGAACATGGCCTTGTTCACCGGAATCCACAGCAGTAGCCCGGAGAAGTGGTTCGCGGCCAGGAGCGCGTCGTCGATGCGGAGCAGCCCCTGGTCAGACAGGCGCTGGAAGGTCGACGCCAGCGTGGCGAGCCCTCGCTCGAAGCCTCGTTCGTACCAGGCGGCGCCCAAGTCGGGAAAGGTGTCGGCGTTGGCGATGATCAGGCGCCGCAGCTGGATCACCTGGGGGTGAGTGAGGGTGGTCAGGAACTGGCGGGCGAGCCGAGTCAGGTTCTCTTCCAGGTTGTCGGCGTCGATCGGGATGCCGGCGAGCAGGTCGATTGCGGTGTCGAGCCGGTCGGTGGTGGCCAGGACGATGTCGGCGAAGAGCTTCTCCTTGTCGGCGAAGTGCTTGTAGACGGTTTGCTTGGAGACCGCGGCCAGTTTGGCGATGTCGTCCATGCTCGTCCCCGAGTACCCCTTGTCCAGGAACACGGTGGTCGCGGCGTCCATGATCGCCTGGTGTTTGCGCGCCGACCTGCTGTCCATGTTCGACTCCCTGCCACTGTTCAATCCGGCTCTCCTCCCGAGAGTACTGGACTGACCAGTACTCAATCGAGTACTGTACCGTCCAGTTCCACAGTCGCGGAGCTTCCGCTCTGCACTGCACTTCGATGGGGGCTTTCATGGACAAGGTGTTCTCGGCCGACGGCGCGACCATCGCCTTCGAGCAGCGGGGGTCGGGCCCCGCGGTGGTGCTCGTCGGCGGTGCGTTCATGACCCGCGGCGACTCCGCCGAACTCGCCGGTCTGCTGGCCGAGCGCTTCACGGTGATCACGTATGACCGAAGGGGCCGCGGCGACAGCGGGGACGGGCGGGCGTACGACGTGCGGCGCGAGATCGAGGACCTCGACGCGCTGATCCAGGGGCCCGCCGGCGGGTCGGCCATGGCCTTCGGCATGTCCTCGGGTGCCGTCCTCGCCCTGGATGCGGCCGCCGCACTGGGCGGCGCCGTGTCGCGCCTCGGGCTGTACGAGCCGCCGTTCGTCACCGACGACAGCCGGCCGCCGCTGCCTGCCGACTACGTGGAGCACCTGACGGAGCTCGTGCGCCGCGAGGCGTACGGGGACGCCGCCGCCTACTTCATGACGGCGGCGGTCGGCCTGCCCGACGAGGTCGTCGCGGGCATGCGCCAGGCCCCGTTCTGGGCGGGCATGGAAGCCGTCGCCAACACCCTCCCCTACGACGGCCGGATCATGGGCGACACCATGTCGGGGCGCCCCCTCCCGGTCGACCGCTGGGCGTCGGTGACCGTGCCCGTCCTCGTCGGCAGCGGCGACGCGGGAGCATCCCACATGCTGGCCGGCGCACGGGAACTCGCCGCGGCGGGCGAGAACTTCATCCTGCGGGTCTTCCCGGGCGAGGAGCACACCATCGCCCCCGAGGCGCTGGCCCCGGCCCTGGCCGCCTTCTTCTCCGGGGAGCACGCGGCATGAGCACGGTATTCGCGAGCCTGAGCATGTCCCTCGACGGCTTCGTCGCGGGCCCGAACTCTCACCCCCGAAACCCCCTGGGCGACGGCGGCCTGCGCATTCACGAGTGGGCCGAGGCGGCCGAGGCATGGCGGGAACGCCAGAGCATGACCGGCGGCACCGGCGGCAACCAGGACGACGACATCGTGCGGGCGACCTTCGAGCGCGCCGGGGCCTACATCATGGGCCGCCGCATGTTCGACGAAGGTGAGGCAGGCTGGCCCGACCCACCGCCGTTCCGCGCGCCCGTGTTCGTCCTCACCCACACCCCGCGTGAGCCGTGGGTGAGGCAGGGCGGCACCACCTTCCACTTCGTCACCGAGGGCCCCGAATCCGCGCTGGCCCTCGCCCGCGAGGCCGCCGGGGAGAAGGACGTCCAGGTCTCCGGGGGCGCCGACTCCGTGCGGCAGTACCTCACCGCCGGGCTCCTGGACGAACTGGAACTCCACCTGGCCCCGGTGATTCTCGGCGCGGGCACCCGTCTCCTAGACGGTGTCTCGCCCGAGCTGCGCCTGGAGCCCGTACGCACGGTCGGCTCGCCGAAGGTGACCCACGTGACATACCGGATCACCGGATGAGGCGTTCGGTGCCGTGAGCGGCATCCGGGGCATGTCGGCGGCATGCTTCTTGGAGCGGCCTTCGCCCCTGTGAGGAGCGCACCCTGGTGAAGCCCGCGAAGGACCCACCCGGCTGGGGCGGGGCG
>NZ_VBVX01000736.1 GCF_005981925.1 Streptomyces albidochromogenes
ATAAATCAATATATCATCTAGATAGACTAACACATTAGGCGTATCTCCTAATATATCATTCATAAATGATTGAAATGTTGCAGGACCGTTCACCACTCCAAATGGCATTACTCTCCAATGGTAATGTCCAAAGGGCGTAACAAAACCTGTCTTTTCTTCGTCTCTCGGATCCATTCTGATCTGAAAATATCCTGACATTAAATCTAACTTCGAAAATACTTTGGCTGTTCCTATTTTCATAAACAAATCTTCTATTAAAGGAATGGGAAATGCATTTTTAATCGTGTTGATATTTAGTAATCTAAAGTCGACGCATAACCTCAATGCCTTATCCTTTTTCTTTACAAATAGTACTGGTGCAGCATACGGTGAATTTGATTTCTGTATAAATCCTTGTTGTAGTAGTTCTTCTATTTGTTTCTTCAATTCTTCTGTCTCAAACTGCGAAATACGATACGGTGGTCTTGCCGTAGGTTTTGCTCCTGGAATGAGATGAATTCTGTGAGTTACTTTCTTAAACT
>NZ_VBVX01000737.1 GCF_005981925.1 Streptomyces albidochromogenes
GACCCGAGGCGATGCGCGCCGACCGGGCGCGGGCCCTGGACGAGCTGACCGCACGCGGGCTCGGCCCGGGCCGGCTGGTGCGGTTCTGGCTGCTGGTGGGCGGCGCCGTGCTCGGGTGGGGAACGGTCGGGGCCGCCCTCGAAACGTTCGAGGGGCCGGGCGACCCGCTGACCGCCGTGTTCGTCGCGGGCTTCGGCGCGCTGGGGCTCGCGGGCGTCGTGACCTGCTGGATCTTCCTCGGCATGGGGGTGCGCCGCGACCGTACGATCCGTCAGCTGCTGGTCGGGTGGGCGCGGGTGGGGCGGGAGCACGGACTCTCCGCCGCCCCGTGGCGCGTTCCCGGTCTCAGCCTCGCGTGGCTGCTCTCGTCCGTCGCGGGGTGCGGGCTCGGGCTGTGGTCGTCGCTGGGCTTCGCGGTGACCGCCCGGCCGGGCTCCGACACGTACGTGGACGCGGTCTTCTTCATCGGGCTCGGCGTCATCCTGTGGGTCGCGGGCCTCGTCGGGGCGGCGAAGGCCG
>NZ_VBVX01000738.1 GCF_005981925.1 Streptomyces albidochromogenes
GGGACCTGGCCCGCCCCGCCGCCTGGTACGCCGCCGGCCTGCTCGCCCCGGACGTGTGGAACCGCTTCCTCGGCGCGTACCGGGCCGCGGGCGGTGCGGCCGTACCCCCCGGCGGCGATCCCTGGCCCCAACTCGACGTGCCCGCCCGCGCCCTGACCGTCCAGACCGCGGCCCTCGCCCTCGCCAAGTCCGCCGCCGGTGAACGGCCGCTGGACGAAGTGGAGGAGCTGGTCGTCGACGCCTGCGCCCGTATCGCCTCGCTCCCGCCCGAGTTGGAGTGCGAAGCCCCGTCGTAGGGTGAACGGACCGTCGCCGGGCATGCATTCCGGCGAGGCCACCGACGGCGAGGAGTTGACCCGATCATGCAGTGCCCCAAATGTCACGCAGCGATGCACACGTACAACCGCAACGGTGTCCAGATCGAGCAGTGCAGTGGCTGCCGCGGGATCTTTCTCGACTACGGCGAGCTGGAGTCCCTGACCCGCCTCGAATCGCAGTGGACCCAGCAGGCCCCGCC
>NZ_VBVX01000739.1 GCF_005981925.1 Streptomyces albidochromogenes
TTCCTGCGGGCCGCCGGGTTGCCCGTGCGGGCGGTGCGGCGGCGTTCGTACTGGGTGACGGCCTGCTCGTACTCGCCGCGGAGCAGCTTCTCGCCGGGGGCCTCGGTCAGCGAGCGGAAGAAGTACGCGAGGAGTGAGCCCACGAAGCCGATGGCCTTCAGGCTGCGCAGCTGGGCCTCGGCCGTGGGGTCGGGGCGGCGCGCGTACCCCTCCCAGGTGCGGCGGAAGGCGATCGCGCTGCAGATCGCGAACATGGCCACCACCAGGATGTTCACGAAGCCGCCGACGTCGGCGATCGCCAGGCCCTGGTAGGCGAAGCGCAGGACGAGGCAGCCGGCGGCAGCGGCGGCCAGTGAGCCGACGGCGACGCCGGCCCGGCGCAGCCCGTACCCGTGGTCGTGGCTCACCCAGGTCGTGCCGAAGAAGCGGATGGGCTCGGGCCGCGGGCCGCCGCCGGCGGGCGCGGCGGAGGGCGGGGTGCCGTCGGTGTTCTCGCTCACGGGGTCGATTATCCC
>NZ_VBVX01000740.1 GCF_005981925.1 Streptomyces albidochromogenes
GCTCAGTAGGGTGCGGCGCATGACACGGGAACTGCGGCGCACGCTCGGGGTCTTCGACGCGGTGGTGATCGGGCTCGGGGCGATGATCGGGGCCGGGATCTTCGTCGCGCTCGCGCCGGCGGCGCGGGCGGCCGGTTCGGGGCCGCTGTTGCTGGTAGGGCTGGCGCTGGCCGCTGTGGTGGCGTACTGCAACGCGACGGCCTCGGCGCGGCTGGCGGCGCTCTATCCGGCGTCCGGCGGGACGTACGTGTACGGGCGGGAGCGGCTGGGGCCCTTCTGGGGGTATCTGGCCGGCTGGGGTTTCGTGGTGGGGAAGACCGCCTCGTGCGCCGCCATGGCGCTGACCGTCGGGGCGTACCTGTGGCCGGAGCAGGCGCACGCGGTGGCCGTCGGCGCGGTGGTGCTGCTGACGGCCGTGAACTACGCGGGCGTGCAGAAGTCGGCCTGGCTCACGCGGGCGATCGTGGCCGTGGTGCTGGTGGTTCTGGTGGGCGTCGTGGTGGTGTGCCTGGGGG
>NZ_VBVX01000080.1 GCF_005981925.1 Streptomyces albidochromogenes
GGGTTCACCAGGGCGGGCGGTATCCGGTGGTCAGCTTCTCTCCGGTGTGGCGCCACTTGGGTTCCTTGTCGACCGTCTTGGCCGTGATGGACCGCAGCTTGCGGACCACCGCCCCGTAGGCGCCGCTCGCGGCGCTCGACACCTTGCCGCCGGGCGGCTCGTCCATGAACGGCATGAACTTGTCCGGGAAGCCCGGCATGGTGCAGGCGATGCAGATGCCGCCTACGTTCGGACAGCCGCCGATGCCGTTCATCCAGCCGCGCTTGGGGACGTTGCACTTGACGACCGGGCCCCAGCAGCCCAGCTTCACCAGGCACTTGGGCGAGTCGTACGTGAGGGCGAACTGGCCCTGCTCGTAGTAGCCCGCGCGGTCGCACCCTTCGTGCACGGTGGCGCCGAAGAGCCAGGTCGGGCGCAGTTTGTCGTCCAGCGGGATCATCGGAGCCGAACCGGCCGCCTGGTAGAGGAGGTAGGTGAGGGTCTCCGAGAAGTTGTCGGGCTGGATGGGGCAGCCGGGCACGCACACGATGGGGATGCCTGCCTTGGACTTCCAGTCCCACCCGAGGTAGTCGGGCACGCCCATGGCTCCGGTGGGGTTGCCGGCCATGGCATGGATGCCGCCGTAGGTGGCGCAGGTCCCGATGGCCACGACCGCCAGTGCCTTCGGCGCCAGGCGGTCGATCCACTCACTGGTGGTGATCGGCTGGCCGGTCTCGGGGTTGTCCCCGAAGCCGCACCAGTAGCCCTCCTGTTTGATCCCCTCGTTGGGGATCGATCCTTCGACGACGAGCACGAAGGGGTCGATCTCGCCGCGCTCCCCCTTGAAGAACCACTCGATGAACGTGTCGGACCCTCCGACCGGACCGCATTCGAAGTCGATCAGGGGCCAGTGGACGGCGATCTTGGGCAGGCCCGGCAGCACACCGAGGACGATCTCCTCGATGCTCGGCTGCATGGCCGCTGTCAGGGCGACCGAGTCGCCGTCACAGCTCAGACCGGCGTTGATCCAGAGGATGTGGATCGGGGGCGCCTCGTCCGCGGGCGCACCCGGCGCGTCCGCGGCCTCGGCTGTGTTCGGCGTCGCTGCACTCATGGGGAGCGCCTCCTTGGGGAGGTAAGGACGAAAGCCGGCATTCCGACCATCAACCTTCTTGTTAACAGGCGCCCGGGGCCGGTGCGCCGCTGGCTGCGGCCGTTCCGGTGACGCGGCCCGTCGGACGGGCCGAAGGCGCCGCTCGGCTTGCGGACCCGGGCGGATTGAGGTGGGGCGGGGTCCCCGGTGGCGCCTCCTTGCGGACGAAGGCGCGGCGCAGGGCGTGGTACGGGGCGTCCGGGTCGCGGAAGGTGCGCCGCATGAACGCCAGCTCCTCCTCCCGGAACGCCGCCAGCGGCTTGACGCTCTCCTGGCGGTCCAGCTCCGCCTTCTTCTCCCGTACGCGGGCGGGCGTCGCGGGCAGCGCGGCCAGCTGCGCCGCCAGCCGGCCCGCCTCCCGTCCGAACGCCTGCGGAGCGCACTCGATCACCCGGTCGACGAGCCCCAGCCGAAGGGCGGCGCTCGCGCTCACCGGAAGGGCCTCGCGCGTCAGCCGTTCGGCGGTCTCGGAGCCCACTCTGCGGGGCAGGGTGTACGTCCAGTACTCCGAGCCGTACAGGCCCATCAGGCGGTAGTGCGGGTTCAGTACGGACCCGGCCCTGCACCACACCTCGTCCGCCGCCAGGGCGAGCATCGCCCCGCCGGCGGCCGCGTTGCCGCCCACCGCGGACACCACCAGGCGGTCGGTGGTGGTCAGGACCCCTTCGACCAGGTCGTCGATGGCGTTGATGTTGGCCCAGGACTCGCCGCCCGGGTCGTCGGCCGCCTCGATGACGTTCAGGTGGATGCCGTTGGAGAAGAAGTCCCGGCCGCCGCCCAGCACGAGTACGGACGTGGGATTCGAGCACGCCTCCCGGTAGGCGGCCAGCAGGCGCCGGCACTGGTCGGTGCTCATGGCGCCGCCCGGGAAGGAGAACGACAGGAAGCCGACCTGGCCGTCCTCCCGGTACCGGATGTCGCTCCAGGTGCGGCCGTCCGCGTCCGCCGCCTGCGGAGCGGGATGTTCCGGCAACGGGGGCAGCAGTTCGCCGAGGGCCTGGACGGCGGGCAGTCTGAACGTGGCGGGCTGCCCCGGGACGCGCCGCGGCCGCATCTCGGGAATCCACACGGCGCCGTCGGTCGTCGCCCGGCAGACGGCCCCGGCCCTGGTGGCCAGCAGCGTGCCGGGCCTGCCCCGCAGCGCGTCCTCGGGGTGGCCGCCGTGGAGGTACCACTCGGCGCCGAGGAGTTCGTCCAGTACGCCGGGCTGCGAGTCCGCGGCGCGCAGCTTGCGCAGGACCGTCTCCGTGGACTCCGACGCCCAGTCGATCCGCCGGTCCGCCTGTGTCAGGTACGGGCGGATGCGAACGGCGCTGCCCGCCTCGTTAGCGCCGGGCTGCCGCCAGGGGACGTACGTCCCGCCCGCGAAGCGCTCCACGGCCAGCAGCACCGCCGCCAGCGCCGCATCGGCCACCTCGTTGCGGTACAGGTCGCTCTTGGCCACCGGGGGCACCGCGCAGGCGACGGAGGCCCACACGTCGCCGGCGTCCATCTCTGCGTTCGCCTGGAGAACCGTCACGCCCCACTCGCAGGCGTCCTCGTGCAGTGCCCAGTCGAGCGACGAGGGTCCGCGGTCGCCGATGGGTCCGGGGTGCACGACGAGACAGGTGTACGCCGACCACACGTCGTGCGGAATCGCCGTTCTCAGCATCGGCGCCACGACGAGCTCCGGCTCGTGCCGCCGTACGGCCTCGCGCAGGCAGTCGGCGTGCCGTACGAGCTCCACCGCCACGCTGTGGCCGTGGTCCCTCAGTTCGGCATGCACACGCTGGGTGAGGCTGTTGAACGCGCTGGCCACGAGCAGGAGGTGCATGGCAGCCTTTCCCGGCGCGGGCACCGGCGGTCGTCGTCGCGGCCGGGACTCCCCCGGCCGCTGCGATCGTCGGGCACGCGGCGGGAGAAGGCGACGACGACAGGCTGCGGGGTCACCCGAAAGCGCACAGTGCGACGCCCACCCGGCGGGCGGGCCGGCCGCTTCCGTCGGCAGGAGGCCGCGCCTCCCGAGCGGCCGCCAGGCGGCGGCCGACCGCGATCCGTGGAACGCGCGGAGCTCGACGGGACCCGACCGTCGCGCACCGGTTCTCGACGGTGCGGGTTGCCCCGGCCCCGCCCTCGCGCGTGGCGGCGCCAGGACCGGCGAGCGCACCGCCGACGCGTCAGACCGCGTCCTTCAGCCCACTCGCGCGGCCGTCCTCGTCCCACGAGATCTCCAGGACGCGCTCGACGGCGTCACGGTTTACGGGGCCGAACACATGCGGAAACGCGGTGCCCACGGCAACACCGGGCGGCGGGGCGGGCACGGCCTCCTCCCGCTCCATCCTGGCGGTGAGCCGGCCCTCGTCGACGCACAGCACCAGCAGAGGCCGCGGCGCGGACCGGTAGAAGGCGTTGACGACGGCGAGGGTGGTCGCCTCGTCCGGCGAGCAATGGACGAAGCCGTCCTCGGCGAGGGACGCGGGGACGTACGGGCGGTCGGGAAACGCGGTCCATTCGTCGGCGGGGACGACGTGATAGATCATGACGCGGTTATAGCAGCGTGTTCGACGCGCACCTACGCCGAGTACTCGCGTGCGCTCGGGCGGCTGGACATCGTCAGATCGTCGCGAGGAGCGCGGAACGACCAGACCCCGTCTCTTCGATCAGGTAGTAGCCGCTCTGGCCGGCGACCGACTCTCGCTGTGGGCCGACATCGGGCCAACTGTGCTGTTAGCGTTGCTCCTTGAACAAGGGGGCGAGGACAGCACGTGACATCGACCGCGTTTCGTATCGGCGGGGATCTGAGCGTACGGCGGCTCGGCTTCGGGGCCATGCACTTGCCGACGGAACCGAGTTCGGCCCGTGAGACCTCTCTCGCAGTCGCCCGGCGCGCCGTCGAGCTGGGCATCACTCTGATCGACACCGCGTACCTGTACGGCGGCGGAGCCAACGAGGAACTCCTGGCCGAGGCCCTGCACCCGTACCCGGACGGGTTGCTGATCACCACCAAGGTCGGTGTCGCTCAGTCGGGCCCGTCAGGTGAGTGGAAGCTCTCCGGGCGGCCGGAGGTCCTGCGCGATCAGGTCGAGCAGGCACTGCGCCGACTGCGCGTAGAGCGGATCGAACTGCTGCAACTGCACCGCGTCGATCCGCAGACGCCGCTCGCCGACCAGGTCGGCACGCTGCGAGACCTGCGGACCGAGGGCAAGATCGGCCGGATCGGGCTGTCCGAGGTCACGGTCGACGAACTCGACCAGGCACGACGGATCGTCGACATCGCGAGTGTGCAGAACCGGTACAACCTGCTCGACCGCGAACACGAGCCCGTGCTCATGGCCTGCGAAGCGGCAGGGATCGCGTTCCTGCCGTGGCGCCCCGTCGCCTGGGGGGAATCTGGGGCGAGGGCCGAGGTCGCCGCCGTGGCGGCCGAGCTCGACGCCACACCCACACAGGTCGCGCTCGCCTGGCTCCTCGGCCGCTCCCCCGTCATCCTCCCCATCCCCGGCACCGCCCGGATCGACCACCTGGAGGAGAACCTCGCTGCGGAACGCCTCCACCTGACCCGCGCCCACCACGACCGCCTCGACCGTCTGCCGGAGCCGGCAGAAGGCTCCGCCGGATGAGGAGTGTGACAGCGGTGGCGGGGCCCCTGGAAGGCGTCTTCGCGCACAACGGGTAGCGGGCGGCACGCAACCGCTTCACCTTGGCGACACCGCGACACCGCGACATCACCCAGAGCACCCGAGCTGCCGCCGCCCCGTACCCGGAAGGCCGGCTTCGCGGGCTCCCGCACCGCACCACCTGGGTGTGCGGGGTGGTGCGAGCCATGGCGGATCAGTCGACGACCGCCGTGGCTTCGACCTCGACCATGTGCTCGGGCACGTCCAGTGCCGCGACGCCCAGCAGCGTGGCCGGGGGTACAGGCGGGACGCGGAGCTTCGCGGCGGCCCGGGTGATGCCTTCCAGGAGCAACGGCATCTTGTCGGGGGTCCAGTCGACGACGTAGAGGGTCAGTTTCGCCACGTCGTCGAAGGAGGCGCCCGCCTCGGCCAGGGCGATGCCGATGTTGAGGTAGCACTGCTCGACCTGAGCGGCGAGGTCGCCTTCGCCGACCGTGACACCCTCGGCGTCCCAGGCGACCTGGCCGGCGATGAAGACCAGCTTGGAACCGGTCGCGATCGACACCTGCCGGTAGGCGCCGACTTCCGGCAGCCCGCCGGGATTCATCAGGGTGATGGCCATGTTGTCCGTCTCCTCGTCATGGGGTGCGCCGGGGGGGCTCGCTCGTACGCCGATCGGCCTCGCACACGGTCTCTTGCGGTTACTTGGGAACCGTAGGAGAGTGGGCGCGGACAGGGAAGAACGCACTTTTCAGTGACTGGGGAACCTCGTGGTGACCAAGGAGTTCAGCGGCTCGCCCGACGAAGCGGCGCTGCGGCGCGCGGACTCCCTGGCGCGGGAGATCTTCTCGGACATCGCCAACAAGTGGGCCCTGCTGATCATCGAGTCACTCGGTGAAGGCACCTTGCGTTTCAGTGAGTTGCGCAGCGAGGTCGAAGGCATCAGCCACAAGATGCTCACCCAGAACCTCCGCATGCTGGAGCGCAACGGCCTGGTCGACCGGAAGGTGCATCCGACCGTGCCGCCCCGGGTCGAGTACACGCTCACCGAGCCGGGCCAGGCTCTCCGAGCCACCGTCGACGGCATGTGCGCCTGGACCCAGCTGCATCTCGGCCACATCGAGACCTCTCGCCGCCGCTTCGACGCCTGACGGGCTTTCACCCGCCCAGCCGTCGGCCGTGCGCTGCGCCAGGGGGTCGGCACCGCCACGCTGACGCGATCCTGCCTGGACGTTTCTCCACTCCTGCCAGAAGTGGCCGTCTCCTGCGGCTAGCGTGAGGGCCGGCTGCCCGGGCGGGGCAGTGTGAGCCGTGACAGGAGGCATCGGTGAAGGCTGCGGTACGGAAGTGGGAGACGGTGCGGCAGTTCGCTCTCGGGCTGCCGGGCGCGGTGGAGGAGTTCCCGTGGGGCCCCGAGGACTGCGTGGTGAAGGTCAACAAGAAGATCTTCGTCTTCCTCGGCAATACGGACGGCCCCGAGCCCCCCGGCCTCTCCGTCAAACTGAAGGACGAGGCGCTGCACCAGCACGCCATGACCTCGCCGGGTGCCCAGCCGACCGGCTACGGACTCGGCCGGTCCGGCTGGGTCTCCGTACCGCTGGGCGAGAAGGGAGCGCCGTCGGCCGAGTTGGTGTGCGAGTGGGTGGAGGAGAGCTACCGGACGGTGGCCCTGAAGCGGCTGGTCAAGGAACTCGACGCCAGAATCGACGCGACCGGCTAGAGCGGACACCGCGAACCCTTGGCGCGTTGCGCGTTGTGCTGGTGGGGAGTGACGACGCTTCCGACCGGCGTGGCGAGGCGAGTGGCGCGCAGAGCGGGCAGTGCGCCGCGTGGCCGCGACGGGACCCCCGTCCCCGTCGCGGCCACGTCGGCCGGGTGCGCCTCCACGTCGGTCAGCAGCCGCCGGAGGGGGCCGCCGGAGCACCCAGGGTGAGGGTGGCCGGGGCGGGACCGCAGCACCCGCCGTCGGCGGCCTGGGCGGCTTCGGGCTGGTCGAAGAGTCCGGCGCCGCCGCAGACCCCGGTCTCGGGGAGGGTGAGTTCGACACGTTCGGCGGCTGCCCTGTCGCCGGCCAGGGCGGCTGCGACGGAGCGGACCTGCTCGTAACCGGTCATGGCGAGGAAGGCCGTGGAACGGCCGTAGCTCTTCATGCCGACCAGGTATACGTCCTGTTCCGGGTGGGAGAGCTCGTTGACGCCGTGCGGGTAGACGGTGCCGCAGGAGTGCTGATTGGGGTCGATCAGCGGGGCGAGCTCCAGGGGGGCCTGGAGGCGTTCGTCGAGGCCGAGGCGCAGCTCGGAGACGAAGGAGAGGTCCGGGCGCAGGCCGGTGAGGACGACGACTTCGTCGACGGGGTCCAGGCTGCGGCCGTCGTCGGAGGTGAGGACCAGATGGTCTCCGTTCGCCTCGACGGCGGCGGTACGGAAACCGGTGACCGCCTCGGCGTACCCGTCGTCGACGGCCGCCTTGGCCGCGAGGCCCAGAGCACCCCGGGCCGGGAGCTGGTCGGCCGCGCCGCCGCCGAAGGTGGAGCCGCCGATGCCGCGTCGCAGGACCCACACGGCGTGCGTGCCGGGGGCTTCCCTGGCCAGATCGGCAAGGTGGGCGAGGGCGGTGAACGCGGAGGCGCCGGATCCGACGACGGCGGTGCGCTTCCCGGCGTAACGGGCGCGGACCGCCGGGTCCTTGAGGTCGGGGACGCGGTAGGAGATCCGGCCGGCCGCCGACGTCTCACCGAGTGCCGGAAGGCCGTCGCCGCCGAGGGGCGCGGGGGTGGACCAGGTACCGGAGGCGTCGATCACGGCGCGGGCGAGGACGCGCTCCTCGACGCCGTCGGCGAGAGTGACGCGCAGGGTGAACGGCTGCCGCTCACGGTCGGCGTCCACGACGCGGTCGCGGCCGAGGCGCGAGACGCCGGTCACGGCAGCGCCGTAGCGGACCTTGTCGCCGAGGGCGTCGGCGAGCGGTTGCAGGTACGTGTCCGCCCAGTCCGTGCCGGAGGGGTAGGCGGCGCCGTCGGGTGCGGTCCAGCCGGTGGGCGCCAGCAGCTTCTCGGCCGCCGGGTCGACGAGCTCGGCCCAGGTGGAGAAGAGCCGCACATGCCCCCACTCGCGCACCGCACTGCCGGCGGCGGTTCCGGCCTCCAGGACCAGGGCTTCGATGCCCCGCTCGGCCAGGTGGGCCGCGGCGGCCAGGCCGACGGGTCCCGCTCCGATGACGGCGACGGGCAGGTGCCGCACGCTCTGTTCGCTCATGACGGGTGTCTCCTCGACGCGGGGTGGGCTGCAGGGGGTGCGCGGGAAGGGCGGCGGTGAGGTTCGCGAACCCAGGCACCCGCTGATTCGACAACTGTCGATGTCTCGATGTCGAGCTTGGCACGCACATCGACGAGTGTCAACATAGACGCCCATCGAATTATGGAGCGCGGGCCCGGCCCGCCGCCGGACGCCCTCGACAGACGCCGACGGAGGTCGGTCACCAGTCGCGCGTGGCTATCAGTTCCTCGACGTCCGCGTCCGCGAACCCGTACGCAGACGCCACGAACCAGAACTCTTCGGCCAGCTCCTCCCGCGCGACCGTCTCGATCGCGCTCCCCGCCGCTTCGAACTCCGCGTCCAAAGCGTTGCACTCCTCTGTCGCGGCGTGCGTGAGCCGGTAGAGAGCAGCGAGGTCGGCGGGCCGTTCGGACTCGATCCGCTCGCTCAGCCGCAGCAGGATCTGCTTGCCCTTGTCCAGAACGTGGTCGGGGAAGTAGGAGTCCGCGTAAAGCGTCCGCAGAAAGGCCCGCGCCGCGACTTGCTCGTTGCTGACCGACATGACGATCCCCGCCCACTCGTAACCTGCCTGGAACTCCGACTTCCCCATGCTGCACCACACCACTGACAACGCCCGTCGCGCGCACGACGTGCGCGGCCGCCGCCGGCTGAACAGCCGTGCGGACCGCCGCCTGGTGGGCGTAAATGAGTTGACCAGGTGGCACAGTCCGGGCAGGCTCCAGCGACACGCGACCCGCGTGCACGCCTTCTTGCTGGTGGACCGGCCTGCTCCCGACCTGCGGGCGGGGCAGTGGATCCCGCACATCGGAGATGCCGAACATGACTGCTCACCTCCACGCGCTCTGCTTCGACGCGCACGACCCACTGCGTCTCGCGCACTTCTGGAGCGGCGTGCTGGGCTGGGAGCCGGCCGACGAGTCCCGCGACGGCATCGCGATCCTGCCGGGCGACGACACCGGATTCCGCATCCGGTTCACACCGTCCCAGGAGCAGAAGGCCGGCCAGAACCCGATGCACTTCGACCTGACGAGCACGTCCCTTGCCGACCAGGAACAGGTCGTGGCGAGGGCGCTCGGACTCGGCGCCCGGCACATCGACATCGGCCAACGCCCGGAGGAAGGGCATGTGGTGCTCGCCGACCCCGAAGGCAACGAGTTCTGCGTCATCGAGCCGGGCAACACGTTCCTCGCCGACTGCGGATTCATCGGAGCGCTGGCGTGCGACGGATCGCAGGACGTCGGGTACTTCTGGAGCCGGGCGCTGGGCTGGCCGCTGGTGTGGGACCAGGACCAGGAGACCGCGATCCGCTCGCCGCACGGCGGTCCGAAGATCACGTGGGGCGGTCCCCCACTGATGCCGAAGACCGGGAAGGACCGGCTGCGTTTCGACCTCGCTCCGCCCGCTCACGGTGATCAGCAAGCCGAAGTCGACCGTCTCGTCTCCCTCGGGGCGACCCGCCTCGACACCGGCCGGGACGATGCCGGTCGGGTGGTGATGGCCGATCCCGACGGCAATGAGTTCTGCGTGCTGACCCCCCGATGACGCGATCGGTCCGAAGGAGTACTCCAGCCTCCTCGTCCCGGACGGACGGCCAGTCGACCGAACGGGCGAAACCGCAGGTGAGGGCGTTGCCGTCCCGGAGCTGAGGCGCGGAGCGCAACGCTCGGCGCTCAGGCCGGCGGCACGGGTGGTTTCCGTCCCCGGGGGGCGGGCAGGCGGATGAGTGAGTACGTACGAAAGGACCGACATGAGCGCCGGAGAGAAGGCCAAGGCCAAGGCCGAGCAGGTTGTCGGCAAGGCCGTGCGGAAGGCGGCCCACGCGATGGGCAAGGACACGACCGCCGCGAAGGGCGCCGCACTGGAGACCCGCGGCAAGGCCCGGGAGACCAAGGAAACATCGAAGGACAGGTTCAGGCGGGACTGACCACGTGCGTCCCCCTCGGGGGAACGTACGACGACCGCGGTGAAGGCCGCTCGTCGACCCGACCTGCCGCAACGCACAGAGAGGCCCCGGGCAGCGATGCCCGGGCCCTCGTGCTGTCGGCCTCCGGTGCTCGCGGCACCGGGCCCGGCCATACGGTCGGGACCTCCGCCCCTGCTCGCGCCCGGGCGGTCCGGGTCAGCGGGCGTCGCCCGTGGTCGACGACCTGATGATGTCCCCGTGCGCGAAGTCGCCCGGCGGAATGCCCGGGTGGTGGCTCTCGGGGCGCGGATGGGGTGCCGTGGAGCCCAGGGCGAGCCGGGAGACGATGCGGTAGCGGTCGCCGCGGTAGACGGAATGGACGTACTCAACGGGGTGGCCCGCGGTGTCGGTGGTCAGGCGCTCGATCAGTAGAGCGGGTGAGAGAACCGGAACGTCGAGCACGCCTGCTTCGGCCTCGTTGACGACGGTCGGTTCGATCGACTGGACCGCTTGGTCGACGTGGACCTGATGGTGCTCGCGCAGATGGTCGTACAGGTCTCCCGCCTCCAGCTCCCGCGGGCTGAGGGAGGGAACGAGGCCGGCGGGGATGTGGAGGTGCTCGATCGCGATCGGGGTCCCGTCGACCAGCCGCAGCCGGGCGATGTAGACCACTTCGGCGGCCGGGGAGATGCGCAGCTTGCGGCCGATGCGCGCACCCGCGCGGATGGTGTCCAGCCGCAGCAGCCTGCTGGACCAGGTCCCTCCCGCCCGGGGCACGGCGAAGGCCGCGTCGTCGGAGACCAGCTCCTGGGTGATCTTGGCGGGCGCGACGAACATGCCGCGGCCGTGTTCGCGCACGAGCTGGCCCGTGGCGACGAGTTCGTCCACCGCGGCTCGCAAGGTGGGCCGGGACACGCCGAGTTCGGCGCTGAGCGTGCGTTCCGAGGGGATGGCGTCGCCGGGCCGGCGCACCTCGATCAGGCCGAGGAGGAACTCGCGGACCCGCTCCCGCTTGAGTACGGCACCTGAGGAGTTGCTCTCCATGACTCCGACCTCTCTGCCTCGTCGCCCACAACTGGTCCGGTGGTAAAAGGCAGTTTAGGCGATCTCCGCTCCAGCACCTACGGAAGAGCCCTTGTTTCCCGGGGGGTTGACGCCCACATTGGTCTATGCCACCTTCGAGCCACATCGTTGCCCAGTTGACCAACTGGTCAACTCTCTCGCGAGGTGAATCCAGTGAAGATCCGCTTCATCCCCACGGCCGCGGCGCTCGCGGCCGCTTGTGCGCTCACTGCCTGCGGTACCTCGTCGTCCGGCTCCGAGCAGGCGTCCGGCCCCGCCACGCTCACCGTATGGATCATGAAGGACAGCGTCTCCGACGCCTACCTCCAGCGGTTCGAGAAGGACTTCGAGCGGCAGCACGAGGACACCGTCCTGGACATCCAGATACAGGAGTGGGACGGCATCGGCGAGAAGATCACCGCAGCGCTCGCGAGCAAGGACTCCCCCGACGTGATCGAGGTGGGGAACACCCAGGTCGCGCAGTACGCGCAGAGCGGCGGCGTCCTCGACCTGAGCGACAAGGTCGGGGAACTGCGGGGCGGCGACTGGCTCCCCGGCCTCGCCGAGCCGGGGAAGATCGACGGCAAGCAGTACGGCGTCCCCTGGTACGCGGCCAACCGCGTCGTGATCTACAACAAGGACCTCTTCGCGAAGGCCGGGATCACCTCCCCGCCCACGACGCGGGACGAGTGGCTGCGGATCACCGAAAAGCTCAACCGGGGCACGACGCAGGGCATCTACCTGCCCGGGCAGAACTGGTACACCCTCGCCGGCTTCATCTGGGAGGAGGGGGGAGAGCTCGCGGAGAAGAGCGGTGACCAGTGGAAGGGCTCGCTCGACAGCCCACAGGCTCTGAGGGGCATGGACTTCTACCAGCGGCTCCAGGCACTGGGCAAGGGCCCCAAGGACTCCGACGAGGCCAAGCCGCCGCAGGCGGACGTCTTCGCCAAGGGCGACGTCGCCCAGATCATCGCCGTTCCCGGCGGCGCCGAGATCGTGGAACAGGCCAACCCGGCCCTCGCCGGCAAGCTCGGCTTCTTCCCGATCCCCGGCGGTACGGCGGGCACACCGGCGGCCACCTTCACCGGCGGCTCGGACCTCATCATCCCCGCCGCCTCCGCCCACCAGGACGCGGCGTACCAAGTGGTCAAGTCGCTCGCCGGGGAGAAGTGGCAGCGGGATCTGGCCAGGACGATGAGCTACGTGCCCAACCGGACGTCGCTGGCCGACGCCCTGGAGGACAACGAGGGCACCGCCGCCATGGCCGCGGCCGCCGCCCGAGGACGTGCGACGCCCAACTCCCCCGAGTGGGCCGCGGTCGAGGCCACCAACCCGATCAAGGAGTACATGACCGCGGTGCTCACCGGAAGCGACCCGAAGAAGGCCGCGAAGGACGCCTCGGACGCCATCAGCAAGACGCTCAACTCATGAGCGGGGCCCGGCAGGGCAAGAGAGCATGACGCGCCCCGCCACCCGTACCGGCCCGGCGGCCGCCCCGGACACCGCAGCGGCGGCGACAGCCCCCGCCTCCGCACCCGTCCCGCCGGCCGGACGCCGGCCCGCCGTTCCCGGCGCCCTGTGGCCCTACCTGCTCATCGCCCCCACGGTCCTCGGCATCGCCGTCCTGCTCGCCTACCCCCTCGCCCGCAGTGTGCTGATCTCCCTCCAGCACTACGGGATGGGCGAACTCATCCGGGGAGGCGCCGGCTTCGCCGGTCTGGAGAACTACCGGGAGATCCTGCGCGACGGCGAGTTCTGGCAGGTCGTCCGGCGCACGCTGTGGTGGACCGGGATCAACGTCGTACTCATCATGGTGATCGGCACCCTCGTCGCCCTGATGCTCCAGCGGTTGCGCAAGCGGATGCGGACCCTGGTCCTGAGTGGGCTGGTGCTCGCCTGGGCCAGTCCCGTCATCGCCACGACCACCGTCTTCCAGTGGCTCTTCTCCTCCCGGTTGGGAGTGGTCAACTGGCTGCTGGTGCGGCTGGGGTTCGACTCCTTCCAGGACTACTCCTGGCTCGCACACGGGCCGGCGGCCTTCACCGTCCTGGTGCTGCTCGTCGTATGGCAGTCCGTGCCGTTCGTCGCGATCACCCTGCACTCCGCGCTGACCACGGTCCCCACCGAGCTCTTCGAATCCGCCCGCATCGACGGCGCCGGCGACTGGCGGATCTTCCGCTCCATCACCCTGCCCGTCCTCCGGCCCGTCTTCGGGCTGATCCTCAGCCTCGAAGTCATCTGGGTCTTCCGGTGCTTCGCCCAGATCTGGGCCGTGACCAGGGGCGGGCCCGGCGGCGCGACCACCACCCTGCCGGTCTACTCCTACCAGGTCGCCCGGTCGCTGCACCGCTACGACCTCGGAGCCGCCGCGGCGACGCTCACCGTCCTCATCCTGATCGCCGTACTGATCGTCTACTTCCGTCAGATGTTCCGGCAGGAGGCCGAGCTGTGAGACCGCTGCCCGCACCGATGTCCGGCACGCTGCGGCGACTGCCCCTGAACGCGGGCGCGCTGGTCGTCTTCGTGCTCTGCGTCTTCCCCGTGTACTGGATGGTCCTCACGGCCTTCAAGCCCACCCCCGACATTCAGGCCGAGTCGCCCGTCTTCCTGCCCACCTCGCTGACGCTGGAGCACTTCTCCGCGGCGGTGGACGCCGACGGATTCTGGTCGTTCTGGCGCAACAGCCTTCTCGTCACGGCCGGCTGTGTGCTGCTGGCCCTGGCGGTCGCCCTCGGTTCGGCCTTCGCGGTGGCGCGACTGCGCTGGAAGGGCCGACGCGGCTTCGTCCTGATGGTGTTCATCGCGCAGGTCGCTCCCTGGGAGGCACTGCTCATCCCCCTGTACGTCATCACACGCGACACCGACATGCTCGACCGGCTCGCCACCCTCACCCTCGTCTACTTCATGATCACCCTGCCGTTCACCATCCTCACCCTGCGCAGCTTCCTCACCGCCATACCCAAGGAACTGGAGGAGGCGGCCCAGGTCGACGGCTGCACCCGCGCGGCCGCGTTCCGCCGGGTCACCTTCCCGCTCCTCGCACCGGGCCTGCTCGCCACCTCGCTGTTCGGCTTCATCACCGCCTGGAACGAGTTCGCCTTCGCCAACATGCTGATCATCAAGAACCAGGACGACCGCACACTGCCCGTCTGGCTCTCCTCGTTCTCGAACGTCTTCGGCACCGACTGGGGCGCCACCATGGCCGCCTCCACACTCTTCGCGCTGCCCGTCCTCGTCCTCTTCCTGGTGCTCCAGCGCCGGGTCGCCACCGGCCTGGCCGGCGGCGCGGTCAAGGGATAGGGGGCACCGTGTTCCCACCGGTCACAGACCCCGGGCTCGTACCGGGTCCCTCGAAACTCAGCCGGTCCGCCGGGGCGTTCACCCTCGACGACACGACGGCGATCCGCGTCACCCCCGGGGCCGGGCCCGCCGCCGCCCTGTTGCGTACGCTGCTGGCCCCCGCGACCGGTCTGCCGCTGCCCCTGGCCCCGGACGGCCGGATCGTCCTCATCCTCGACCCCGGGCTCGCCGGCCTCGGCGCGGAAGGCTACGGCCTGACCGTCAGCGGAGAGGCGGTACTGCTGCGCGCGGCGGGCGCCGCCGGGCTGCGCCACGGTGTCCAGACCATCCGCCAGCTCCTGCCGGCCGCCGTCCTGGGGGCGCGACCGGTGCGCGGCGTGCCGTGGTCCGTCCCGTGCGTCGAGATCACGGACGTGCCCCGGTACGCCTGGCGCGGCGCGATGCTGGACGTGGCCCGCCACTTCCAGCCCGTCTCCTTCCTGCGGCGCTTCACCGACCTGCTGGCCCTGCACAAACTCAACGTCCTGCACCTCCACCTGACGGACGACCAGGGCTGGCGGATGCCCGTGGCGGCGTACCCCGGCCTCACGGAGGTCGCCGGGCTGCCGCACGGCGGGGCCTACAGCCGGGAGGAGTTGTGCGATCTGGTGGCGTACGCCGCCGAGCGGGGCGTCACCGTCGTACCGGAGATCGAGATGCCGGGCCACGCGCGGGCCGCCCTGGCCGCCTACCCGCACCTCGGCAACTTCCCCGAGCGGCGGCTGGACGTGTGGGAGAGCTGGGGCGTGTGCGACACCGTGCTCGGTGTCACCGACGAGGTCCTCGACTTCTGCCGCACCGTGCTGGACGAGGTCATGGACACCTTCCCCTCGCCGTACATCCACGTCGGCGGCGACGAGTGCCCGACCACCGAATGGCACCGCTCCCCCACCGCCCTGCGGCGCGTAACCGAGGAAGGGCTGGCTGGCCCCGACGCGCTGCACGGCTGGTTCATGGAGCGCGTCGGAGACTTCCTGTCCCGGCGCGGCAGGCGGCCACTGGGGTGGACCGAGACCGGGCGGGACCTGCCCGAGTCGTTCGCCGCCCTCGCCTGGCGCGACGAGGAACACGGGCTGGCGGCCGCCCGTCGCGGGCAGCCCGTGATCATGGCTCCGCACCGCTCCACCTACCTCGACTACCCGCAGTCGGCCCACCCCGACGAACCACTCGGCCAGCCCGGCAGGGCGGTCGACCTGCCGGCCGTGTACGCGACCGAACCCGCACCCGCCCACTGGGAGAAGGCCGCCGCCGCGCACGTGCTCGGCACCCAGGCGCAGCTGTGGACCGAGTACGTCACCACCGCCGCGCACGCCGAGTACCTCGCCTTCCCCCGGCTGTGCGCACTGGCCGACACCGCCTGGTCCGGTGGCCGCGACTGGCCCGGATTCCAGGCACGGCTGCACCACCACAGAACCCGGCTCGACGCTCTCGGAGTGCCGAGCCGCCCCTCCGCGATCCTTCATCCTGAGAGGACCACCAGGTGACCAGCATCAGCACGAGCAAGAGAGCGCGCACCCCACGGATCCGCGCGGCCCTGGCCGCCGCCCTCGTGGCCGGCCTCGGCTGCGCCACCCTGTCGGCGGCACCCGCCGTCGCCGCCGGGGAGTCACTGGCCGTCCAGTACCGGCAGAGCGCCACCGGCAGCGACCAGGCCGAGCCCTGGTTCAAGGCCGTCAACACGGGCAGCACCCCGGTCTCCCTCAGCCAGGTCAAGATCCGGTACTACTTCAAGGCCGACGCCGGCGCGTCGTACACCTTCGCCTGTTCCTGGGCGGTCAAGGGCTGCGCGAACATCACCGGCACCTTCGGGACCCTCGCCAGGCCGACCGCCACCGCCGACCGCTACCTGGAGATCGGCTTCACGGCCGGCGCCGGCACCCTCGCGCCGGGCGCGGACACCGGCGACCTGCAGCTGCGCTTCCACCGCTCCAACTGGCAGCCGCTGAACCAGAGCGACGACTACTCCTTCGGCCCGGCGCAGACGGCGTACTGGAACTGGTCCAAGGTCACGGCCAGTGTCGGCGGCACCCCGGTGTGGGGAACGGCGCCCGAGGGCAACGACCCGGGGCCGGGTCCCGGCCCCACCGACCCGCCGACCGGCGGCGCCACCCTCTTCGACGACTTCAACTACGCCTCGCACACCGATCCGGCGATCGGCGCGCACGGCTGGAGCGTACGGTCCAACGCGGGCGGGCCGGGGGTGCCGGGCGCGACCTGGGCGGCGCAGAACGTCACCTTCGCCAAGGAGGGGACCAACTCGATCATGAACCTGGAGACCTCGACGGCGGGCACCCCGGAGTCCACCAAGCACACCGAAGTCCTCACCAAGGCGACGAAGTTCAAGAACGGCACCTACGCGGCCCGGGTGCGGTTCTCCGACGCTCCGAGGTCCGGCCCTGACGGCGACCGCGTGGTGCAGACGTTCTTCACCATCAACGACCTCAAGGCCCCGATGGCGGACGACTACGCCGAGTACGACTTCGAGTACCTGCCCAACGGCGGCTGGGGCGAGCCCGCCAACATCCTCTACACCACCTCGTGGGAGACCTACCGGCCCGACCCGTGGGAGGCCGTCAACCAGCACTCGGAGTCCCGCACGAGCTACGCCGGCTGGCACGACCTCGTCGTCACCATCAACGACAGCGCCATCACCTACTACGTCGACGGCCAGGAGTTCGGCCGTCATGACGCCCGCTACCTGCCGGAGCGCCCGATGTCCATCAACTTCAACCAGTGGCTCATCGACCTCGCGGGCCAGACCAGCACCACGCCGCGTTCCTACGACCAGAAGGTCGACTACGTGCTGCACGTCAAGGACCAGGTGCTGACCCCGGCGCAGGTCGCCGCGAAGGTCGCCGCCTACAGGACCGCGGGTACGACGTTCGAGGACACGGTGCCCGCCGCTCAGTGACCGCCCGCGGCGGGCGGACGCCGAGGCGTGTCCGCCCGCCGCCCCTGGCCGGCAGCCGGGGCCACGGGAACCCGCGCCTTGACCTGCTTCCCGATAGGCTCGCGCTGTGCCTCGAAGCCTTCGCACAACGCGCTCACGATCTCCAGGCCGTGCCCGCCGACCCGGCCCGGCTCCGCCGCGCGGGCCTGCGGGAGGACCGGGTCGCTGTCCCACACCGTGATCTCGACGACCGGCCCGGCCAGTTCGACGTTGACGACGCACGGCCCGGGCGCGTACTTGCACGCGTTGGTCACCAGTTCGCTCACGACCAGTTCGGCGACTCCCGTCACCTGTGCGGAGATCTCGGGCCTCCGCTCCGCCCGCACCTGGGCCAGGAACTCCGCGACGAACCGGCGAGCGTCACCGATCGCCGCGGACGTCCCGTCGTAGGCCACGCCGGCCCACGCGCTGCGGCCCGCGAGCAACACGTCTTCCGCCGCACGCACCGCCCCGTCCGAGACCTCCCGCACCGTCTCCTCACGCGACGAAGCGGGACGAAGGGCCACAGCGCCCACCGGCCGCTCCTCGGTGAAGTCACCGTCAGAACACCGGGCCTGCGGGTCGGCATGATCCTGGTCGTCGTTCATGGTGAGCGCCTGCCCCGCCTGTACCCCGGCAATCAGAACGGGAAAAATTCTTCTGAGTACCCACCACGAGCACAAGTAGTCACTGCGAAATGTGACGGCCCCACGGGTACCTCCTGCCCCGGCCGCGTGCGGGCAGAAAGCAGGGCGGTCTGCTGCCGGCCGGGGCAGGAGGAGCGGGACGTCGAGCGAGGTCAGGGGTGCATGCGCGCGCCCTTGAGGACCTTGTCCACCGCGTTGCGCGGCCCGTGCACGGCCATGCCCACCAGGTCGAGCTGCCGCGTGCCCACGGCCCGTACGGCCGCCCGGTTGTCCCGGTCGTTGCCCGTGCCGAACAGATCCGACGTGAACACGGCCCGTGGCAGCGAGCGGGACAAGGCACGACCGTGCGCGGTGGTCAGCGTCTCCTTCGTGCCCTCGAAGACGAGCACGGGCTGGCGGAACATGGGCAGATAGGGAGTGTCGTCGGCGTCCGCGTACGGTTCGCCGATCACCTCGGGCTCCGCCGTGCCGAGCCCGCTGACCAGGAAGGCGGTCACGTTCAACCGCTGCCAGACCTCGAGGTCGTCGCGCAGCAGGACGGCGATCTTGGTGTCGAAGCGGACCGGCGTGCTCGCTGTTCCCGCGACGCTCGCACGATCGGTTGGGGCTTCGACGGGGTTCTCGTTTCTCATGCTTCGAGACTCCACGGTGCGCGCCTGCTCCGTCTTGTACGTTCCTGACGTGACGCGCCACCAGGAGATCTCGGCCTGGCGCCCGCCGGTCGCGGGTGTCGTGGAGGTCTTCCACGCCCACTTCACCGAGCACGCGTACCCCATGCACGTCCATGACGCCTGGACCCTGCTGATCGTCGACGACGGCGCGATCCGCTACGAGCTGGACCGTTTCGAGCGCGGCACCCCGAGCGACACCGTGACCCTGCTTCCGCCGCAGGTACCGCACAACGGCTCGCCCGCCACCCCGCACGGCTTCCGCAAGCGCGTGCTCTATCTCGACATGACGCAGCTGGACGCCGGCCTGATCGGGGCGGCGGTGGACGGCCCGAGCCTCACCGACCCGGTCCTGCGCAGCCGTGTCGGGCAGTTGCACACGGCACTCGCGCACCGGGGCGACGAGTTCGAGGCGGAGAGCCGTCTGGCGCTGATCAGCGAGCGTCTGCGCACGCACCTGCGACAGGGGCGGACTCCGGCCGGTCCGGCGCCCGCCCGGGGTGTCGCCCAGAGCCTGCGCGAACTCCTCGACGCGCGGCTGCTCGATGGCATCGCGCTGGACGAGGCGGCGCGTGTGATCCACGCCCATCCCACCCACCTCGTACGCGCCTTCAGCGGCGCCTTCGGCATCGCTCCGCACCAGTACCTGATGTCCCGCCGCGTCGATCTGGCCCGCCGCCTGCTGCTCGACGGACAGCCACCGGGAGAGGTGGCGACCGCGGCCGGCTTCTACGACCAGTCCCACCTCACCCGGCACTTCAAGCGCGTCGTCGGCACCACCCCGGGCCGGTACGCCCGTACCGGAGCCGGCAGGTGAACACGCGACGCACGGCGACCGGCGTCGTCAGGAGTACGACGCCGCCAAAAGGTGTCAAGCCGGTCCGAGGCGCGCGCTCACGCGTGACCTCGACCGCGGATCATCGACATCAGTGACGCGTGGGTCCCGGCGTCGGCGGCGACCACGAGTCCTCGGCCCGCCGCCCCGATCGGCGCACCGTCGATCCCCGTGACCACGCAACCGGCGGCGCGGCACAAGGCGATCCCTGCGGCGAAGTGCACACTGCCGGACAGGTCGCCGCCATCGGTGACGTACGCCGCCCGCCTGCCGGCCGCGACCCACGCCAACGCCAGTGTCGTGGACACGACCCGCGGCCGGAACCGCTCGACGAACCGGGGGTGGGCCAGCAGGTCCACGGCCCGGAACACGGGCGCGCCCGGAAACGGCGGGTCCAGGTTGACGTCCACGAGCGCGGTGGCCGATGTGGGCGTCAGCGGCGTATCGTCCCCGTCCCGCCGCACCCGGGCGGTCCGGCCGTCGGTGAAGAAGACCTCGCCGCTGAACGGGTCGGCCACCGCCGCCGCCCCGTCGCGCAGCGCCACGTTGACGGCCACCAGCATGTTGCCGGCGGCGTAGTTCAACGTGCCGCACAAGGGGTCCACCAGCCACACACGTTCGGCGTCGGCCGCACCCTGCCGGCCGCCCTCCTCGCCGAGTACCGCGTCGTCGGGGCGCGCGGCACGGATGACGCCCAGGATCGTCTTCTCCGCCTCGACGTCGGCGGCCGTGGCGAAGTCGCCCGCACCCTTGTCGATGCGTGCGAGCCGCCGGCCGTACATCTCGCGCACCACGTCCGCGCCGGCGCGTGCCGCGGCTGTCGCGACTTCGGCGTCCTCAGGACGCTCGTTCGAATCGATCACGCCCGGCAGAATACAAGCGCCGTACGCCTTCCCCGAGGGCGTTTCGCCGGACCGGCCTTGCTGCGCCGCCACGCCGGGCAGCCTCCGGAGCGCCCGCCGCGGCGGCGTTCTCCTCTCAGTCGCGTTGTTGCGGACCCGGATCGCGCTCCGCCGCCTCGGCGACGCGTTTGACGGTCGCCAGACGCCGGTCCCAGTCGGCCGCCAGTGCGGCCATCCACCGCGCCGTCGCGTCCAGCGCGGCCGGCCGCACGGCGTACCGCACTTCCCGGCCGACGCGGTGGCCGGCGACCAGCCCGGCGGCGTCCAGATGGGCCAGGTGCTTGACCACCGCCTGGCGCGAGACGGGAAGCCGTTCGGCGAGTGTGGTCGCGGTGGCCTCACCGTGGGCGGCGAGCAGGTCGAGGAGCCGGCGTCGCGTCGGGTCGGCCAGCGCGGCGAGCACGCTGTCGACGGCCTCGGCCTCGGCCCCGCCGCGGCGTGCGTCCGTCACGTGGCTGACGGTTCGGCGCGCTTCTTGAGCGCGTCGAGCACCTGGGGCCAGCCACCGGTGTTGTCCTCCACCGCCTTGCCGCGCAGTTCCTCGAAGCCGGCCAGCGCCGCGAACCCGCTCTCGACGACACGCAGCCGGGTCTTGTCGCCCTCCGGAGTCAGTGTGAACTCCACGAGGGTGCTGTTGTCCTCGCGCAGTTCCTGGCCGGGGAAGGCACTGGCCCAGCGATAGGCCAGGTACGTCGGCGGCTCGACCTTCTCCACCCGAACCGGGAACTCGCCGTACTCGGCGTTCTTCGCCACCATCGACTCGCCCTCCCTGGCCACCGTGCCGCACACGCTCGCCGGGTCGGCCACCCAGAACCCGGGCTCGCCACCAGGGACCAGCCCCGGTCCAGCGGCGCGGCGATGAGAGTTTCGCGTTCGATCCGGTCCTCGCTCATGGGACGACTCCTTCATCTGCGACGATGTGAATGCAACTCCAGGGCTGCACATCGCGAGGCGGGTTCGCAACCCGTAGGTTGCACATGGGCGTGATCCGCCTCCAGGGCCGTTGTCAGAGGCGTGTGGCAGAGTCTGGGCATGCTTGAGATCGTGGTGAGGACGGAGAACCAGGAGCGGCACGTCCGCGCGTCCGCCGAGGAACTGACCGGGCTGGTCCGGCGCATCGGCGATGACGGCGACCGGTTCCTGGTGGTGCAGCGGATACCGGATCTGCCCGACGTCTTCGCCCAGGTCTGGCACGAGGACGGGGGCGACTACACACTGGAGCACCGCGACGGCGCCGCCGACCGGCACTTCCAGGCGAGGGTCGACCGGCCCGAGGCCGTGGTCGCGGCGCTGGCCGGCTGGGCCCGCCAGGAGGCCGGTTGGGACGCCGGTCCGGCGTGGTCACCGCTGGACATGGGGCCCAGTCCCGACGTGCCGCCGCTGGACATCGACGCGGACGCGCGCGAGGAGTTGGAGCGGCGCGTCCGCGAAGTACTGGTCGGCGGATACACCTCCCGTGCCGCGCTGGCCGAGCTGGCCGAGGAGTACCTCGTCACCGAGGACCGCCGGCCCGTCTCGCGCAAGCAGGCGGAGGCGCTGGCCGACCGGATGTGGCTGGAGCGCGTCGCCGAACAGGCCACGTGGCAGGGCGAGACCGATCCGGAGCGGCTCGCCCGCGCCTTCACCGCACTGGAGACCGCCGGCATCACGGCCCGGGAGAACTTCACGTGCTGCCGGTCCTGCGGCGAATCGGACATCGGCGCCGAAGGCGCGCCCGATGCCCGGGGGTTCGTCTACTTCCACACCCAGTGCACCGACTCGGCCGCCGCCGGCCTCGGCCTGACGCTCCTGTACGGCGGTTTCGACGGCTCGGAGGCGACCACGGCGGCGGTCGGCCGTGAGGTGGTGGCCGCACTGGACCACGTCGGCCTGCCCACCGCCTGGGACGGCGACCCGAACCAGGCTGTTCACGTCACCCCGCTCGACTGGCGCCGGCGTCTGATCGGCTGACCGGGTCGAGGACCGCCCCTGAGCTCTCTGCGTCACACCGCGGCGCGGGCGAGGCGGTGCAGTTCCTCCAGCGCGTCGAAGACGACGGTGTCGCGGTGCCAGGTCAGCCAACGGCCCACCGCCTGGCCCGTGATCTGCAGCTCTCGGAGCTGAGTCCTGGTGAAGCCGGCCAAGGGGCGGGCGTGGTGGGAGGAGATGACTCCCCTCAGCGACTGGCCGTCGATGAGCGGCACGCTGTGGCATGCGCGGCTGCCCGCCTCCAGGATCGTGCGGCGCGAGTCCTCGTCGAACACCTCGGCCGTGGCCACGTCGCGTACGGTGACCTGCTCGTGGTCCGCGGCTGCCTGCGAGCAGGCCGTCGTCGGACCGTCGACGAACGCGAAGAAGTCGGTGAAGGCCCTCGGATGCCCGGTGTGCTTCTCCATGCGCAGTCCCGAGCGGTCGGCCAACTGGAGATTGCCCATGTCCGTTCCGGCGATGGTCAGGACCCGTCTCAACGCCGCGCCCAGTACCGCGCCCTGGTTGGCCCCCGCGCCCTGCTCCACGTCGACGCCGTGCAGCGGCGGAGGCAGGGTGGGCGCCCGGCGCGGGAACCAGAGGTGCGCGCCCGTGTCGGGCCCCGGCACGCGGCTCAGGGCGTCGGCGAGCTGATGCAGCTTGATGTTCGCGCGCTGCGACACGTGCCGCATGAGGGCGAACGCCTCGGTGAGCTCGCGCAGGCCGTAGCGTTCGATGAGGATGCCCTGGGCCAGCGCGATCGCCGGATGGGTCCGGACCCGCCCCTGGAGATCCGCGTTCTGCCGCCGCAGGCGCTCCACCTCGGCCCGCAGTTCCTCGACGTTCCCGGCCGACTGCGGCGTCGCTGGCGGCCCGGCCGGCTTTCTCCCGTACGGCACCACAATGCTCTCCCGCGTCATGCACGACCTCCTGGTGGCGGACCCGATGCCCGCAGCGCGTACCGGAGCAGGGCACGCGCCTGACACCACCACCCAGGGCGACACAGGTCACCCGATCCACCGCACCACGGGGCGTGCCTGCTTCCCAAGCACTCACCGCACCCTAACCACACCACCCACCCGCCGTG
>NZ_VBVX01000081.1 GCF_005981925.1 Streptomyces albidochromogenes
GTGCGGCGCGGCCCCGGTGCCGGTGCCGCCGGGTCCGCGCCGCACCCCGCGCCGCTCGAGCGGGCGGTCCTTCTGCAGCGGCTGCGCAACGACCCCTCGCTGCGGTTCAACGAGAGCGGGCGCAGCCTGCTGCGCTGGCTCAGCCAGCACCCCGACCATCTGGAGGGGATCACCGAGAACGTTCCCGCGCACTGCGCCTCGGCGGCGGCAGCGCTGATCCGCGCCAACCTCGCGGTATGGGCCCAGTGCGCGGAGGAACTCCAGCGGCGGGCGGATTCCGTCAACGACTGCGCCGACGTGCTGCGGGTGAGTTGAATTCGCCGGACGTTGACGGTTCATCCGAACCACCATAGGTTCATGACGAATTCGAGAGCAGCGCCGAAGACAAGCGCAAGAGAAACTGCCGGGGGGCGAAGTGAGTCATCAACAAGAAGTGGACGCCGAGTTCATTCCGGTGCTCACCGAAAGCGATGAGAGACTTCTTGACGAAGCACTCTCCCAGCTGTTCTCCTACGTTTCGACGGACGGGCCGGTCTGGCGGACTGCCGCACAGCGCCAGCGCATCGTGAGGGACGAACGGAAGTCTCACCTCGTGGTCCGCAAGTCTGGCCGTACGGTGGGGGCGATCAGTTGGCGGGCAGGCCAGACCCCTGGTTTCTTCCAGCTGAGTGTTTCCTCCAGCGACGACCAGGCATGGACACTCCAGCTGGTGGATGATGCCGTTCGGGAAGCGGTTTCCCTGCTGACCCGCTCGTCCGAGGTGAAGCGTGTGGAACTACTCGTTCCCACCTACAGTGAAGTGCTCGTCGAATACCTCACGGAACGCGACTGCTTCGAGGCCGAAGGTGTTCTGCGGAACCGCTTCTTCATCGACGGGGAATACTGGCCGGCAGTAATGTGCTGTGCGAACCTCGCAGCGTTCCGCGTTCGGAACCGGCGGCAGCCGGGCGACCGTCAGGAACTTCTCGCCGCGCTGCGGAAGAAGACGCTGGAGGATCTGACCACCGCACACGACGGTATGTCGTGGAGCGCGTGAACGCAGATCCTCGCGTCACCCCATGAGCCATCGCCGGTAACGGTGATGTTCCCACCCGTGTCTACCTTTGTGAGAGGAGGAAAAACCATGGACCTCACCAACGTGATCGACCTGCAGGGCACCGAGATCATCGCCGACGGCGTTGAGCTGCCCGTCAGCACCAACAGCGACGGTTGCTGAAACGGTTAGTGCGGGCCGGCTGCCCCAGGAGAAGCATTCTCGGGCAGCCGGCCCGCCAACTCCCCGACCCATTTCCTTCCGGTCAACCAATGTGAAAGGGGACAACTGTGCCCACCTGGGAACTGGCCCCGGTCAGCCTGCGAAGCGTGGGGCTGGCCCTGCCCGACAGGGTGGTTTCGAACGCCGAACTGTGCGAGACGCTGGACACCACTGCGGAGTGGATCGAGGAGAAGACCGGAATCCGCGAGCGGCGTTTCCTCGCCGCCGACGAGACGGTGACCGATCTGGCGGTCCAGGCCGCCGAGAAAGCCGTGCGCCTGGCGGGCATCGAAGCGCGCGACATCGACGTGCTCATCGTCACGAGCAGCTCGCCCGAATGGATCGTGCCGTCCCTGGGGGTCACCGTCGCGGAGCGGCTCGGCATCGAAACGCCCCGCATCCTGGATCTGGCCCAGCACGCCTGCGCCTCGATCGTCTACGCCCTGCACACCGCTGCCTGCATGCTCCAGGAGCCGGGCCTTGGCAACGCTCTGGTGCTCTGCGCCGAGGGCGCCTCTCGGCTCCCCGACCCGCACGACCGCACCGTGCGCATCTTCTTCGGCGACGCGGCGGGAGCCACGGTGCTCACCAGGACACCAGACCCGGGTGGTCTCCTCGCCTACGACCTGGGCCACGCCTACTCGCCGGCCGTCGCGCTGGCCGGCCCGAGCCTGCTGAACCACGCGCGCAACACGCCCGGCCATGAGCCGGCCGACCCCTATCTGCAGATGGACGGCCGCGTGGTGTGGCAGGAAGCCACCACCCGCCTGCCCAAGTCCGTCAGCGAGACGCTGGCGGCCGCCGGTGTCGAGGCGGGTCAGGTCAGCGGGTTCGCCCTCCACCAGGCCAACGTCCGGCTCCTGCGCTACATCGCCCGCACCATGGGCGTGGCCCCCGAGAAGGTACCCATCACCGCCGACGTCCTCGGCAACACCGGTGCGGCATCGGCGATGACCGCACTGTGGCGCCTGGCGGCCGACGGGCGGGCCAAGGCCGGCGACGTGATCGTCCTCGGAGCCATCGGAGCCGGGTTCCTGTGGGGCTCGATGTGTTTCCAACTGCCGCACGACATCACAACGGAGGAGTGACCCGTGGACGAGCTGCGCAAAGTGTTCATGGACCTGTTCGCAGACAAGTTCAGCGGCGAGGTTCCGGACGATGACGCCGTCGTCTTCGGCGCGGGCAGCAAGTACGGTCTCGAATCGATGGACACCATGCGATTCGCCTCGGCTCTCCTGCAGCCCTTCGGCGACAAGGTGTACGACCTCAAGGTCGAGAACTTCACCACGCTGCGCGGTATCCACGACCAGCTCCACAACGGATAGCGGCCGTCTCGTGAAAGGTCTGCTGTGCCACATCCTGCCCGTCTCCAAGGACTCCCTGGCAGCCGTGGCGAAATGGCTCAGCGCAACGGAATGCGAGACGCTGCTGCGCGGGACATCGAGCCGGCTGGTCCGTGAATCCCAGTACACCTGCCTGGAGAGCGATCACAACCGGGGGGCCCTGATCGCGGACTCCCACCACAACGTCATCGGCCTGGCTCACTTCTGGCGGCTGAGCGAAGGGGTCTACGAGATCGGGGGTGCCGTCGGTGACGCGAAACTGTGGCGCACCGGCATCGGCATGGAGGCGGCGATGCTCCTGATCGACTATCTCTTCGAGGTACTGAACTGCCAGCGCGTCCAGTTCACGACGGGAGTCCACAACGAGGCCACGGTCAAACTGGGGCTGGCCGACGACATGTCGTTCGAAGCGGTGTGCCGGGATTACCTGCAGACACCTGACGGCACTGTCCCGGCGCTGATGTCGTCACTCACCCGGGCGGAGTTCTACACGCCCTACCCCCACTACCAGCCCCGCGTGGGGCGGCGCACCGACAGACAACGTCTGGCCGTGCTCAACAAAAGCCTGGCTCAACGCATCGACCTGCGCGCGATCGCGGGCCAGCTGGGCGGAGGGAAGGGATGAGCGACACACACACGCCGGGCTACCAGAACGTTCTGGTCATCGGCGGCACCGGCGGCCTGGGCCAGGCGGTGGCACTCGAGTTCGCACCGCACACCAAAACGGTGCACCTGACCTACCACGGCCGGCGCGCCGCCGCGCGGGAGACCGCCGCCGCGATCACCGAACGCGGCGGGACGGCCGAGATCCACCAGCTCACCCTGCCCGACCCGGACCCCAGGGGCACCTCGATCCGCAAGCTGCTCACCCGGGTCACCCCGTGCGACGTCGTCGTCAACTGCGCCGTGGCCGGCCAGGCGGCCGTGGCGACCGTGGCCAACGCCGAAACGTTCAAGTCGATCATCGACGCCAACATCTTCGGCACCTACCAGGTCAACGCGATCAGCGCGCAGGCCATGGCCGGCACCGGCGGCGGCAGCGTCGTGAACGTCTCGTCGGTCATCACCCGGCGCTACATCGTGGGCGCGCTCGGGTACGTCGCCGGCAAAGCGGCCATCGAGGCGATGACGCGCGGCTTCGCCCGTGAGTGGGGTGCGGCCGATGTGCGCTTCAACACCGTCTCTCCCGGACCGATCCGCGACACCCGGCTGCTGGACCTGGTCCCCGCACACGTGATGGACGGCATGACGGCCCCCGGCTCCCAGGAGCTCGCGGTGCCGGCGCAGAAAGTGGCCTCGGTGATCCGGCAGGTAGCCGGCGCCGACTTCGCGGCCATGAACGGTGAAGTGGTCGTCGTCGATGGAGGTTTCTCGCTGTGAGCGGCAGGACCGGCGCATACATATTCCCCTCCCAGGTGCACGTGGACGACGAGCTTCGCCGGCGCGGTCTGTCGAAGCCGATGGACGTCCTGCTGGACCTGGCCAGCGACACCCTGGCGATGGACTTCAGGGCGATCTTGAAGAACGGCACGGAAAAAGAGGTCAACGACCCCCGCTTCCGGCGCCCGCTGATCAACCTCATGGGAGTCGCCGGCTGGCAGCAGGACCTGCACACCCGGGACATCCAGCCGGTCTGCGTGGCCGGCATGAGCCTGGGCTACCTCTCGGCCGCCGCGGCCGTCGGCTGGGTGTCCCTGGAGGACATGGTGCGCATGTCCCACCTGATGGCCTCCATCGAGACCGACGTCTTCGCGCAGACGGACTACGTCAGCGTCTTCTTCTACAACTGCGACACCGACACGGTCTTCGACGAACTGCGCTCCCAGGGCCTGGACACGATGCTGCACCTCGCCGCCACGGTGTCGAGCAACCAGTTCCTCGGCGCCTGCCGCCTGTCGGATCTCGACGCGATGAAACCCGCCCTGATGAAGGCGGGCGCCCTCTACCGGCCGATTCCGCACAGCTTCCCCGGGCACTGCGCCCTGATGGAGAGCGTCCGCAAGCGCTTCGCCGACGCATGGGAGTTCCACGCCCCCTACGGCAACACCTCCCTCCCCCTGGTCAGCATCAACGACTGCCGCCCGTACACCAGCGGTGAGACCATCCGCCGGCACATGATCGACCAGTTCACCACGGTCCTCGACTGGCGCGGCATCATCCACTACCTGGCCGGCCTCCAGTTGGACACCTACGTCGTACTGGAACCCTCGGCCTTCGTGGTCAAGTCGATGCTCCTCGATCCGCACTGCGCACTGACTCCTGTCACGGGCGGCGTCACCGGTGACCTCTGACCGAGCCCTCGTCGTACCGGGGCTGCTCCCGCTGACCGAGGCCGAACTCACGTCGATCCTGCGGGTCCCGGACGAACACCTTCGACGCGCCGCGCGGATCTGCCGGTTCGACCCGGCCGAGGTCGACCCGGCCGAGGGCAGCGCCGGGCTGCTCTCCACGGTGCACGAGGCGCTGCTGGCCGTCGGCCTCATCAGGCGCCTGGCGCACGAACCCGCCGCCTGGCGGGCGTACGGCGGGCTCAGCGCCGGCTGTCTGACCGCCCTGCTGTTCGCCGGTGCGATCACCGAGGAGACGTGCTTTCACCTGATCCGGGAGATCAACTCCCGGCAGATCGAAGCCAACACGGCCCGCCGCAGCGGAACGTTCCTCACCGTGCTGCCCTCCTCGCAGGGGGACGCCTACCGGCTCGTCGACGCCCTTCGCGCCTGCGACCCGCAGCCGTGGCTCTCCGTCGACCTCGGGGCCGGCGTGATCGCCATCAGCATCACCAGCACCGACACCAAAGCGGTGCAACGTGTCCTGACCAGGCTCGGCGTCGCTGTCCTGGACGTCCTCGAACGGGCCGAGCACTGCCCCTACGCCGCCCCCGGCCGGACCGTCCTGCAGGACACGCTGGCCGACGTCGAGTTCCTGCCCGCGACCGCGGCCGTCATCTGCCCGCGCACCGGCAAACGGGTGGACGACACCCCGCAGGCATACCGGGACATGCTGACGCAGCAGTGGTTCGACACGGCGAGCCTGCCCCTGCTGATCGACGGCCTGTGCGCCGTGGACCAGGTCACCGCCGTGGACCTGGTCGGACCGGCCACGTCGTTCCTGGTGCCCCGCGTGCGCGACCTGCTCACCGGCCGGGCCGGTCACCGGCACCTGGCCGCCCCCCTCCCCGTCGTGGACTGAAACAGAAAGGAACGCTCATGCGGACAACCGCTGACATCCCCAGGGTGAACGCGTGGAACGAGTGGGACACGCTGCGCGAGATGGTCGTCGGCTCCGCGGCGGGCGCGGCCTTCGAACCCACGGAACCCGGCAACCGGCCACAGATCCGCGGCCGGGCCCAAGCACCCTTCCCCACCGGCCCCAAACCGGCCGAGGCCGTGGCCCGGGCCGAAGCGGAACTCAACGGCCTGACCGCTCTCCTGGAAACCCAGGGGGTCACGGTCCGCCGCCCCGCGGCGCACGACTTCTCCCAGCCGGTGCGCACCCCCCACTTCGACGTCGACAACCAGTACTGCGCGGTGTGCCCGCGTGACGTGATGATCACGGTGGGCAACGAGATCGTCGAAGCGCCCATGTCGCGCCGGGCCCGCTACTTCGAGTACGAGCCGTACCGCAAGCTCGTGTACGAGTACTGGCAGGCGGACGCGCGGGTGTCGTGGACCGTCGCCCCCAAGCCGACCATGGCCGACGCCATGTACCGCCAGGACTTCTGGCAATGGCCCCTCGAAGAGCGCCACGCCCGGATGCACGCATCGGAGTTCTGCATCACCCAGAACGAGATCGTCTTCGACGCCGCGGACATGAGCCGGCTGGGGCGCGACATCCTGGTGCAGGAGTCCATGACCACCAACCGGGCCGGAATCCGCTGGCTGAAGCGGACCCTGGAGCCCAAGGGATTCCGGGTCCACCCGGTCCACTTCCCGCTGGACTACTTCCCCTCCCACATCGACTGCACCTTCGTCCCGCTGCGCCCCGGCCTGATCCTCACCAACCCGGACCGGCCCCTTCGCGACGACGAACTGCCCATGTTCGCTGAGAACGGCTGGAAGCTGATAGAGGCTCCCGAGCCGATGCTGTCCAACGACGACATGCCGGACTACTGCCAGTCGTCCAAATGGCTGTCCATGAACGTGCTGAGCCTCTCCCCGGACAAAGTCATCTGCGAGGAGCAGGAGAAGCCCCTGCAGGACCTCCTCTCCAGCCTCGGCTTCGAGGTCCTCACCGTCCCCTTCCGCAATGTCTTCGAGTACGGCGGTTCCCTGCACTGCGCCACCTGGGACATCCGCCGGGACGGAGCCAAGGAGGACTACTTCCCCTCCCTCTCGTACCAGCCCGTGAGCTGAAACCACCAGGCGTACGCACCAGGGCGCGAGTCGAACACGAAGAGGAACCATGGCGAACCACCCTTTCGAGGAACCGGCGACCGCAGTGCACCACCTGGTCGCACGGCACGCCCACGGCCCGCACGCCGACACCATCGCAGTGGTCCACGGCAGCCGCGAGATCAGCTACCGCCGGCTCGACGAGATGACGCAGCGCGTGACCGCCGCGCTCCGGCAGGCAGGCGTACGGCACGGCGACTTCATCGGGGTACGCATGGCACGCGGCCCACACGCCATGGCGGCCATGCTCGGCATCATGCGGGCAGGCGCGGCCTATGTGCCGATCGATCTGGCTGATCCGGCCGAGCGCACCCGCCACGTGCTCGACACGGCCGGTATCTCCCTGGTCGTCACCGACCGCACCGCCCTGCCCTCCGGCCTGTCCACGGCGGTCCTCGCCCTCGACGAGGACTGCCGGCCGCTACCGGGCAGGGCCCGCACGGCCGGCAAACCTGGAGGGGACGACACCGGAGCGCACCTCCTCGACGCACCCGCCTACGCGATCTTCACTTCCGGGTCGACCGGAGTACCCAAGGGCGCCGTGATGACCCACGCGGCCCTGCTCAACCTCCTGCACTGGCACCACCGCACCCGCCCGGACAGCTGCGGCAGGCGCACCGCTCAACTGTGCGCCGTGAGCTTCGACTTCTCCTTCCACGAGATCTTCTCCACCCTCTGCTTCGGCGGCACGCTCGTCGTCGCCGACGACGAGGTGCGGCGCAACCCGTTCGCCCTCGTCGCCTTCCTCCGCACGGAGCGCATCGAGCGCCTCTTCCTGCCGGTCACCCTGCTGGAACACCTCGCCCGTGCGGCCGCGCAGGCACCGCACGGGCTCCACCTGCGCGAGGTCGTCACCACCGGCGAGCAGCTGCGCATCGGCCCCCACGTCCGAGGATTCTTCTCCCGCACCGGCGCGCGTCTGCACAACCACTACGGTGCGACGGAGTTCCAGGACGCCACCTCCCACACACTGGACGGCGATCCCGGCAACTGGCCCGCCACCGCCCCGATCGGGCGGCCCATCGACGGAGTGCAGGTCCACATCCTCGACCAGAACCTCCAGCAGGTGCCCGAAGGCGCGGAGGGCGAACTGTGTGTCGCGGGCGCCGGGGTGTCGCCGGGCTACCTCAACAGGCCCGATCTGACCGCCCACAAATTCGTCGGCAATCCGTTCGGCGACGGCCGGCTCTACCGGACCGGGGATCTGGGCCGTCGCCTGCCCGACGGCACGATCGAACATCTCGGCCGGATCGACACGCAGATCAAAACCCACGGCGTACGCGTCGAGACCGGCGAAATCGAGACGCTGCTGCTGGAGCACCCCGGTGTCGAGGAGGCGGTGGCCGTCGCCCACGAGATCGACGGCCACCGCCGCCTCGTGGCCCATGTCGTCCCCGGTCCCTCCCTCGACCCCGAGACCGCCGCACAGGTGCTGCACGCGTTCCTCGTCCCGAAACTGCCCCCGCTCATGCTCCCCGACGCGTACAGCCTGCTGTCCGCACTGCCCCTCACCACGAGTGGCAAGACCGACCGCGCGCGGCTGCTGCCGCCCGCCACCTTCCAGCGGCTGTCGACCCGGGCGACGACCGCGGCCCGCACCGACACCGAGCGGCTCCTCACCGATGCGTGGCGCACCGTGCTGCGCCTTGACGACATATCCGTCGACGACCGGTTCTTCGACCTCGGCGGCACATCCCTGATGCTGGTCGCGGTACGGGCCGAACTCGTGCGCACACTGGGCCGCGACGTGGCGATGACGGACCTGCTGCGCCATCCGACGATCAGGGCCTACGCCGCCCACCTCGACCAGAACAACGCCGCGCCGGGTGACGACGCGCCACGGACCGCCCCCGCGCCCCGGCGCCGCCGCCCGCGCGAAGGCGCCGAGGACGTCGCGATCATCGGGATGTCGGGACGCTTCCCCGGCGCCCCCGACATCGACACCTTCTGGAACAACCTCCTCCAGGGCGTGGAATCGGCCGGCAAACTGCCCGGCACCGGCGAGGGACAGCGCGACCCGCGCATCGCCACCCACCCCGACTTCGTACCGGCGGGCGCGGTGCTGCCGGACATCGACCGGTTCGACGCGCCGTTCTTCGGCATCGGGACCAAGGAGGCCGAGCTCCTCGACCCGCAGCAGCGGCTCTTCCTGGAGTGCGCCTGGGAGGCACTGGAGAACGCCGGGCACGCTCCGGGCGACGACCGCGACGGACGAGTCGGCGTCTTCGCCGGCGGTGGCATGAGCACGTACCTGCTCAACAATCTGCTCCCGCACTTCGGCTACGGGCCGGCCAAGGCCCTGACCGAGTCCGACCTGGAACAGTTCCAGCTCCAGCTCGGCAACGACGGCGGCTACCTCGCCACCAGAGTCTCCTACGCCCTGGACCTGCGCGGTCCGAGCGTCGGCGTCCAGACGGCGTGCTCGACCTCCCTGGTCGCCGTCCACCTGGCCTGCCGGAGCCTGCTCGAAGGCGACAGCGACCTCGCGCTGGCCGGCGGGGTGCACATCGTGGTGCCGCAGGAGGCCGGCCACCTCTACGAAGAGGGCATGATCATGTCCGCCGACGGCCGGACGAGGACCTTCGACGCCGACGCGACCGGGACCCTCTTCGGCAACGGCTGCGGCATCGTCGTACTGAAACGGCTCGACGAGGCGGTCAAGGACAACGACCGGATCATCGCCGTCGTCAAGGGCTCGGCCATCAACAACGACGGCGCCGAAAAGGCCAGCTTCACCGCACCGAGCCCGGCGCGCCAAGCCGACGTCGTCCACGAAGCCCTGGCGGCCGCCGGCGTCGACCCCCTGGACGTGGGATACATCGAGGCACACGGCACCGGCACCGCCCTGGGCGACCCGATCGAACTGACCGCCCTCACCGAAGTCTTCGGATCCCGACCCGAAGGCACCGGCACCTGCGCCATCGGCTCGGTCAAGAGCAACATCGGGCACCTGGACGAGGCAGCCGGAATCGCCGGCCTCATCAAGACGGCGCTGTGCGTCGAGCGCGGCACGCTGGTGCCCAGCCTGCACTTCTCCACCCCCAACCCCGAGATCGACTTCGACCGCTCCCCCTTCCGCGTCAGCACCGGCACCACACCGTGGACCACCGACGGACAGCCGCGCACAGCCGGCGTCACCTCGCTCGGCGTGGGCGGAACCAACGCCCATGTGGTGCTGCAGCAAGCCCCCCCCAGGACAGCGACCACCCCGCACCCGCCCCACGGGCCCGCTGCGGAGCAGGACACCCACCTCCTGGCACTCAGCGCCCGCACCGAACAGGCCCTGGCCGACCTCACCCGCCGCTACGCCGACTTCCTCGGTTCGGCCTCGGACACCACCCGCTTCGCCGACATCTGCTTCACGGCCGGCGCCGGCCGCCGCCACTTCCCCCACCGCCGCGCCGTGGTCGCCGCCACCGCCCAGGAAGCCCGGGACAAACTGCTGACGCAGCCCGGCACAGGCACCGCCCCCGCTCGCGGCCGGCTCGCGTTCCTGTTCGCCGGCCAGGGATCCCAGTACGCGGACATGGGCCGAGAGCTGTACCAGCGCCAGCCCGTCTTCAAGGCCGCCGTGGACCGGTGCGCCGAACTGCTCGCAACACGCTTCGGCCTGCCCCTGCTGCCCGTGCTCTTCCCCGCCCCGCACGAGCCGTCCCCCATCGACGAGACCAGCCACGCCCAGCCCGCGCTGTTCGCCTTCGAGTACGCCCTGGCGAAACTGTGGGAGTCGTGGGGCGTACGCCCCGACGTCATGCTCGGCCACAGCCTCGGCGAGTACGTCGCGGCATGTCTCGCCGGCGTGTTCTCCCTGGAAGACGCGCTGACCCTGGTGCACACCCGCAGCCGCCTCATGCGGGACCGCACCGAGGCGGGAACGATGGTCACCGTCGCCGCCGACGAGGCGACCCTCCTTCCGCTGCTGCGCCCGGACACCTCCATCGCCGCGGTCAACAGCTCCACCTCCACGGTGATCTCGGGGCGCACCGGCGAGATCGAGAAGATCTGCGCCCAGTTGACCGCCCGCGGCATCCGCCACCGCAAGCTGGAGATCTCCGTCGCCTGCCACTCGCCCCTGATGCGACCGATCCTCGCCGAGTTCGAGGCCGCCGCCCGGGCCGTCACCTACCACGCGCCCCGCACGGCCATCATCTCCACGGTGACCGGCAAGGACACCGGTTCGGACCTCGCCCACTGGAGCTACTGGGTCGAACAGACGACCCGGCCCGTGCGCTTCCACGACGCGGCCTCGACCCTGCACGCACGCGGTGTCCGCACCCTGCTGGAGATCGCCCCGAAACCCACACTGCTGCCCCTCGCCGAAGAGCTCTTCGACGAGCCCGGTGCGGCTCTCGTCCCCAGCACGAGGCCGGACCATCAGTGGACCCAGCTCCTCGACGCGGTCCGCCGCCTCTACGAGAACGGCATCGACCTCGACTGGCACGCGCTCACCGCAGACCCGGCCCGGCGACGCGTGCCTCTCCCCACCTACCCGTGGCAGCGCGAGCGGTACTGGATCGCCGCCCCCGGCCCGGCAACAACGATCGCCGCCCCGCACCACACGACCCCGCTCCTGGGAAGACGGCTCGACCTCGCCGACGAGGGGGGCGTCCGCTTCGACTCCGTCACCGGCGTGAGCACCCTGCCGTGGCTGCGCGACCACCGGGTCTTCGACTCCCTGGTACTGCCCGGCGTCGCGTACATGGAGATGGCGTTCGCCGCGGCCGCAGAGGTCTTCGGGCCGGCACCCGCCGAACTGCGGGACTTCCACATCCACCACGCCATGTCCTTCCCGGACGAGAACACCCCGCGTCAGACCCAGATCGCCCTCAAGCCCGAGGGGGAGGGGGCCTACACCTTCGAGGTCCACTCCCGCCCCCTGGCCACGGGCGAGGAAACCCACCGCGCCCACCGCAGCTGGACCCTGCACGCCTCCGGCAGCCTGGCGGCAGCAGCCCCCGGCACCACTCGCCCGTACGGACCCGCACGCCTGAACGCGGAACGCGACGCACTGGAGGGCCACGAGCTGCGGCCACAGGAGATCTACCAGCGCGAGCGCGAACGGCAGATCGACCTCGGGCCGCTGTTCCAAGTCACCGAACAGCTCTGGCAGCACGGCCCCCAGGCCCTGTCGAAGGTACGCCTCGGCCCGCAACTGCGCTCTGAGGCGTCTGCCCACCGGGCTCACCCCGTCCTCATCGAGGCGTGCTTCCTCGCACTGACGGTGACCTACCCGGAGAAGCTGGGCCGCAGGACGTACGTACCGCTCGGCGCGGACCGCATCCGCATCGAGAGCATCACCGCGGGGACCGAGGCCTGGTGCCACGCACGGCTGCGCCCCACCGACGAACAGGACCCGGACGTACTGCGTGCCGACATCGACCTGATCGCGCCGGACGGCACGCCGATCCTGGCCCTGGACGGCATCCTGCTCAAACGCGCCGCGCGCCAGGCGATGATCCCGGCACGACGCGAGAGCTGGAAGCAATGGCTCTATTCGACCCGATGGACCCCCACCGCCCTGCCGGAGCCGGCCTCCGTCCCGACCCACCGGTGGCTGGTGATCGGCGACGGCCGGCTGGGAAGAGAGGTCGCCGACTTCGCCCGCGTCCACGCAGTCACCTGCGAGGTCGTCGACGGCCACGGAGAGGACGTGGACCTCGCACCGTACAACCTGGTCGCCGTGTGCCGCAGCGGCCCTGAAGCCACGGACGATGCCGGCGCCCAGGCCGTCGCGGAAGGCAGCCGCATGCTCCGCCTCACCCAGCGACTCGCCCTGCTCGACGCGGCCGCGCCCCGGCTGTGCCTGGTCACCACCGGCGCCCAGCCCGTGGCCGCACGCCCCGTCACCTGGCCTGCGGGAACGGCGCTGTGGGGCATGGGGCGGGTGACCGCCGGCGAACACCCGGAGCTGTGCATCACCCAGATAGACCTCGATCCCCGCACCGACACCCGGAGCCAAGCCGCCCTGCTGTACGCGGAACTCGCCCTGCTCAGCGGCACGGCCCAGCAGCCCGAGCAGCACCGGGTCGGCTACGAGAACCACCGCCGGCACGTGGAAGTCCTCAGCCGCGCCGAGCCGGCCGACCCGCCGGATGCCGCGAAGCCCACCGCGCACCCGGTACGCCCCGACGCCACCTACCTGATCACCGGCGGACTCGGCGGGCTCGGTCTGGAGGCGGCACGGATGCTGTACGAGGCCGGAGCGCGCCATCTCGTGCTGCTCGGCCGGACCCCTGCGGACAAGGCCGCGCGCCACCTGATCGAGCGACTGCGCGCCGACGGCGCCACCGTGGCGGCGTTCAGCTGCGACGTCGCGGACCACGACGCACTGTCCGGGGTCTTCGCGCGCCTCGACGCCGACCCGGCGTTCCCCCCGCTGGCCGGAGTGCTGCACCTGGCCGGCGTCCTGGACGACGGGGTCCTGCTGTTGCAGTCACCGCAGCGGCTCGCCCAGGTCATGGCGCCCAAGGCGCGCGGGGCGTGGCACCTGCACACCCTGACGGCCGCCCGGCCGCTGGACTTCTTCGTCCTGTTCTCCTCGGCGTCGTCGCTGCTCGGCACACCGGGGCAGTCCACCTACGCGGCGGCGAACGCGTTCCTCGACGGCCTGGCCTCCCACCGGCGTGGCCTGGGACTGCCCGCACTTGCCATCCAGTGGGGATCATGGGGGGAGACGGGCATGAGCGCGCGGGCGGGCCTGAACGCTGTCCTCGCCTCCAAGGGCGAACATGTCATCCCGACCCCCGACGGCCTGGCCGCCTTGCAGAGACTGCTCTGCGGCGAGAGCCCCGATCCCGTCGTCGCCGTCCTGCCGGCCGACTGGAACCGGTTCGAGGACCGCAACGCACCCGCGCTGCGTGGCCTGCTGGCCGGCATGCCGGGCGGCAGGCGGGCCGACGGCGAGGAAGGCGTGCGGGCTGCACTCGAGGGGTCTTCGCCGGAAACCCGCCGGGCCCTGCTGCTCTCCCTCGTACGGGAACAGGTGGAGCGCGTGCTGGGGGACAGCAGTGGCGGTCTGACGGACGAGCATGACCTTTTCGCCCGCGGCCTGGATTCGCTCAGGGCCATCGAACTGAGAAGCCGCATCCAGCGGACCCTCGAATGCAAAGTGCCACCGTCGATCGTGTTCGACAACCCGACCGTCGTCGCCCTGTCGGATCGCCTGCTCGACATGGTCAGCAGCGCGGGAGGTGCGCGGTGACCAAACTGGTGTGCCTTCACCACGCCGGCGGAAGCGCCTCCGTGTTCCGCCCGTGGGTCCAGCACGCGCCGGCCGGCCTGGACGTCGTGCCCCTCACCCTTCCGGTCCGTCAGAACTCGGGCCGCAGACTTCATCGCAGCACCGAGGAACTGATCCCGGCGCTCGCCGCCGAACTGGAGCCGCACACCAACGACGATTTCGTGCTGTTCGGAAAGAGCATGGGCGCACTCCTCGCCTACCTCCTCACCCGGCACTTCGAGCAGCGTGGCGGGCGGCGGCCCAAAGCCCTGGCCGTTGCCGCGTTCGGGGCGCCCCACATGCCGTGGGGCGGCTTCACGGCCCAGGACGACGAAGACACACTGCTGGCCCGACTGCGGTCCATGGGGGGCATCCCCGACTGGCTGGTCCAGCACCCGGCCTGGATTCGGCCCTTTCTCGGCCTGCTGCGGGATGACACGCGCATGTGCGCCGAATACCGCCATCACCCGCAGGAACGCCCACTGTCCGTGCCGGTCAGAGTCTTCGCCGGCGATTGCGATCCTCTGGTCCCCAGGGACGCATTCGCCGGATGGAAGGAGCTCGGCGAGGACGTCGACGTAAGCTTTATACCCGGCGGGCATTACCTGGTATCGCAAGATTTCGGCCTCCTCAGGCAGGCGATTTTCAGTCTCGCTCTACGCGGCCCATCTGCGGCATGTAAAATTCCGGCCGTCAACTCACAAGCAACGCAGCCTGGTTGAGACTGGCCCTCGGTTGCCACGGGCAGAGAAAGGTCGATTGATCGTGCCGACAAGTTTGAAGAGGATTTTCGGGATCGCCCTGATCGCCGTGGGCGTGGTACTCATCGCCGCCTTCCCGGACACCGAATTCATCTGGTTCGATGGCAGGCCGTTCGGTATTGCGCTGGTCCTCTTCGGAGGGCTTGAATTCGCGGAAAGTTATCGACGCACCAAGCCTCGGGGACTTGTTGAGGAATTGCGCAGCGACTTGGGCCTCAAGTCCTCGGAAGACCGGAGGCGGGACGAAGACCGGAGGCGGGACGACAACCGCCGGTGGGACGACGACCGCCGGTGGGACGAGGACGGCAAACGGCGCCGGGACTCGCGCGACGACTGACCGCAGCAACGCAAGCAAGGGACGGAACGTGAAATCGATGCCCCGGCTCGACCAGAGCGACGCGGCAAAGGCGCGACAGGCCAACCTGTTCCTCGTCGCCACCGGCACCCTCTCCACCGCACACCTGCCGTTCTGGCTCAACTGGCTGTCGGCGAACCGCCCCCACTACAAGGTGACGGTGGGGCTGACCGACACCGCGGAGCACTTCGTGAGCGCCTCGGCCCTCGCCACGATGACGCAGACTCCGGTCGTCTCCAACACCTGGGACACAGCGAACGGCCGGCGGGAGCCGGTACACACCAGGATCGCGGCCGACTACGACGGCATCATCGTCTTCCCCGCGAGCGTCGCGTTCCTGTCGGGGCTGGCATCGGGATCGGGCACCTCGCCCTTCTTCCTCGCCGCGCTCGGCACCAGTGCTCCCGTGGTGATCGCCCCGTCCTTCCCGCCGGGGGTCGCAGGCAACCCGATCATCGCCGACGTGCTGGCCCGCCTCACCGACGTCCCCAACTACCACCTCGTCGCCCCCCGCAAGGGCACGAGCCGTTCCACGGGCGCCGATACCGAGGTGACCGCTCCCCTGTGGGACGTGATCGCCACCCTCGAGGCGGCCACCACCATGACGCCGGACACCGAGACCACCACCACCACCGCAACCGCACCCGTGAACGCGTAAAGAGGCCGGGCATGGACCACTTCTTCTACACCTTCGCCGACCCCGACTCGTACGACGAGATCGCCCGCTGGAAGGCCGACCCCGCCGACCCCAGGTTCCAGGCGATACGGCGTGGGCTGGTACCGGTCACGCACGCCGACGGATGGCAGTACGCCCAGCACGGCATCTGGACCGTCTGCCGGCCCGGCGGCGAACCCGTCACCGGCCAGGGGTGGAAGATTCACATCGCCGTCACGCCCGACACCTTCGAGGCTCTCCGGGAGAAGGTCTCGGCGTTCTGCTTCGCGCGCGGCGTCCCCTTCAAGTTCCTGGCCCGCTACGAGTACGCCTGGCTGATCAACGCCAAGTACGCGCCCCGGCAGGTCAGCGGCAAGGGATTCGTCCTCTACCCGGCCACCGAGGAACAGTCCGTCACCCTCAGCGGCGAGCTCGTCGGCCTGCTCGCCGACGCGCAGGGCCCGCGCATCCTGTCCGATCTCCAGGTCGACCGCAGCGTGGTCCACGTCCGGTACGGCGCCTACACCCGCCGGTACTGCCGCACCGGCGAGGGCAAACCGATCCTCGCCCTGGAGCACCCTGACGGTCATCTCGTCCCCGACCGCCGGTCCGTGCCGTTCACGGCCCCCTCGTTCGTGAACATCCCGGACGCGTTCAAGCCGGCGGCGCCCACCGCGGACGGGCCGGTTCCGCCGTACCGCATCGACAAGACGCTCCACTTCTCCAACAGCGGCGGCGTCTACCTCGCCACCGACCACAACACCGGCCGGCAACTGGTGCTCAAGGAGGCCCGGCCCTTCGCCGGCTACGACCTGGTGGGCGGCGACTCGATCACCCGGGCCGTCAACGAGTACCAGGCGATGCGGACCCTCTCCGCACTGCCGGGCATCCCCGAGGCCTACGACCAGTTCAGCTGGCAGTCGCACGTCTTCACCGCGATGGAATACATCGACGGGACCACCCTCCAGGAATGGTGCGCCGCCAGGGTTCCCTTCCTCGTCCGCCCCGACCCCTTCGAGCCGCCGACACCCCAGGACATCAGGGTCTACCGCGAAGACGTCCACCTCATCCTGGAAAAGGTCCGCCGCGCGATGGACGCGATCTGGGACCGCGGCTACGTCTTCGGAGACCTCCACTCCGGGAACGTGATGGTCACCCCCGACCTCGACATCAAACTCATCGACCTGGAAACCTGCCTCCCGCAGGACGCGCCCCGCCCGTTCCCCGGCGCGCCCGGCTTCACCGACCCGACCAGGACCGGGCGAGCCGCGGACGAGTACGCCCTGTGCATGCTGGAACTCTCCTGCTACATGCCTCTCACCCATCTGATCCGGATGGACGGGACCAAGCTGCGTCAGATCGTCGACGCCTGCCGGACGTGGTACGACCTGCCCCAGGAGTGGGCGAACCGAGTGCTGCGCGTGGCCCGCCGCCCGGACACCGCACTCGACGGCCCGGTGAGCCTCGCCTCCAGTCACCTCGACGACTCGCTCGGATTCCAGACCTGGGCGTCGCAGATCGTCACCGGGCTCCGGGCCACCATGGACCCCGACCGGACCGACCGTCTCTTCCGGGGGGACTTCACCGGGTTCTCCCTCTCCCCGGTCTCTCTGGCCACAGGAGCCTCCGGAGTACTGTGGTCGCTGCTGGACACACAGGGCCTGGACGCACCCGATCTCACGGAGCAGGTGACCGAGTGGATCGCCGTCCGCGGCCGCGAATCGGCCCACCGACTTGAACGCGGCCTGTACGACAGCGAACTGGGCGCCGCCTACACCCTGTGGAAGGCCGGCCGCCACGACCACGCCCAGTGGCTGGCGGAGACGAGCCTGGCGAAAGACCGCTCCGGCATCGGACTGAGCCTCTTCAGCGGCCTCGCCGGCATCTTCCTGGCCACCTCCGAGATGGCATCGGGCCCCGAACCGCTGGTACCGGAAGAGCTCGCCGAGCAGCTCGGTGCCGAACTCACCCAGCGGGCACGGGCCTACCTCGACCGCCTCGTGAAGAGCGAACAGCCGGACGTGTCGCACTTCGGCCTCATGCACGGGGTGGCGGGCATCGCCCTGGCCGTCCACCGCCACGCACTGCGCACCGAAGACACCGCCGCGGTCGACCTCGCCCGGCACTTGATGGAGCTCGAACTCTCCGGGTACGTCCGGTGCGCGGACGGCTCCCTGCAGTTCAACGAAGCCGGACGCAGAAGCCTTGGCTACGTCGAAGTAGGATCCTGCGGTGCCGCGCTCGTCCTGGCGGAACTCACCCGTCACGAGAACTGGACCTCCACACAGGCCACAGTGATGGATCTCGTGCGGGCGACCGGCCCTGAACTCATGGTGCAAAGCGGCCTGTTCCGAGGGCGTGCGGGCTTCATCGCCGCACTGACCACACTCGCCCGCAACGGAACCGTCGAAGAGCAGGCCCGGGCGTTGACAGCCCGGCACGCCCAGCAACTGGGCCTGCACGAGATCCGGCCACGCGAGGGCGAACTGCACTTCCCGGGCTCACGCAACTTCAAGCTGTCGAGCGATCTGCGCACGGGCAGCGCCGGCGTCCTCACCGGCATCGCCTTCGCCTCCGGCCGCCGCGACAGCTGGCTCCCCGGAGTTTTCTAGTGGGTGTACTGGCACACATCATTCCCCTGGCCCTGATGGACACCCTGAGCGTGTCCACCCTGGCCATACCTGTCTGGTTCCTGCTGACCCCGCGGGCGCTGCGCATGGCGAACGTCTTCGGCTATCTGCTGATCGTCGCCGCCGGCTACCTGGCGCTGGGCCTCCTGATGCTGAGCGCCCTCTCGGCCGTACGCGAGCCCTTGGGCTCGGCACTGGACTCGCCCGCCGGTGACATGGTGACGGCGGGAAGCGGCGTGGTGCTCATCCTCACCGGGGTCTGGTACGGCCTGGTGCGACGTGAGAAGGCGGGGGAGGGGCGCTTCACCCGGTGGCGGGAGTCGGCGGTCGGCGCGTCGGCCACCGCCCGAGGCGTGGCCGCCGTGGCGATGATGGCCATCGCGCTGGAGATCGTCACGATGTTCCCGTATCTCGCCGCCATCGACGCCCTCGGCGACTCCGGCCTCCCGTGGCTCGCGCAAGCCGCCCTGCTGGCCCTGTACTGCCTGGTCATGATCGCCCCCGCAGGACTGATGGCGCTCGGCCGGCTCGTCTCCCGACGGGCGGTGCAGCCCGCTCTGCGCCGTATCGACCACTGGCTCAGGGCCAACGCACGGGAGAACACGGCATGGCTGTTGGCACTGGTGGGCTTCCTGCTCCTGTCCGGCACCACCGCCTATGAGAAAGCCATGAACCACCTCACCGGATAGACCCCCCGCCCCCGCGACGCATCGACGACCCACGCCGTCGCACCTCACGGCGACCGGCAGCCGCACACACCGCCGACGCAAGACGACCGACAGGTGCCCCTTCACGCACCCACCGCCCAGACATCGCAAGGAGAGCGACATTGACCCAGGCGCGACGCACCACAAGGCGGGGTCCGGCATGAGCCGCACCCCCGTACTGGCCGGCCTCGGCGCCACGGTGCCCCCGCGCGTGGTGACCAACGAAGAGCTGTCACAACGGCTCGGCACCGACGACCACTGGATCCGCACCCGCACAGGCATCACCCAGCGGCACTGGGCCGACCCCAAGACCGCCACGGGCGACCTCGCGGTGACCGCGGCACAACGCGCCCTGCGTTCAGCCGGCGACAACCGGGTCGACATGCTCATCCTGGCCACCAGCACCCCCGACCACCCCATGCCCGCCACCGCCCCGGACGTCGCCGCACGCCTCGGCCTGGGGCCGATCGCCGCGTTCGACATCTCCGTCGCCTGCGCGGGCTTCGTCTACGCCCTCGCCTCCGCCGCCGGCGCCATCGCGGCGGGGATCGCCGAACGCGTCCTGGTCATCGGCGCCGACATCTGGTCCACCCGGCTCAACCCGCAGGACCGCAACACGGCGGTCATCTTCGGCGACGGCGCCGGCGCGGCGCTCCTGCGGGCCGGCCGCCCCGATGAGCCCGGTGCGCTCGCCGGCTTCGACCTCGGCGGCGACGGCACACACAAGGACCTGGCCCTCGTCCCCGGCGCAGGCTCACGCCAACGCTCCGAACCGGACACCACGGGCGAGGCGGACGACTACCTCACCATGCGCGGCAAGGAAATCTTCACGCACGCCGTACACCGCATGGCAGAGTCCTCGGCACAGCTGCTCAAGAAGATCGACTGGTCCGCCTCCGACATCGACCGGGTCGCGGGACACCAGGCCAACGTCCGGATCCTCCACACCGTCGCCGACCTCCTCGAGGTCGACCGTTCCCGCGTACTCATCCACCTCGACCGCGTAGGCAACACGTCCGCCGCCTCCATCCCCCTGGCCCTGACCGACGCGGCAGCCGACGGACGCCTCGCCCCGGGACACCGCGTCCTCATGACCTCCTTCGGCGGGGGCCTCAGCTGGGGATCCGCCGCCCTGACCTGGCCGCCGATCCCGGTGTCCGACGTCCTCGCCTGACTCTCAACCCGCCCTCACGCGAAAGGAACCCCACCATGACCGCCGACAGCCTCAAGGACCAGCTCGTCACCCTCCTCATCGACAAACTCGAGGTCAGCGGAGAGGTAACCCCCAACACCCCCTTCACGGAACTCGAACTCGACTCCCTGGTCCTGCTCGAGTTCTCCGTCCTCATCGAGCAGCGCTACAGCGTCGAAATACCCGAGGAAGACCTCCTCGACGCCGGCGACATCGCCGGCGTCGCCTCTCTCCTCCTCGCGCGCCAGGACTCCGCGACGACCCGGGCATAACCGCCCCTCACCGCCCGAACCCCGTACGCACGTCCCAGACCGCCGCAGCCCACCGCAGCCCCCGTACACGAGGGACTGCGGCCACCACGCTCCCCGAACACCCGCATCAGCTGAGGAATGGAGTAGCCGCGATGGAGACCGCGATCTCGGCGGAGGGCCTTCGCAAGCGGTACGGCAACCACCAGGCGCTGAGCCGCGTCGACCTCGCCGTACCCGCGGGCACGATCCTCGCCGTCCTCGGCCCCAACGGCGCGGGCAAGACCACCACCGTGCGGATTCTCACCACGCTCCTGGAGCCGGACGAGGGGCGTGCCACCGTGGCCGGCTACGACCTGGCCACCCAGGCACGCGACGTGCGCGCCAGCATCGGCCTGGCGGGCCAGTACGCGTCCGTCGACGAACGGCTCACCGGACGCGAAAACCTCCGGCTGATCGGCGTGCTGCTGCACCAAGGGCGGCGCGGGGCGAAGGCAAGGGCCGAGGAACTCCTTGAACAGTTCGGGCTCGTGGCGGCGGCCGACCGCCCGGCGAAAACCTACTCGGGCGGGATGCGCCGCCGCCTCGACCTCGCCGCGAGCCTGGTCGGCCGCCCCCAGGTGCTCTTCCTCGACGAGCCGACCACCGGCCTCGACCTCACCGGCCGGCGGACGCTCTGGGACATGATCCGCAACCAGGTGGCCGAAGGGGTGACCGTGCTGCTGACCACCCAGTACCTGGAGGAGGCCGACCAGTTGGCCGACCGCATCGCGGTCATCGACCGCGGCACCGTCATCGCGGAAGGCACCCCCGACCAGCTCAAGCGCAAGCTCGGAGGAGAGCGGCTGGAAGTGTCGGCCGCCTCCCACACCGACCTGGCGACCGTGGAGCGGACACTGTCCGCCCTCTCCTGCGGCGACACGGTGACGCATCCCGAAACCCGTACCGTCTCCATACCGCTGACCGACGGCGTGAGCACGATCGCCGCGGCCGCGAAGGGTCTCGAACTGCTCGGGATCGAGCCGCAGGACTTCGCCGTGCGCAGATCGACACTCGACGACGTGTTCCTCGCCCTGACAGGGCAGCAAAGCACGCACAAGGAACCGAAGGCCACCGGGGCCATCCCCGCCTCCGAGGAGAAGCAGCCGGCGTGATCGAGGCACTCAGCGACTCGATCGCACTCGTCGGACGCCGGATGCGGCACATCCGCCGCATGCCGGAACACCTGCTCGGCGTCACCGTGATGCCGGTGGCATCCGTCATCGTCCTCGGCTACCTCTTCGGCAGCGCCATGCAGGCACCCGGCCCCGGCGGCTACCAGGAATACATCATGGCCGGCATCTTCGCGCAGGTGATGCTCACCAACATGACCACCACCGGCGTCGGCGTGGTCAGCGATCTCAACAACGGCCTGGTGGACCGGTTCCGAGTCCTGCCCATCTCCGGTTCATCCGTCCTGGTGGGCCGGACCGTCGCGGACGGCGTGCTCGTCGCCTGGAGCTGTGTGGTGATGACACTCGTCGGCTACGCCATCGGCTGGCGCGCGCACAACGGCCCGCTCCAGACGCTGGCCGGTTTCGGACTGCTGCTCCTGATGGGCTTCGCGATGTCCTGGCTCGGCGCCCTGCTGGGACTGGTGCTGCGCAACGTGGAGACGGTCAGCGCGGTGTCCGGCGTGATCATGATGCCCCTCGCGTTCCTCTCCAACGCGTTCATCCCCCTGGACGGGCTGCCGGGCTGGGTGCGCATCCTCGCCGAGTGGAACCCGGTCAGTGCGGTCGTCTCGGCGAGCCGGGACCTGTTCGGCAACGAACGCGGCCCGACCAGCGGGGCGTTCCCCGCGGAACACCCCCTCCCCACGGCGCTGACGGTGCTCGTGATGTCGCTGGCCGTGCTGGTACCGCTGGCCGGACGTGCGTACCGCAAGGCAGCCGCACAGCGCTGACACCGCTCCGACGGTGGACAAGCAGCCCAGGCGCGTCATTCGGCTGCGATCCCCTGATTCGGGGACAGCGGTGCGAGAGACAGCTGATGCTGATGCGCTGAGGCCGGCCGGTGGCTGTTTGAGGTTGTGAGGTCTTCCCGGCGTGCCGACCCCGTGCCGGCGTGCCGTGCAAAGCCTGCGCGAGCACCGAATTCGGGCTGTCGAAGAGATGCTCACCTGACCGGAAGCCACCACCTCCGGGAAGACGACCGCGTCCCGCCCCACGATCCGCCACCGCGCCAGATCACCTCGGCATCCCCGCCCGCAACCTGATGCAGCCGCCGAGGCCAGATTGTCTCCCACTCCCAGCCAAAGGCCTGATCCCACCACCGCATGCGCCAAAGCGAATACCCGCTCCGGCTCGGCCCCGGCCCGCACGGCCCGCCGCCCCCCCCCCTGTCTTTTATACACCTCTGACGCTGCC
>NZ_VBVX01000741.1 GCF_005981925.1 Streptomyces albidochromogenes
ACCTGCGGAGGCGGTGGGTCCAGTTGCAGCAGCGGCAGCAGCGGGTCCAGCTGCGGATCGAGCTCCGGTTCCAGTTGCGGCAGCAGCTCCTGACCGGCGACCGCACCCCGCAGGGCACGAGCCGGAGCGGGCGGCATCCGTGACCGCCGGGTAGGCCAACCTTGCCCTCCGGGGCAGCAGTTGACGGCCACGACCCTACGTACCGTCACCGCGCCGCCGGTCCGCCGCCCGCACGCGCTGTCGACGGTCCGTACCCCCGTGCCGCCCGCGCGACTCGTCGGGGGTCAATGCGCCCGACACCGCCCACCGGTGCTTTACTTCGCCAACTCCCCCACCAAGTATCCCTTTTGTCCTACACCTGTACGAAGGGAACGCGATGAGAGCACTGGCGATGTACGGGACCCTGGCATCCGTCGGCTCCCTGGTCCTGACCGCCCTCGTCGCCGCCCCCGCGGGCAGCGCCGCACCCCCCGCCTCCGCCGAGGCGCGCGGCACC
>NZ_VBVX01000742.1 GCF_005981925.1 Streptomyces albidochromogenes
AAACACTACCAATTCAACATCCCAATTTCATTACTCACAAACCTACTCCATCAAAATAAATTATAATTCTTAACTATATATATCATATCACACCGCCTCATTTCACACCATTTCAACTCCCTTTACTCATTTCGAAATCTCGACATTCTACAATACTCTAACTTCATCAATTCTATTCTCTCCTCTCCAATTTACCCTCCAAATCACGCCAATTCATTAATTTAAACTATCCCTACACCGCTAATATCACCAACCGCCTCGCATTATCTTCTCATTCTTCATATTCTATTTCCGCTCCTCATTCCAACCTCCCTAACTCAAACAAATTAATACTCCCTTTTATTTACAATATCAACGCACTTTATCTAAATCTCCTCCATACCCGCTTACTACACCACCTCTCATTTCCCACCACATATCATTATTCACGCCTCATCCTTTTCCCATCGGCTATTTATTTCAGCCGATGGGAAAAGGATGAGGCGTGAATAATGA
>NZ_VBVX01000743.1 GCF_005981925.1 Streptomyces albidochromogenes
ATAATATACAGTCGTGTGAAGATTGAGACCCTATTCGAGATTCTGATTTGAGCAAGGAGCTTGTCTTCGTTCACTATTTACACCAAAATATCGATATGTCCAAGATGTAAGTTAGACTATATATATACTGCTGATAGATCAAGGATTACTAACTTGGAATTTTTTAGTCCTAGAAATTTCAAATTATTAGAAGAGTTGGAGAAAGGTGAAAAAGGATTGGGTGCTGAATCCATTTCGTATGGATTAACAAATCAAGATGACATAACCATGACTTATTGGAACGGAACGATCTTGGGCCCTCCCCATTCAACTCATGAAAACAGAATTTATTCGTTAACCATAGTTTGCGACCAAAGCTATCCGGAAAAACCTCCAAAAGTACAATTCATTTCAAAGATCAACTTGCCTTGCATCGATGAACAGGGAAGAGTGATGGATTCGGTATTCGACATTTTGAAGAATTGGAAAAGATCGTATTCTATGGAAACTGT
>NZ_VBVX01000082.1 GCF_005981925.1 Streptomyces albidochromogenes
GGGAAGAGGGGGGGGGGGGGGTGGGGGCGGGGGCCTCGGCGGCGCCGACCGGTGTCTGAAATGCCATGAGGACGCCGAGCGCGGAGGCGAAGAGCAGGGGTTTGCGCATGGGGTCGTGCTCCCTTCGGGTGGGGGTTCCGGTACGGGAGTTCGCGTGAAAGTTAGGATTGTTTACAGTTGCCGTCAAGAGTGTTGGGAAAGTTTCCTAACGATTGACGGGGCAACGGAAAGGGGCCACAGCGGTGTGCTGTGGCCCCATGTGCCGCTCTTAGCTGCGCCTAGTAGGCGCGCCCCTTGGCCCGGTGCGTGCGCGGGAGGGCGCTCACTCGCTCTCGGCGCGGATCACGTCCAGCGCCTTCTGCAGGTCGGCCGGGTACGCGCTCTGGAACTCGACCCACTGCCCGTCCGACGGGTGCTCGAAGCCGAGCCGCATGGCGTGCAGCCACTGCCGCGTCAGGCCGAGCCGCTTGCCCATCGTCGGGTCCGCGCCGTACGTCGTGTCGCCCACGCAGGGGTGGCGGTGCGCGGACATGTGCACCCGGATCTGGTGCGTGCGTCCGGTCTCCAGCTTGATGTCGAGGAGCGACGCGGCCCGGAACGCCTCGATCAGGTCGTAGTGCGTGACGGAGGGCTTGCCCTCGGCCGTCACGGCCCACTTGTAGTCGTGGTTGGGGTGGCGCCCGATCGGGGCGTCGATGGTGCCGCTCATCGGGTCCGGGTGGCCCTGGACCAGCGCGTGGTACTTCTTCACGACGACCCGGTCCCGGAACTGCGCCTTGAGCAGCGTGTACGCCCGCTCCGACTTGGCCACGACCATGAGGCCCGACGTACCGACGTCGAGGCGGTGCACGATGCCCTGGCGCTCGGAGGCGCCGGAGGTCGAGATGCGGTACCCGGCGGCGGCGAGACCGCCGATCACGGTGGTGCCCGTCCAGCCGGGGCTGGGGTGGGCGGCGACGCCGACCGGCTTGTCGATGACGACGATGTCGTCGTCGTCGTGCACGATCTCCATGCCCTCGACGGGCTCGGCCACGATCTGCACGGGGGCCGCGGCCTGCGGCATCTCCACCTCGAGCCAGGCCCCGCCCCGGACCCGCTCGGACTTCCCGACCACCGACCCGTCGACCTGGACCTTCCCGGCGGCGGCGAGCTCGGCCGCCTTCGTGCGGGAGAACCCGAACATCCGGGAGATGGCGGCGTCGACGCGCTCGCCCTCGAGGCCATCGGGAACGGGCAGGGTGCGGAACTCGGGAATGGTACTCACCCGTCGAGTATGCCTTGTCAGTCCTTGTGGACAGTGCCGTCGGGGTCCAGACCCCGGAACGACAGGATCACAATGAGGATGCCGCCGCACACGATCGCGGAGTCCGCGAGGTTGAAGACCGCGAAGTTCGCCGGCGCGATGAAGTCCACCACGGCGCCCTTGAAGACACCCGGCGAACGGAAGACGCGGTCGGTGAGATTGCCCAGCGCGCCACCGAGCAGCAGTCCGAGCGCGATGGCCCACGGCAGGCTGTAGAGCTTGCGCGCGAGCCGGGCGATCACCACGATCACGGACGCCGCGATCGCCGTGAAGATGACGGTGAAAGCCTCGCCGATGCCGAACGCGGCGCCCGCGTTCCGGATCGCCTCGAACCGCAGCAGGTCGCCGATGACCTCGATCGGCTCGTGGTGCTCCAGCTTGGCCACCACGAGCATCTTGCTGCCCAGGTCCAGCAGGTAGGCCACGAGGGCCACGCCGAACAGCACAGGGATCTTCCGCTTGCCCCTGCTCACCGGCTGCTCCTCGGGGGCCGCCGCGTCGGAGGACTCCTCCGGCTCGGCTCCCCCGGCCTCAGGGGTGTCCGGCATACCGATGACGCGCTCCGCCTCTGCCACGTGAGTCCCTCAACCTAGGTACCTGACTGAGCACGAGGGTACGGCACACACGTACGGACGGTGTCGACGCCCGGTCGGAGCCCCGGTGGCGCGGGGTCAGTAGCGGCGCTCCTGCTTCTGCTTGTCCTCCACGCACAGCGTGGCGCGCGGGAACGCCTGCATGCGCGCCTTGCCGATGGGATTCCCGCAGACCTCGCACAGCCCGTACGTACCGGCGTCGAGGCGCTCCAGGGCCCGCTCGGTCTGCTCCAGGCGCTCACGGGCGCTGGCGGCCAGGGCCAGCTCGTACTCGCGGGAGATGTTCTTCGTGCCGGTGTCGGCCTCGTCGTGGCCCGCGCCGTCCCCGGAGTCGCGCATCAGGCCGGTCACCGCCTCCTCCGACGCGCTGATCTCGACCCGCAGGCCGGCGACGTCCTTCTCCAGCTCGGCCCGCGCCTCGGCGACCTCCTGCGGCGTCCACGGGTCCTCGCCCGGCCGTACGGCGAGTTCGCCGGGGGCCGCCGGGGCGACCGCGGGAGACGCCACCGCCGCCGCGGCGGCGACCGGCACGGCCTTCTTGGCGGCCGTGGACCTGCTCGCTGTCTTCTTCGCAACCACCGTCTTGGCTCCTGTCTCTTCCGCGGCCTGGGCCGCCCCCTTGGCCGCAGGAGCGGCCTTCTTCGCAGCCGCCTTCTCGGCAGGTGCCTTCTTGGCCGTACCGGCCGGTGCCGCCTTCTTCGCCACGGTCTTCTTCGCGGCGGCCTTCTTGGCCACAGTCGTCTTCTGCACGGCCGTCCGCTCGGTGGCCGTCTTCTTCGCGGCGCTCTTCCTGGCAGCGGCCTTCTTCGCGACGGGCTGGTCCGCGACGGCGCTGTTCTCCGCCGTGCCGGTCCCGTCTGCGCCCTGTGCGGCGGTCTTCTTAGCCACCATGGCCGCGGCCCCTTCACATATTGTGATCTTGCTCGCGCATCGTGCTGGGACGATAAGTCGACTCCAGCCCCGCGGCAACGGGGCACGCCGCCGGTCGGCCCCGCCGCGTGCCGGGCGCGACGAGCCTGCATCGGTTGTGCCCAGCTCTCCGCCCGGTAATCCGCCCCGAAGGACGTGAGCGCGGTACGGGACGGCGTGTATGGCCATTCGGGCTATCGGCGTACGTCCGGAGGGCCGAGCGGAAACCGGGCGGCCCTCCGGGCCCGCGGCCCGTACACTGGCCGAAGCGAAAGGCCTCGAAGGGGACGAGTAGCGTCGTACGCAGCCAAGAGCGATCCGGGGACGGTGTGAGCCCGGCGGCGAGCGCGGCGTGAAGCATCACCCCTGAGCCGCCGGAAGAACGCTCCGCGTCGTGGGCCCGCCCGCGGACGCAGGGCCAGTAGAACCGGCATCGCTGCCCCAATGAGGGGGTCACGGGCACCGCCCGTGGCCAAGGAGGGTGGTACCGCGGGAGCCCAGCGCTCTCGTCCCTCCGACGGAAGTCACAGTCCGCCGGAGGAATCGATGTCGCTGTACCGCCAGGTGCCCGCCCAGGTCGACCTTCCCGCGCTCGAGCACGCCGTGCTCGATTTCTGGCGCGAGAACAAGGTCTTCTCGAAGAGTCTCGAACAGTCCGAAGGACGCCCCGAGTGGGTGTTCTACGAGGGCCCGCCCACCGCCAACGGCATGCCGGGCGCGCACCACATCGAGGCCCGCGTCTTCAAGGACGTCTTCCCCCGCTTCCGCACCATGCGCGGCTACCACGTGGCCCGCAAGGCCGGCTGGGACTGCCACGGCCTGCCGGTCGAGCTCGCCGTCGAGAAGGAACTGGGCTTCAACGGCAAGAAGGACATCGAGGCGTACGGCATCGCGGAGTTCAACGCGAAGTGCCGCGAGTCGGTGACCCGCCACACCGACGCCTTCGCCGAGCTCACGACCCGCATGGGCTACTGGGTCGACCTCGACGACGCGTACCGGACCATGGACCCGTCGTACGTCCAGTCGGTCTGGTGGTCCCTGAAGGAGATCTTCAACAAGGACCTGCTGGTCCAGGACCACCGCGTCGCCCCCTGGTGCCCCCGCTGCGGCACCGGCCTGTCCGACCACGAGCTGGCGCAGGGCTACGAGACGGTCGTCGACCCCTCGGTCTTCGTCCGCTTCCCGCTGACCTCCGGCCCGCTCGCGGGCGAGGCGTCGCTGCTGATCTGGACGACCACCCCGTGGACCCTTGTGTCCAACACGGCGGTCGCCGCCCACCCCGACGTCACCTACGTCGTCGCCACGAACGGCGAGGAGAAGCTGGTCGTCGCCCAGCCCCTCCTGGAGAAGTCCCTGGGCGAGGGCTGGGAGGCCACCGGGCAGACGTTCACCGGCGCGCAGATGGAGCGCTGGACCTACGAGCGCCCCTTCGCCCTGGTGGAGTTCCCCTCCGAGGCCCACTTCGTCGTCAACGCCGACTACGTGACCACCGAGGACGGCACGGGTCTGGTCCACCAGGCCCCGGCGTTCGGTGAGGACGACCTCAGGACCTGCCGGGCGTACGGCCTGCCCGTCGTGAACCCGGTGCTCGCCGACGGCACGTTCGCGCCGGAGGTCGCCCTGGTCGGCGGCCAGTTCTTCAAGAAGGCCGACGAGGCCCTCACCGAGGACCTGGGCGCCCGCGGCCGCCTCTTCCGCCACGTCCCGTACGAGCACAGCTACCCGCACTGCTGGCGCTGCCACACCGCGCTCCTCTACTACGCCCAGCCGTCCTGGTACATCAGGACCACCGCGGTCAAGGACGCGATGCTGCGCGAGAACGAGGGGACGAACTGGTTCCCGGAGTCGGTGAAGCAGGGCCGCTTCGGCGACTGGCTGAACAACAACATCGACTGGGCGCTGTCCCGCAACCGCTACTGGGGCACCCCGCTGCCCATCTGGCGCTGCGAGGACGACCACCTCACCTGCGTGGGCTCGCTGGCCGAGCTCTCCGACCTCACGGGCACCGACCAGTCGTCCCTGGACCCGCACCGCCCGTACATCGACGCGGTCACCTTCCCGTGCACCAGCGAGGGCTGCTCGCTGACGGCGACGCGCGTTCCCGAGGTCATCGACGCCTGGTACGACTCGGGCTCGATGCCGTTCGCGCAGTACGGCTACCCGTACGAGAACAAGGAGCTCTTCGAGCAGCGCTACCCGGCGCAGTTCATCTCGGAGGCGATCGACCAGACCCGCGGCTGGTTCTACACGCTCATGGCGGTGGGCACGCTGGTCTTCGACAAGTCGTCGTACGAGAACGTCGTCTGCCTGGGCCACATCCTCGCCGAGGACGGCCGGAAGATGTCCAAGCACCTGGGCAACATCCTCCAGCCGATCCCGCTCATGGACCAGCACGGCGCGGACGCGGTCCGGTGGTTCATGGCGGCCGGCGGCTCCCCCTGGGCGGCCCGGCGGGTCGGCCACAGCACGATCCAGGAGGTCGTGCGCAAGACGCTCCTCACGTACTGGAACACGGTCGCCTTCCAGGCCCTGTACGCCCGTACGTCGGGCTGGGCGCCCAGCGCCGCGGACCCGGCCCCGGCCGACCGCCCGGTCCTGGACCGCTGGCTGCTGTCCGAGCTGCACGCGCTGACGGACCAGGTCACCGAGGCCCTGGAGTCGTACGACACCCAGCGGGCGGGCAAGCTGCTCTCCGCCTTCGTCGACGACCTGTCGAACTGGTACGTACGCCGCTCGCGCCGCCGCTTCTGGCAGGGCGACAAGGCGGCGCTGCGCACGCTGCACGACGTGGTGGAGACGGTCACGCGCCTGATGGCCCCGCTCACGCCGTTCATCACCGAGCGGGTCTGGCAGGACATGATCGTCCCGGTCACGCCGGACGCCCCGGAGTCGGTCCACCTCTCGACGTGGCCCGAGCCGGACCTCTCGGCCATCGACCCCACCCTTTCCCGCCAGATGGCGCTGGTACGCCGTCTGGTGGAGCTGGGCCGCGCGACGCGGGCCGAGTCGGGCGTCAAGACGCGCCAGCCCCTCTCGCGCGCCCTGGTGGCCGCCTCGGGCTTCGAGGCGCTGACGCCCGAGCTCCAGGCGCAGATCACCGAGGAGCTCAACGTCTCCTCGCTCGCCTCCCTCTCCGAGGTGGGCGGCTCGCTGGTCGACACGACCGCCAAGGCGAACTTCCGCGCGCTGGGCAAGCGCTTCGGCAAGGGCGTCCAGGCGGTGGCCAAGGCGGTGGCGGAGGCGGACGCCGCCGCGCTCTCGCTGGCCCTGCGCGAGGGCACGGCGACGGTCACGGTGGACGGCGAGAAGGTCACGCTCTCCCCGGACGAGGTGATCATCACCGAGACGCCGCGCGAGGGCTGGTCGGTGGCGTCCGACTCGGGCGCGACGGTCGCGCTCGATCTGGAGATCACGCCCGGCCTGCGGCGTGCGGGTCTGGCCCGTGACGCGATCCGCCTGATCCAGGAGGCCCGCAAGAACAGCGGCCTGGACGTCGCGGACCGCATCGCCGTCCGCTGGTCGGCGGAGTCCGCCGAGACGGCGGAGGCCCTCACCGAACACGCGGGCCTGATCGCGGACGAGGTCCTGGCGCTGGACTTCGCCGCGACGGAAGCGGACGCCACGTACGGCGACCCGTTCACGGACGAGTCCCTGTCCCTGACCTTCCGCCTCCGCAAGACCGAGGCGTAATCCCCGGGCGAAGGGCCCGGCCGACGGTGTCGGCCGGGCCCTTCGCCGTTCCCCTGGGCTTGAGGACACGCCCGCCGGGCGTCCGGAGTCCCGGGCCTGCTCCGGTTCCGGGAAGGGGCGGGGCGGGGAACGGGCCCGCCCCGCCCCCGCCGGCGTCCGCCCACGCGAAAGGGCCGGGCCCCGGGGAAGAATCCCCGGGGCCCGGCCCTCAGCCTGCCGACGGCTACGCGCTCAGCGCGCGCACGGCCGTCAGTTGTCGTCCTCGTCGATCAGGAAGCCGCGCATCGGCGACGGCGCCTGCTGCATCGGCTGCGGTGCCTGCGGCCGGACCGGAGCCATCGGCTGGGTCATCGCCGGCGACATCTGCTGCTGGCCGCCGTACGACGGTCCGTTCGAGGACGGGCCGCCGTGGCCGCCCATGGACGGGTTGCCGCCCATGGAGTGGCCCATCGCACCCGCACCGGCCGGCGCCATCGACCCGCTCATCTGCGGGGCCGGCGGCAGCGACGCGGTCGCCGGGGTCCGCGGCGGAGCCAGCGAGTCGTCGGCCTGGGTCTCCAGCTGACGCAGCTGGCTCTCCAGGTAGGACTTCAGACGGGTCCGGTACTCGCGCTCGAAGCCGCGCAGGTCCTCGACCTTGCGCTCCAGCGTCGCGCGGGCGGACTCCAGCGAGCCCATCGCCACGCGGTGCTTCTCCTGCGCGTCCCGCTCCAGCGCGTCGGCCTTCGCCCGGGCGTCCCGCTCCAGACCCTCGGCGCGGCTGCGTGCCTCACCGACGATCTTGTTGGCCTCGGAACGGGCCTCGGCGATCGCCTGGTCGGCGGTCTGCTGCGCCAGCGAGAGCACACGAGCGGCGCTGTCGCCGCCGGGGCCCTGGCCGGGCTGCGGGAGCTGCGGACCGTGACCGCCCATGGGGCCGCCCATCGGACCACCCATGCCCTGGCCCATCTGGCCCTGCATCTGGCCCTGGCCCATCTGGCCCTGCATCTGCCCCTGACCCATGGGGCCCTGCCCCATCGGGCCGGGACCGTGCTGGCCCTGCGGACCCTGGCCGAGCTGGCCCTGGCCGTGCTGGCCCTGGCCGTGCTGGCCCTGCTGACCGTGGCCGCTGGGGCCGGCGGGCAGCTGCGGCGCGCCACCGGGCAGCTGGGGCGGACCCATCTGCGGCGGCTGCTGCTGGACCGGCGGGCCGGATATGGCGGCGGGCACGGGCGCGCCGGGACGATCCTGCTGCTCCGGCGGCTTGCGCATACCCTGCTGCTGCTGGTTCTGCGCGGCGGCACGCGTCGCGGCGGCCAGCTTCGCGCGAAGATCCTCGTTCTCGCGCAGCAGGCGCGTCAGTTCAGCTTCGACCTCGTCGAGGAAGGCATCGACCTCGTCCTCGTCATAGCCTTCTCGGAGGCGGACGGTCGTGAACTGCTTGTTCCGCACGTCCTCGGGGGTCAACGGCATCTCTACTTCACCTCTACGTAGTCGTCGGCAGTCGGCAAGACCGTATCGCTCACAGCCTGATCACGATGCTGATCAGGATGTAAACGATGATCATCAGAACGAAGAAGGACAGGTCGAGTGCCACGCCCCCGAGACGCAGCGGCGGAATGAACCGCCGCAGAAGCTTGAGCGGTGGATCGGTGACAGTGTAGGTGGCCTCCAGAACGACCACCATCGCCTTGCCGGGTTCCCATGAGCGCGCGAACTGGAAGACGTAATCCATGACCAGCCGGAAGATCAGGACGATCAGGAAGCACATCAGCGCGATGTAGATCACCTGTAGTGCGACGCTCATCTCGCGCTTCCCTCTCCCCGTGCTCTCGTGGCTCCGGCCTCCCGGCCGGGTTCGTTCCGGTGTCGTGTCTCAGCTCTGGTTGAAGAAGCCGCCCTCTGCGATACGGGCCTTGTCCTCCGCCGTGACATCGACGTTAGCAGGCGACAACAGGAACACCTTCTGCGTCACTCGTTCAATGCTGCCATGCAGACCGAAGACCAAACCCGCCGCAAAGTCGACAAGTCGCTTCGCGTCAGTGTCGTCCATCTCGGTCAGGTTCATGATCACCGGAGTGCCCTCGCGGAAGTGTTCCCCGATGGTACGGGCCTCGTTGTACGTCCGCGGGTGCAGCGTGGTGATGCGGTAGGGCTCCCGCTCGGACACGACCTTGGGCATGATCACCGGTGCGTTCTTCTCCAGGTTCGGACGTTCAGGTGTGATGGATGCCACGGGGGCGATACGTGCCGGTCGTCCGATTTCCGCGGCGAGCGGAGCGGGGTGGGGCGCAGGCTCACGCTGCGCGGGCGGCTGCACCACGCGGACCGGCTCTTCGTGCCGCTCCTGGTGCGGGGGCTGGTGCCGGCGGTGCTCCCGCTCGGGCTCCGGCTCGGGTTCGAAATCGTCATCGGGATCGAAACCCCGGCCGTCGTAACCATCGTCCTCCACGAGGCCGAGGTAGACCGCCATCTTGCGCATCGCGCCGGCCATTCTCTGAGTCCTCCGCTCTGTGGTGGATCGCCCTTGTTGCCCATGTTCAGCGTCACCAAGTGCCCGCGATCCACTCGGCCCGCCCACCTATCAGTGGGAATGACCATATTTTCTGCTGTGGTCCGACTTGCTTCGCGACGTTACCCGAGCCGGGGTCGGACTCCGAGTACCGCAGTACCGACGCGTACATGTGTCGCTCCGGCGGCCACGGCCTGCTCGAGGTCCGTACTCATCCCTGCCGACACCATGTTCGCAGCAGGATGAGCCGAGCGCAGGCTGGATGACAATTCCATCAGCCGCTCGAACGCGGCCTGTTCGCGACCCGCGTACGGCCCGGCGAGCGGTGCGACGGTCATCAGACCGCCGAGCCTCAGACCGGGGGCTTCGGCCACCTTCGCGGCCAACTCCTCGATGCCGTCGGGCGCGACGCCGCCGCGCTCCCCCCGCTCGCCCGACTCCGCGTCCAAGGCGACCTGGATGAGGCAGTCGAGCTCGCGTTCGGCGCGTACCGCCGCCGTCGACAGCGCCGTGACGAGCTTCGCCCGGTCGACAGACTGCACCACATCGGCATAACTCGCCACAGAACGAACCTTGTTGGTCTGAAGCTGTCCGACGAAGTGCCAGCGGACCGGCAGGTCCGCCGATCCGGCCGCCTTGGGGGCCGCCTCCTGGTCCTTGTTCTCCGCGACATGGCGTACGCCGAGCTCGGCGAGCAGCCGCACATCGCTCGCCGGGTACGTCTTGGTGACCACGATCAGGGTCACCTCGTCACGTGCCCGCCCCGCCGCCGCGCACGCGGTGGCGATACGTTCCTCCACCCGCGCCAGATTCGCGGCGAGTTGAGTCTTTCGGTCCGTCATGCCCTATCCATCCAGCCAGACATATCCGGCGAGCCGCCCCGTGGTGCGGTCCCGGCGGTACGAGAAGTGGTCGCGCGACTCCAGGGTGCAGACCGGCGACCGATGCCGGTCGCGCACGCCGAGCGCTTCGAGCTGCGCGTGCACTCCGGCGGTCACATCGACGGCCGGCGTGCCCCAGCTGGTCTCCGACCACGCCGCGGGCACGGCCCCCGCGACCTCGGCCCGCATCCCGTCCGGCACTTCGTAGCAGCGCCCGCAGACGGCGGGGCCCGTACGCGCGGTGATACGGGAGGGATCGGCGCCCAGTGTGATCATCGTCTCGACGGCCGCCGGGACGACCCCCGCGACCAGACCGGGCCGACCCGCGTGAGCGGCGGCCGCGACACCGGCGACGGGGTCGGCGAGCAGAACGGGGGTGCAGTCGGCGGTGAGCACCGCGAGCGCGAGTCCGCGCCGCGCGGTCACGACCGCGTCGACGGACGGAACCTCGTCGCCCCACGGGCCGTCGACCACGGCGACGTCCCGGCCGTGCACCTGGTTCATCCAGACGACCAGGCCCGGGTCGAGCCCGAGCGACTTGGCGGCCAGTTCCCGGTTGCCGAGCACGGCGGCGGGGTCGTCACCGACCGCGCCGCCGAGGTTGAGCTCCTCGTACGGAACGGCGCTCACCCCGCCCCACCTGTCGGTGAAGGCGAAGTGCGCGCCGTCCACGTGTATCGCGTCGTCCCGCACGGTCACTTCAAGAAGTCCGGGACATCCAGCTCTTCGGCCTGGCTGTCGTACGGCCGGGCCGGCGGTACGTGCGGCGGCGAGACCGGGGTGTTCGGCAGCTCGGCCACCGGTGCGGGCTCGGCCTGGACCGGAGCCGGCTCCTCGCGCTCGCGCGGCGGAACCGTACCGATGCCGCCGGTCGGCCGCGAGCTCTCGGCCGGCCGGGACGGGGCGGGCTCCTCGCGCTTGGCGGCAGCCCCCGAGCTGGCGCCCAGCACGTTCTCGCGGCGGGCCGGCGGCTGTCCGCCGTCGAAGCCCGCGGCGATGACGGTGACCCGTACCTCGTCGCCCAGGGCGTCGTCGATGACCGCGCCGAAGATGATGTTGGCCTCGGGGTGGGCCGCCTCGCTCACCAGCTGCGCGGCCTCGTTGATCTCGAAGAGACCGAGGTCGCTGCCGCCGGAGATGGAGAGCAGCACGCCGCGGGCGCCGTCGATGGACGCCTCCAGGAGCGGCGAGGAGATCGCCATCTCCGCCGCCGCGACCGCGCGGTCGTCGCCGCGCGCCGAACCGATGCCCATCAGGGCCGAACCCGCCTCGGACATGACCGACTTGACGTCGGCGAAGTCGAGGTTGATGAGGCCGGGCGTGGTGATGAGGTCGGTGATGCCCTGGACGCCGCTCAGCAGGACCTGGTCCGCCGACTTGAAGGCGTCCAGCACGCTGACCTGACGGTCCGAGATGGACAGCAGGCGGTCGTTCGGGATGACGATGAGGGTGTCGACCTCTTCGCGGAGCTCGGCGATGCCGTCCTCCGCCTGGTTCGCGCGACGCCGGCCCTCGAAGGTGAACGGGCGGGTGACCACGCCGATCGTGAGGGCGCCGAGCGAGCGCGCGATGTTGGCGACGACGGGGGCGCCACCGGTTCCGGTGCCACCGCCTTCGCCGGCGGTGACGAAGACCATGTCGGCCCCCTTGAGGACCTCCTCGATCTCCTCACGGTGGTCCTCTGCCGCCTTGCGGCCGACTGCCGGGTTGGCCCCGGCGCCGAGGCCGCGGGTCAGTTCACGTCCGACGTCGAGCTTGACGTCGGCGTCGCTCATCAACAGGGCTTGCGCATCGGTGTTGATCGCGATGAACTCGACGCCCTTGAGACCGACCTCGATCATTCGGTTGATGGCATTGACACCACCGCCGCCGACACCGATGACCTTGATGACTGCGAGGTAGTTCTGCGGTGCTGCCACGTCGAAGGCCTCTCGCCTCGAGTTACGTGCCGCCGCGGGGTTGCAGCGCCGCGACGACTGATGCCGATTGGGACGGTCCGAACGCCGACCCGAACCCTAACGGTGAAGTTTAGGGTTACCAGTGTGTCTGTTCCTTGGACTCTCCGAACAGGACACTAAGTCGACAAGTGGCGCACGTTCAACGAACACGCCGAACCTCCCGTTTTTCTTTTCACCCTATGTGATCACCCATATCGCTGGCCAACCAGGGTGCTGGCCAGCACGTATGAGCGTCAACTCCCCGACACGGCGGGGGCGGTGGGCGCACTGACATTGAAGTGCCCGGCCTCCGGAGCTGCTTTCATGAGGGCTTCCAGCGCGCGCGCCTTCGCCCGGCCCTGCTCCGCGCTGCCCCAGACGACAGTACGGTCGCCGTGGAGCCCCAGGGTGATGGAGTCGTACGAGCCGACCTGAACGGTCCGCACGTCGCCCGCCACGGACCGCGGCAGGTCGCCGGTGACCCGTACCGCCTCCCGCAGCAGCCGGTCCGCGCCGAACCGGCGCAGGCTCGGCGAGTCGCCGGACTCCAGTTCCAGCAGCGGCACGCCGGCGGGCGCTCTGGGGACCGTGGCGAACCGCACACCCTCGTCGTCCACTTCGACGAAGCCCGCGCCCTTCTCGATGAGCAGTACCGGCTTTCGTTCGGTCACGTCCAGCGCGAGGGTGTGCGGCCACGAGCGGACGGCCTCCACCGTGTCGACGCGGAGCAGCTTCCGGCGCACCCGCTCCTCGATCTCGTCCGTGTCGACCGAGATCAGCGGCGCGCCGACCGGGACGGCCGCCGCCTCCAGCACCTCGTCGGACGTCAGGACCCGCGGGCCGGACGCCTCCACCCGCTCCACGCGGAGCCAGGAGGAGCCGTACAGCGTCCAGACGCCGCCCGCCGTCAGCAGGACCGTCAGGACGAGCGCCAGGATCAGGACGCCGCGCCCCGGCAGTCGCAGCCGGCGGCCGGCGCCGTCCCGACCGGGACGGCCGAGCGGCGGGCGGGCCGCCGACGACCCCCGCGCCTGTCGTTCACCGCGCTGGGCGGTCGTCGGTCCGGCCACTGCCTGTCGCCTCCTGGCACCTGCGTCGGTGGGCCGTTCAGCCGGCCCTGCGTGCGGCGATCGCCTCGTACACCATGCCGACGAGCAGGTCGTCGGCGTCCCGGCGGCCGAACTCGGCGGCGGCGCGGGACATCTCGAACAGCCGGTGCGGGTCGGCGAGGACCGGGAGCACCTGGCTCTGCACCCACTCCGGCGTCAGCGCCGCGTCGTCGACCAGCAGACCGCCTCCGGCGTTGACCACCGGCTGGGCGTTGAGCCGCTGCTCGCCGTTGCCGATGGGCAGCGGGACGTAGGCGGCGGGGAGCCCGACGGCGGACAGCTCGGCGACGGTCATCGCGCCCGCGCGGCAGAGCATCATGTCGGCCGCGGCGTACGCGAGGTCCATCCGGTCCACGTACGGTACCGGGACGTACGGCGGCATCCCGGGCATGTTGTCGACGCGCGGTACTTCGTTCTTGGGGCCGACCGCGTGCAGGATCTGGATTCCGGAGCGCTGGAGCACCGGGGCGACCTGCTGGATCACCTCGTTGAGGCGCCGCGCGCCCTGCGAGCCGCCGGAGACCAGCAGCGTCGGCAGGTTCGGGTCGAGGTTGAAGGCGGCACGCGCCTCGGGGCGGACCCGGGCCCGGTCCAGGGTGGCGATGGAGCGGCGCAGCGGGATGCCGATGTAGCGGGCCCCGCGCAGCTTGCTGTCGGGCGTGGAGACGGCCACGGCGTGCGCGTAGCGCGAGCCGATCTTGTTGGCCAGACCGGGCCTCGCGTTGGCCTCGTGGACGATGATCGGCACGCCGAGGCGCTTGGCCGCGAGGTAGCCGGGCAGGGCGACGTAACCGCCGAAGCCGACGACGCAGTCCGCCTTCGTGCGTTCGAGGATCTGCTCGGCGGCCTTGATGGTGCCGCGCAGACGCCCGGGGACGGTGATCAGTTCCGGGGTGGGTTTGCGGGGCAGCGGGACCGCGGGGATCAGCCCGAGCTCGTAGCCGCGCTCGGGTACGAGCCTGGTCTCGAGTCCACGCTCCGTGCCGAGGGCTGTGATGCCCACGGACGGGTCCTGCCTCCGCAGTGCGTCCGCGAGGGCGAGCGCGGGCTCGATGTGGCCGGCGGTCCCCCCACCGGCGAGTACGACATGCACCGAAATTCACCGCTCTCCGGACGGACGCTTCTTGACGCGCCGTCTCATCGTCTTCCATCTCACCCCGGCCCCTTTGCCAAGGACGGTCCTTCGCATGGCGAGGGCGGCCTTCGCAGCGGGATCCTCTCGCGCGAAGGCGATCAGCAACCCTACGGCGAACATGGTCGGCAGCAGGGAGGAGCCCCCGTACGAGAACAGCGGGAGCGGGACACCGGCGATCGGCAGCAGACCGAGCACCGCACCGATGTTGACCACGGCCTGCGCCGTGATCCAGGTGGTCACACCTCCCGCGGCGTACCTCACGAAGGGGTCCTCCGTGCGTCCGGCCACGCGGATACCCGCATAGCCTAGAGCCGCGAAGAGGGCGAGTACCGACAGCGTCCCCGCCAGACCCAGTTCCTCACCGGTGATGGCGAAGATGAAGTCGGTGTGGGGCTCAGGGAGTTGCCCCCATTTCTCCACACTTGCCCCCAGCCCGGAACCGAACCATCCGCCCGAGGCGAGAGCATAGATTCCGTGCACCGCCTGCCAGCATTCACCCTTGGGACCGAGGTCGGTCGCACCGGTGCAGGCGAGCCGTGACATCCGGTTGGCGTTGCTGCTGATGAGCACGAAGCCGACGAAGGCGGCGAAGCCGAGCACGCCGGCGAAGAGCCGGGTGGGCGCTCCCGCGAGCCACAGCAGCCCGAACAGGATCGCGGTGAGGAGGATCGCCGTACCCATGTCGCCGCCGAGCATGATCAGGCCGAGCAGCAGGAAGGCGACGGGGACCAGCGGCACCAGCATGTGCTTCCACTGGGTCAGCAGCCGCCTGTCCTGCTTGCGCGCGAGCAGGTCGGCCCCCCACAGTACGAGGGCCAGCTTGCCGAACTCGCTGGGCTGGAGCATGAAGGGGCCGCCGAGCGAGATCCAGTTCTGGTTGCCGCCGATGGCGACTCCTATCCCGGGGATCTGGACGAGCACCATCAGGAAGACGGTGACGGCCAGCAGCGGGTAGGCCAGCGCGCGGTGCAGCTTGGCGGGCATCCGGGAGGCGGCGAGCAGCAGGGCGGTGCCGATGACCGCCGCGACGAACTGCTTGCGGAAGAAGTACGACGCGGGCAGCGACAGCTCCAGCGCCTTGATCATCGAGGCGGAGTAGACCATCACGAGCCCGAGCACGGTGATCAGCAGGGCGCTGCCCAGGATGAGGTAGTACGCCGTCAGAGGCCGGTCCCAGGTGCGCCGCGCCTGCTCGTACAGCCGGCGCAGGCGGTTCTCGCCGGGCGGCCCGCTCAGGAACCCGCCCCGGCGGCGGGCGGCGGACGGACGGCGGGCGGGGCGCGTCCCCGCCGGCCGCGCGCCTGCCGTCCCCGCGCGCCCGCGCAGCACACCGCGGCCGCGCGGGGCGATGTCGTCGGCCAACATCTCGTGTCCCCTCCACTCATGCGCTGCGCCGACCGGTCCGTGGCGCGGGGACCGGTCCGCTAGTCGCGCTCCGGAGCCAACTCGCGTACGGCGTCGGCGAATGCCTCACCACGCTTGTTGTAGTTGGTGAACATGTCCATGGAGGCGCAGGCCGGGGCCATCAGGACCGTGTCCCCGGGCCGCGCGAGCCGCGCCGCTTCCCGGACCGCCGCCGACATCGCCCCAGTGTCGGTCCGGTCGAGGTCGACCACCGGTACTTCGGGCGCGTGTCGCGCGAGGGCTTCGCGGATCAGGGCGCGGTCGGCGCCGATGAGGACGGCGGCGCGCAGCCGCTTCGCGGACTTCCTCACGAGCTCGTCGAAGGTGGCGCCCTTGGCGAGGCCGCCCGCGATCCACACGATCGGGTCGTACGCCGCGAGGGAGGCCTCGGCGGCGTGCGTGTTGGTGGCCTTGGAGTCGTCGACGTACGCGACACCGGCGACGTCCGCGACGTGCTCGATGCGGTGGGCGTCGGGGCGGAACGCGCGCAGTCCGTCGCGCACGGCGGCGGGCTCGACGCCGTAGGCGCGGGCGAGGGCCGCCGCCGCGAGGGCGTTGGCGATGTTGTGCGGGGCGGGCGGATTCACGTCGGAGACGCTGGCCAGCTCCTGCGCGTTCTTCTGCCGGTTCGCGACGAAGGCGCGGTCGACCAGGATGCCGTCGACGACGCCGAGTTGGGAGGGCGCCGGCGGCCCGAGGGTGAAGCCGATCGCGCGGCAGCCCTCCTCGACGTCGGCCTCGCGGACCAGGTCCTCGGTGGCGGGGTCCTGGACGTTGTAGACGCAGGCGACCTGGTTGCCCTCGTAGACCCGGCCCTTGTCGGCGGCGTACGCGGCCATGGAGCCGTGCCAGTCGAGGTGGTCGGGGGCGAGGTTCAGCACGGCGGCGGAGTGGGCGCGCAGCGAGGGCGCCCAGTGCAGCTGGTAGCTGGAGAGCTCGACGGCCAGGACGTCGTACTTCTCGTCGCCGAGGACGGCGTCGAGCAGCGATACGCCGATGTTGCCGACGGCGGCGGTACGCAGGCCGGCGGCCTCCAGGATGGAGGCCAGCATGCGCACGGTGGTGGTCTTGCCGTTGGTGCCGGTGACCGCCAGCCAGGGGGCGGCGTCGGGGCCGCGCAGGCGCCACGCCAGCTCGACGTCGCCCCAGATCTCCACGCCCGCCTCGGCGGCGGCCAGGAACAGCGGCTTGTCGGGCTTCCAGCCGGGCGCGGTGACGACGAGCTCGGTGCCCTCGGGGAGGGTCGCGCCGTCGCCGAGGCGCACGGTGACGCCGAGGGCTTCCAGCTCGGCGGCCTGGGCGCGCGAGCGCTCGTCGTCGCCGTCGTTGACGACGGTGACGTGGGCCCCGAGGCCCCGCAGCACACGTGCTGCGGGGATCCCCGAGACACCGAGACCCGCGACGGTCACCCGCTTGCCGGTCCAGGTCGCTTCGGTCACTTGTCGGCCGCCCAGCCCGCGTAGAAGAGTCCGAGGCCGATGATCACGCACATGCCCTGGATGATCCAGAAGCGGACCACCACAAGGACTTCGGACCAGCCCTTGAGTTCGAAGTGATGCTGGAGCGGCGCCATCTTGAAGACGCGCTTGCCGGTCAGCTTGAACGAGCCGACCTGGATCACGACGGACATCGTGATGAGGACGAACAGGCCGCCGAGGAGCGCCATCAGGAACTCGGTGCGCGAGCAGATCGCCAGACCCGCGAGGGCGCCGCCGAGGGCGAGCGAGCCGGTGTCGCCCATGAAGATCTTGGCGGGCGAGGTGTTCCACCACAGGAAGCCGAAGCAGGCACCCATGAGGGCGGCGGCGACGACCGCGAGGTCGAGTGGATCTCGTACGTCGAAACAGGCCTCGGGGTTGGTCAGGCTCGGCGCGTCGGCGCACGACTCCTGGAACTGCCATAGACCGATGAAGGTGTACGCGCCGAAGACCATCACGGACGCGCCGGTGGCCAGACCGTCGAGGCCGTCGGTGAGGTTCACACCGTTCGACATCGCCAGGATCATGAACAGCGCCCAGACCACGAACAGCACCGGGCCGATGGACCAGCCGAAGTCCTGGACGAAGGAGAGCCGGGTGGACGCCGGGGCGTTGCCGCGCACGTCCTTGAACTGCAGGGCCAGCACGGCGAACGCGACGCCGACGATCAGCTGTCCGGCCATCTTCGCCTTGGCCCGCAGGCCGAGCGAACGCTGCTTGACGATCTTGATGTAGTCGTCGAGGAAGCCGACCAGGCCCATGCCCGCCATGAGGAAGAGCACCAGCAGACCGGAGACGCTCGGCTTCTCGCCGGTGATCACCTTCGCCAGGGCGTACGCGATGAGCGTGGCCAGGATGAAGGCGATGCCGCCCATGGTCGGCGTACCGCGCTTGCCGTGGTGGCCGCGCGGTCCGTCGTCCCGGATGAACTGCCCGTATCCCTTGCGGGCCAGCAGTTTGATCAGCAGCGGAGTGCCGATCAGGGTCAGAAAGAGCCCAATGGCTCCCGCGAAGAGGATCTGCCTCATCGGCCGGCGACCTCACCCTCGGCGCGGTGGTCGAGGAGCGCCTGCGCGACCCGCTCGAGACCGACCGACCTGGAAGCCTTCACCAGCACGACGTCTCCCGGACGCAGCTCACTGCGCAACAGGTCGACCGCCGCCTGCGCGTCGGACACGTGCACCGACTCCTCACCCCACGAACCCTCGTTGTAAGCGCCCAGCTGCAGCCAGGACGCTTCCCTGCCCCCGACTGCCACGAGCTTGCTGACGTTGAGCCGGACGGCGAGCCGTCCGACCGCGTCGTGCTCGGCGAGCGAATCGTCACCCAGCTCGGCCATCTGTCCGAGCACCGCCCACGTACGACGCCCCTGGCCCATGGCCGCGAGCGCGCGCAGGGCGGCTCGCATGGATTCGGGGTTCGCGTTGTAGGCGTCGTTGACGACTGTCACGCCGTCAGGACGCTCGGTGACCTCCATGCGCCAGCGGGACAGCGTGCCCGCCTCGGAGAGCGCGGTGGCGATCTCGTCGACGGACATGCCCAGCTCATGGGCGACGGCGGCCGCGGCGAGCGCGTTCGACACGTGGTGCTCACCGTACAGCCGCATGGTCACGTCATTGCACCCGGTGGGTGTGTGAAGGATGAAGGCAGGCTGTCCGCTCTCGGTCAGCCGGACGTTCTCGGCCCGTACGTCCGCATCTGCGGCCTCGCCGAAGAGCAGCACGCGGGCCTTGGTGCGGGACGTCATGGCCCGTACGAGCGGGTCGTCGGCGTTGAGCACGGCCACGCCGCCCGCGTCGGCGGACGGCAGCGCCTCGACCATCTCGCCCTTGGCCTCGGCGATCTGCTCGCGGCCGCCGAACTCGCCGATGTGGGCGGTTCCGACGTTCAGTACGAGGCCGATGTGCGGCGGGGTCAGCCCGGTGAGGTACCGGATGTGGCCGATGCCGCGGGCGCCCATTTCGAGGACCAGGTGCTCGGTCTCCGCGGTCGCGCGCAGGGCGGTCAGCGGCAGGCCGATCTCGTTGTTGAGGGAGCCGGGCGTCCAGACCGTGGGCGCCTTGTGCTGGAGCAGCTGGGCGATCAGGTCCTTGGTGGACGTCTTGCCGGCCGAGCCGGTGAGGGCGACGACCTTCGTGCCCAGCCGCTCGACGACGGCGCGTGCCAGGGCGCCCAGCGCCTCGGTGACGTCGTCCACGACGACGGCGGGCACGCCGACGGGCCGGGTCGCCAGCACGGCCGCCGCGCCGGCGGCCACAGCGCGCTCCGCGTAGTCGTGGCCGTCGACCTTCTCGCCGGCGAAGGCGGCGAACAGGCTGCCGGGCTTCACCTCGCGGGAGTCGATGACGACCGGCCCGGTGACCTGGAGGCCGCTGTCCGGTATGTCGTGCGACTGCCCGCCGGTGATGCCGGCGATCTCTGCGAGGGAGAGTGCGATCACGGGGTCACCCCGCTGTCGTGGAGCGATCCGGCGCTGCGGATGGCGGCGCGGAGCACCTGGCGGTCGTCGAAGGGGCGTACCACTCCGGCGATGTCCTGTCCCTGCTCGTGGCCCTTGCCGGCGACGAGCACGGTGTCGCCGGGCTTGGCGCGGGCGACCGCCGCCGCGATGGCCGTGGCCCGGTCGGCGTCGACCAGCACGTCGCCGCGCTCGTGCGCGGGCACCTCCGCGGCACCCGCGAGCATCGCGGCGAGGATCGCGAGGGGGTCCTCGGAGCGGGGGTTGTCGGAGGTCAGTACGGCCGTGTCGGCGAGGCGGGCGGCCGCGGCGCCCATCGAGGGCCGCTTCTGCTTGTCGCGGTCGCCGCCGCAGCCGAGGACGATGTGCAGCTCGCCCTCGGTGACCTTGCGCAGCGCGCGCAGGACCGATTCGACAGCGTCCGTCTTGTGGGCGTAGTCGACCACGGCGAGGTACGGCTGCCCCTCGTCCACCCGCTCCAGGCGGCCCGGCACGCCGGGGACGGCGGCGATGCCGTCGGCGGCGGTCTGCGGGTCGACGCCGGCGACGGCGAGCGTGACGATCGCGGCGAGCGTGTTGGCGACGTTGAACGGGCCGGCCAGCGGGGCGGTCGCGGTGATCCGCTCCCCCTTGGGGCCGACGGCGGTGAACGTACTGGTGAACGGCCCGACTTCGACGCCCTCGGCGTGCCAGTCGGCGTCCGGGTGGCCCTCGGCGGAGAAGGAGGTGACCGGGACGCCCGACTCGGTGAGGAGCCTGCGGCCGTACTCGTCGTCGAAGTTCACGACGCCGGTCCTGCTGCGTTCCGGGGTGAAGAGACGTGCCTTCGCCTGGAAGTAGTCCTCCATGTCGGAGTGGAATTCCATGTGCTCGGGGCTCAGGTTGTTGAAGACCGCGACGTCGAAGACGCAGCCGTCGACCCGGCCGAGCACCAGCGCGTGGCTGGACACCTCCATGGCGACCGCCTCGACACCGCGTTCACGCATCACGGCGAACAGGGCCTGGAGGTCGGTGGCCTCGGGGGTGGTGCGCTCGGACTTGATGCGCTCGTCGCCGATGCGCATCTCGACCGTGCCGATGAGGCCGGTCCTGCGGCCGGCCGCCCGCAGACCGCCCTCGACGAGGTACGCCGTGGTGGTCTTGCCGGACGTGCCGGTGATGCCGAGCTGGAGCAGGGCGTCGCCGGGGTGGCCGTAGATCTCGGTGGCGAGCTCACCCATCCGGCCGCGCGGGTCCTCGACGACCAGGGCCGGCAGGCCCGTGGCCGCGGCTCTGTCGGCGCCGGTGGGGTCGGTGAGGATCGCCGCCGCGCCGAGACCCGCCGCCTGTGTGGCGAAGTCGGCGCCGTGGAGGCGCGCCCCGGGCAGGGCGGCGTAGAGGTCGCCGGGCCTGACCGCGCGGGAGTCGTGCGTGATGCCGGTGACCTCGGCCGCGCTCTCGTCGGCTCGGGCCTCGACACCCAGCCGTTCGGCCAGCTCCCCGAGGGGTGTCGGGTGGACCTTGACCGGCCGGGGCGCTCCGGGGTAGGTCACCGGGGCGTCCTTCTGGGTGGTTTGGGACTGATCAGCGTGTGGCACGGCGGTGAGCGTACCGGGCGTACCCGGCCCCCCGCTAAACGAGGGGTGCCGGCCCGCGTCGGGGTCTTCGTGGTTCCCCGGGTTCTGGGTGATGGTTGTCACTGGTGGTCCTGAGTCACTCGCCGGGTGTGAAGGACACCGGCAGCCGGGCGGGCTTGCTGCCGGTCGGTGCGACCTGGAGGGTCTTGAGGGCGAACTCCATCACCTGCTTGTAGATGGGTCCGCAGATCTGGCCGCCGAAGTAGCTCCCCCTCGTCGGGTTCTGGATGGCGCAGTAGACGGTGACGCGCGGCTTGTCGGCGGGCGCGAATCCGGCGAAGGACGCGGTGTAGCCCTTGTAGCGTCCGGTGGCCGGATCCACCCGGTTGGAGGTGCCGGTCTTCCCGCCGACGCGGTAGCCCGGGATACGGGCCTTGGTGCCCGTACCCTCCTCGTCGTCCACGACCGACTCCAGCATGGTGGCCAGTGTCTTGGCGGTCTTCTCGCTGACCACCCGGGTCTTCTTGGGCGCCGGGGCGGGGGTGAAGCGGCCGTCGGGCCCCTTCGTGCCGCGCACGAGTGTTGGCTGGATCCGTACGCCGCCGTTGGCGATCGTCGAGTAGACGGACGCCGCCTGCATGGCGTTGAGCGACAGCCCCTGTCCGAACGGGATCGTGTACTGCTGCGACGTGCTCCAGTCCTTCGGCCTGGCCAGGATGCCCGAGGTCTCCCCCGGGTATCCGAGGCCGCTGGGCCGGCCGAGGCCGAACTTGCTCAGGTAGGAGTGGAGGACCTGGTTGGCCTCGCGCCGGGTCTTGCCGAGCTGCTCGGTCGCCAGGATGGTGCCGATGTTGCTGGACTTGGCGAGGACGCCGTTGAGCGTGAGGTACCAGGTCGGGTGGTCGATGTCGTCCTTGAACAGCCGGTCGCCGCGGTGCAGCCGGTTCGGTACGACGACGTGGGTGCCGGGCGCGGCGGCGTTCTCCTCCAGCACCGCGGCCATGGACATGACCTTGGCGGTGGAGCCGGGTTCGTACGCGTCCTGGAGGGCCGCGTTGCCCATGGCGGCCGCGTCGGCCTGCGAGAGGTCGTTCGGGTCGAAGCCGGGCGCGTTGGCCATGGCGAGGACCTCGCCGGTGCGGGTGTCCTGGACTATCACGTAGCCGCGGTCGGCCCCGGACTTGCGCACCTGCTCGCTGATGGCGTCCTGGGCCGCCCACTGGATGTCGCGGTCGATGGTCAGCTCGATGTCCGAACCGGGGACGGCGGGCACCTCGCGGGCGCCCACGGTGGGCACCCTGCGGCCGCCGGACTGGGCGTACGTGATCTCGCCGTCCTTGCCCGCGAGCTCCTCGTCCAGCTGGGTCTCCAGGCCGCCCGCGCCCTTGCCCTCGGCGTTGACGTAACCGAGTATCCCGGCGGCGAGGTCGCCGTTGGGGTAGACCCGCTTGCTGCTGGCCTCCTGGAAGACGCCGGCGAGCACGTTGACGCCCTTGCCGCCCTTCAGCTTCTGGGCACCGGCCTTCTCGGCGAAGACGCTCTTGAGGTCCTTGATCTGGTTCCAGATCTGCGGCGTCTGGCGGCGGGCCAGGACGGCGTACTTGCTCTTGGGCGCCCGCAGCTTCTTCGCCAGGTCGCCGGCGTCCTTGCGCAGGATCGGCGCGAGGAGCGCAGCGGCCTGCTCGGGGGCGTCCGGGACCTTGCTGAACTCCGCGGTGAACATCGACGGGTCGGCCGTGATGTCGTGCGCGTCGACGCTGGTGGCCAGCGCGATGCCGCCGCGGTCGGTGATCTGGCCGCGCTCGGCGGCGAGGGTGGAGCTGGAGTACCGGTTCTTCTCCGCCTTGGCCGTGTACGTGCTGGCGCCGACGGCCTGGACCTGCAGCAGCCGCACGACGAAGGCCAGCATGACCAGCGTGAGCCCCACGCCGACCAGCCGCAGCCGGGGCCGGGGGCTGCCGAGCACCAGGGACCGCGCGGCCTTGGGAGCGGGGCGCGGCCGCGCCACCGGGCGGCGCGGCGCGGGGCGCGCGGGAGGCTTGGGGCGCCCGCCGCTGCGCGGCCGCCCGGGGCCGGGCACGCGGCGGCGCGGTGGTTCCTGGGGGGGCACTGCGTCAC
>NZ_VBVX01000083.1 GCF_005981925.1 Streptomyces albidochromogenes
CTCCCTGCCCTCGTGTCCCCGCGTCAGCCGGCCCCGTCCACCGCCGCCTGCTCCACCAGCGGGATGATCCGCAGGGGTACGGGGTTCTCCATGACGATCGCCGTCGAGGCCCGCACGATGCCCTCGAACCCGACGACCCGGTCGATCACCCGCTGAAGATCGGCGTTCGAGCGGGCGACCAGGCGGCACAGCATGTCGCCGTGACCGGTGGTGGTGTGCAGCTCCAGCACCTCGGGCACCGTCGTCAGATGCGCCCGTACGTCGGCCCCCTGGCCCTGTTTGATCTCCAGGGTCGCGAACGCCGTCACCGGATAACCGAGCGCGGCCGGGTCGACGTCCGGCCCGAAGCCGCGGATCACCCCATTGGCCTGAAGCCGGTCCATCCGTGCCTGCACGGTCCCGCGCGCCACCCCGAGGCGGCGCGAGGCCTCCAGGACGCCGATGCGCGGCTCGCGCGCCAGCAGCACGATGAGCCGGCCGTCGAGTTCGTCGATACCGTCGGTGGGCATGAGTGCCGCCTGCTTCCCGGAACCTCGCGATGACTCTGGTCATCCTGTACAGATCGCCTCTTCATTCTGGCGTTCCGGTAGGCAGATTGCCCAGTGGTTCCGCGAACTATTGCGCAGCTTGCGATACGGAGAGAGTCTGCCGCCATGACTGAGACCACGCAGCACACCACCCCCAGCACCGCGCGCGAGGCCGACCCCTTCCCGGTCAAGGGAATGGACGCGGTCGTCTTCGCCGTCGGAAACGCCAAGCAGGCCGCGCACTACTACTCGACGGCCTTCGGCATGAAGCTCGTCGCCTACTCCGGACCGGAGAACGGCAGCCGCGAGACCGCGAGTTACGTCCTGACCAACGGCGCCGCGCGCTTCGTCCTCACCTCCGTCATCAAGCCCTCCACCGACCGGGGCCGCTTCCTCGCCGAGCACGTCGCCGAGCACGGCGACGGCGTCGTCGACCTGGCCATCGAGGTCCCGGACGCCCGTGCCGCGTACGCCTACGCCGTCGAGCACGGGGCGCGCGGCATCGAGGAGCCGCACGAGGTCAAGGACGAGCACGGCGTCGTCGTCCTGGCCGCGATCGCGACGTACGGCAAGACCCGGCACACCCTCGTCGACCGCTCCGGTTACGACGGCCCGTACCTCCCCGGCTTCGTCGCCGTCGACCCGATGGTCGAGCCGCCGGCCAAGCGCACCTTCCAGGCGATCGACCACTGCGTCGGCAACGTCGAGCTCGGCAAAATGAACGAGTGGGTCGCCTTCTACAACAAGGTCATGGGCTTCACCAACATGAAGGAGTTCGTGGGCGACGACATCGCCACCGAGTACTCCGCCCTGATGTCGAAGGTCGTCGCGGACGGCACCCTGAAGGTGAAGTTCCCGATCAACGAGCCCGCGATCGCGAAGAAGAAGTCGCAGATCGACGAGTACCTGGAGTTCTACGGCGGCGCCGGCGTCCAGCACATCGCGCTCGCCACGAACGACATCGTCGCGACCGTGCGCAGCATGCGGGCCAACGGCGTCCAGTTCCTGGACACCCCCGACTCGTACTACGACACCCTCGGCGAGTGGGCCGGCGAGACCCGGGTGCCGGTCGAGACGCTGCGCGAGCTGAAGATCCTCGTCGACCGCGACGAGGACGGCTACCTCCTGCAGATCTTCACCAAGCCGGTCCAGGACCGGCCGACCGTCTTCTTCGAGATGATCGAGCGGCACGGCTCGATGGGCTTCGGCAAGGGCAACTTCAAGGCCCTGTTCGAGGCGATCGAGCGCGAGCAGGAGAAGCGCGGCAACCTCTGATGCCGCGCCCGGCCCGCCCCGGGGCGGGCCGGCCGTGCACTCCGGGAGGCCGCGCCGCGCGCTCATGACCCGAGGCCGCGCCGCGCGTGCTTCCTGTGCCGCGTGTGCTGCGTGCGCTGCCCCGCGCGCCCCTGACGGGGGGTGCGCGGGGTCGCTATCGTGAGTCATGGCCATGACTAGTGTCAGTGCGAGCACGAGTGATGAGCGCATCGACTTGGCGGTGCCGTCGAAGAGATGGCACTGGAAGAAGCGGCTCGGGCAGACCACCGTCCTCCAGTCCTTCGCCTTCGACGACTCCCGGCAGCGGCTGTACGTCCTCCAGGTCATGCAGGGCGGCGTCAGGCTCCCCGGCGAGTCCCGGACGTACACCGGCACCGAGCGGCGCCGGCGCGGCGACATGTGCCTGAACCGGCTCGACCTCAAGGGCGCCCGGCTGGGACACATGTACCTGCTCGGCCACGGGCACGGCGTCGGCATGGGCGTCGAGCGGGACGCGGCCGGCGCGACCTGGATCTGGACCGAGTCCGACGGGCGGGCGGCGGACAGCGGGGCCTTCGGGCGCGGCATCACCCGGTTCCGTTTCAAGGACCGGCAGGTGCGGCGCGTTTCGGCCGAGACCACCCGCTACCCGGTCCCCGGCTCGACCGCGAACCAGCCGTCCGTCGACATGAGCCGCAAGCGGATCGCCGTCCGCCACCGCCTCGACGGCGAGGTCCGCTACCGCGTCTTCCCGCTCGCCCGCGCCGTCGCGGGCGACTTCTCCGATCCCCTGCACGACTTCGCACAGGCCCCCGCGCACCCCGACCCGGACATCGACTTCCAGGGCTTCGCGCTGTACGGCAACTACCTCTACCAGCTCGCCGGCGAGCCGTACGGAGCCGGCAACCCCCGCTCCGGCCACGGCAACACGTACGTCTCCTGCATCGACATCCGCACCGGCGAGATGGTCCAGCGGACCCGTACGAAGGCCGGCTACTCCCTCGACTACCGCGAGCCGGAGGGCCTCGCCGTACGGCGCACCGGCAAACCCCGGCTGTGCATGGGCTTCGCGTCGGGGGAGGCGGGCGCGCGCCGGTACTCGATCTACTACAAGCAGCACGGATGACCGCACCGGCCGGGCCCGGCGCAGACGCCACACGCGGGCCGGCTCAGCGGCGGGGGCCCCGGTGCGCAGACTCCCCGAGAGCGTGCAGCACCTCGCGGGCCTTCGGCGCCAGCAGCGGGGAGAACGCCGGGTTGATCCGCAGCGCCTCCTCCAGATGCCGCCTCGCCGCACCGTACTTGCGCACCTCCCGCTCGACCATGCCCAGGTGGCAGAAGAACTGGGCGTCGCGCAGGCCCTGCTCCGTCGCTCTGCGGGCGTACTTCAGGGCCTCCTTGTTGTTCTTCGCGCCGCCCCGGCGGTGCAGCGCCCACGCCAGGCCGTCCGCGACGTGCGCGTTCGGGTGGCGCCGCCACTCCGCCCGCAGCCGCCGCACCGCCGCGGCCGGATCACCGTGGTCCGCGTCGAGGCGGCCCAACAGCAGTTCGTCGCGCTTTCCGCCGAGCTTGCGGCGCAGCGCCACGGCCTCCCGTACGAACGCGTACTGCTCCTTCGCCTCGCCCCCGCGGCCCTGGGACTCCAGCAGTTCGCCGTACTCCAGGTGCAGTTCCGGCAGGGGTACGTCCGCGAGCGCCGCCCGGTAGTCGACCTCCGCGTCGGCCGGCCGGCCCAGCGCCGCCATGACCCGTGCCCGGCCCGCCCGCGCCCTGCCGTAACCGGGATCGGTGCGCAGAGCGGCCTCGTAGTGGCCCAGGGCCTCCTGCGGCTCGCCGCGTTCCCACGCCAGGTCGCCCATGGCGTGCAGCCCCGTCACCCGCTCCGCGGCGGAGCCCGCCAGCGCCGTCGCGTCGGCCAGCGTCGCCGCCGCGTCCTCCCGCCAGCCCCGGCTGCGGTACACCTCCGCCGCCAGCCGCCGCGCCGCCGCCCCCGGGCGCAGCGCCGTCAGCTTCTCCACCGCTTCGCCCGCCGCGGCCTGCTCGCCGAGCTGCGTGTACGCGCCGATGAGGACCGGGTACGCCGTCCAGCGCCTGGGTGACCGCTTGCGGACCGCCTCGCCCCACTTCTTCGCCGCGCGGTGGTCGCCACGGGCGTGGGCGAGCGCGGCCAGACCGACGAGGGCGTCGGGGTTCGCCCGCGGGCGTACGGACAGCGAGTGGCGCAGCGCCATCTCCGCCCGGGGGAAGTCGTTGGCGTCGGCCGTCCAGCGGCCCCGCTCCAGGTACGCGGAGCCGAGCACCGACCAGGAGCGCTCGTCCTCGGGGTGCGCGCGCAGCCAGGACTCGCGCTCACCGATGAGCGCCGTCAGATCGGCGGGGGAGGCGGGTGCCCCGGCGCCCACGGCCTCGACGGCGGCCATCGCCCGCCCCACGGGCCCCGGCGCCGGCGGCGGACGTTCGCCCAGCCACTGCGAGGTCAGGACCCCCGCGACGACCAGCACCGCCACGCCCGCGAGCACGGCGCGCGGCCACCGCCGCTTCGCCCGCTGTTCGCTCTCCATGCCGCTCACTGTGCGCCAGTACTACGAGCGCGCCCCGACCCGCGAAGCGGATCGGCGACGGGTTCACACCGATGGCCCCGAGTGACACGCTGGGAGCATGGACGATCTTCTCGAACGGCTGCGTGCCGGCCTCCCGGCCCGGACGCTGATCACCGATCCGGACGTCATGGCGTCGTACGCCCACGACATGGCCGGATTCTGCGCGGCGGGAGCCCCCGCCGTCGTGGTCCTGCCGCGCACGGTCGAGCAGGTCCAGCACGTCATGCGCACCGCCACCGCGCTGCGGGTGCCGGTGGTGCCGCAGGGCGCCCGGACGGGACTGTCCGGCGCGGCCAACGCGAGCGACGGCTGCGTCGTGCTGTCGCTGGAGCGGATGGACCGGATCCTGGAGATCAGCGCGGTCGACCGGATCGCCGTGGTCGAGCCGGGTGTGATCAACGCGGTCCTCTCGCGGGCCGTGGCCGAGCACGGCCTCTCCTACCCTCCCGACCCGTCCAGTTGGGAGATGTGCACCATCGGCGGCAACATCGGCACCGCCGCGGGCGGGCTGTGCTGCGTGAAGTACGGCGTCACCGCCGAGTACGTGCTGGGACTGGACGTCGTACTCGCCGACGGCCGGCTCCTGCGCACGGGGCGCCGCACGGCCAAGGGCGTGGCGGGCTACGACCTCACCCGGCTGTTCGTCGGCGCGGAAGGCACGCTCGGGATCGTCGTCAAGGCGGTGCTCGCGCTGAAGCCCGCCCCGCCCCGGCAGCTCGTGCTCGCCGCGGAGTTCCCGTCCGCGGGCGCCGCCTGCGACGCCGTGTGCGAGATCATGGCGCGCGGTCATGCCCCCTCGCTGCTGGAGCTCATGGACCGTACGACCCTGCGCGCCGTCAACAAGTTGACCGGCATGGGCCTGCCCGAGTCCACCGAAGCGCTCCTGCTCGCCGCCTTCGACACCGCCGACCCGGCCGCCGACCTCGCCGCCGTCGGGGAGCTGTGCACCGCCGCCGGCGCGGTCGCGGTGGTCCCCGCCGACGACGTCGCCGAGTCCGAACTGCTGCTCCAGGCACGGCGGGTGTCCCTGACGGCGCTGGAGGCGGTCAAGTCCGCCACGATGATCGACGACGTGTGCGTGCCGCGCTCGAAGCTCGGCGCGATGCTGGAGGGCACCGCCGTCATCGCGGAGAAGTACAACCTGGTCATCGGCGTGTGCGCGCACGCCGGCGACGGCAACACGCATCCGGTGGTCTGCTTCGACCACCTGGACGAGGACGAGTCGCGGCGCGCCCGCGAGTCCTTCGACGCGATCATGGCGCTCGGCCTGGAGCTCGGCGGCACCATCACCGGCGAGCACGGAGTCGGCGTACTGAAGCGGGACTGGCTGGCGCGCGAACTCGGTTCGGTGGGACTGGAGTTGCAGCGGTCCGTCAAGGCGGCGTTCGATCCGCTCGGTCTCCTCAACCCGGGCAAGGTCCTCTGAGCCCCGGCGCCGCCGCCTCACGCCTCGCCCTCGCCGGACTCGTCCGACGGCCACGGGTCGCTCAGCCACAGGTCGTCGGCCGGGGTCGGCGTCAGGAGGCGGGCCAGCGCTTCGTCCAGGCCGAGCCGCCCGGACTCCGTCCCGGGCGGGACCGCCACCAGCGTCCGCTCCAGCCAGGCGGACACGACCGGGGACGACGCCTCCAGCAGGGCGTCCCCGTCGGGCGACGTCAGCGCCACACAGACGACACTGCGCGCGTCGATCTTGGCGGGCCAGATCCGTACGTCGCCGTGGCCGCACGGCCGGAACACCCCCTCGACCAGCAGCTCGCGGGCGAACGTCCAGCCGACCGGGGCGTCCGAGCCGACGTGGAAGGTGATGTGCACGGCGTACGGGTCGTCCGTGCGGTAGGCCAGCCGGGCCGGCACGGGGATGCTGCGCTCGGGCGAGAGCACCAGGTTCAGTTCGAGTTCGCGTTCCACCACGGTGTGCATCGGATCGTTTGTTCCTCTCCGGTCGGGCGGCCCCTTGGGCGGGCCTCACCGGGAGAGAGCGGCTTCGCGTGCGCTCATTACGCGACTTCGGGCGGCGAGTTCGGCCCGCTTCTTGCTCAGGCGCGGGAGACGAACGACGATGCGGGGGTCGCCAGGCGCGAGGCAGATGGCGGGCATACCACGGACAGGCCCCGCGGATGCCCGGAAAGAAGTGCTTCGCCCGGGACCGGCCCGGCGCGTCGCGGCGGTCTGATAGATGTGGACCTCGATAACGAGGCCATCGACTAGATACGGGACACGGTGATGAGCGCCCCCACCCCGGCCAGCGGCGACAGCAGCCCCACTCCTGGCTACTATCCCGACCCGTCCATCCCCGGCTACGTCCGGTTCTGGAACGGGGCGTCCTGGGTGCCCGGAACCAGTCGCCCCGCCCCGGCGGACGGCGAGGGACTGCCGGCCGCGCCCGCCGGCGCGGCGGCCCCGGCCCCGGCCCCGGTGCCCGCCGTCGAGGAGACCGGTCCGGTCTTCTTCGACGAGGAACCGGAAGGCGCGCACCTGCACGGCAACACCCCGGAACCGGCGTCCGCCTGGCAGGCGGACACGTCCCGCCAGACCGGCTTCGGCGGCGACCGCGACCGCCGCGTCTCCTGGGGCTCCACCGCGACCCCGGCCGCCGACGGCAGCACGCCGTCCGCTCCCGGCGACAGCGGCGGTACGTCCGGTTCCGCCTCCGGTGGCTCGGCGGACCCCCGGCGCGCCCCCGGTGACCAGCGTCGCGGTGGCGGCGGCGTCGACCTCCGGCGTACGGGCGGCTCCGCGCCGGAGGCCGCCCCGGCGGCGGCCGGCGAACGCGACCCGCGCGGCGCCGGGGACGACCCCAGCGGCGGCGCGCTCCCCGGCGTCCGCACGCCCGGCCGGGCCTCGCCTCCCGACGACGGCACGGTCACCATCCGGGCCCTGCGCCGGGGCGGCGCGGAGTCCCCGCGCACGACCCGGGCCGACGGCACGATGGCCATCCGCACCATGACCCCGGGCGCCAACCGCCCCCAGCTCCCGGACCAGAACCGCCCCGCGACCCCGGGCCGGACCCAGACCCCCGGCCAGGCGCACGCGGCGGGCCAGGGCCGCGCCGCCACCCAGGGACGCACTCCTGGCCAGGGGCAGGCCCCCGGCCAGGGGCAGGCCCCCGGCCAGGGGCACGTGCCCGGCCAGGCGCAGCCCTCCGGGCAGGGCCAGGCGCAGGGCCAGGCCCCAGGCCGGCCGCAGCCCGCGGCCCAGGGCCACGCCCCCGCGCAGGGGCAGGTCCCGGGCCAGGCGCAGGCACCGCACGCCGCCGGGCAGGGCCAGGCCCCCCACGCCGCCGCCCAGGGCACGCCCGTCGCACAGCCCGCCGGGCCGGGCGGTGCCGGAGCCGCCGCTCCCGTCTCCGCCGGGGCCGGTGGCGGGGCCGCCTCCTGGGCGCAGCAGGTGCACCAGCTGGCGCAGCCGGACCAGGAGGAAGCGGGCGCGCCGCCCGTGGTGCCGTGGAAGCCGCCGGTCAGCGACCCGTTCCTGCAGGCCGCCCAGGCGCAGGCCGCGGCCAGGCCCGCCGGCCTCGCCAAGCGGCTGGCCGCACGGCTCATCGACACCGTCGTCCTCGGCGCCGCGGTCGGCGCGATCGCCGTACCCCTCGTGTCGGCGGCGCTCGCCCACATCGACGACAAGATCGAGGCGGCGAAGCTGTCCGGCGAGACCGTGACCGTGTGGCTGCTCGACGGAACCACCGCCGGCTACCTGGGCATCGTGCTCGGCGCGTACCTCCTGCTCGGAGTGGTGTACGAGGTGCTGCCGACGGTCAAGTGGGGCCGTACGCTCGGCAAGAAGCTGTGCCGCATGCACGTACGGGACATCGAGGCGCACGAGCCCCCGACGTTCGGCCCGGCGCTGCGCCGCTGGCTCGTGTACGGCGTGCTCGGCGTCCTCGCGATCGGGATCGTCAACGCCGCGTGGTGCCTGTTCGACCGCCCGTGGCGTCAGTGCTGGCACGACAAGGCGGCTCGTACGTTCGTCGCGGGGGACTGACGGGCAGCCAGGTCCCCCGAACGGCACCCGACCGGATGCGGGCGGCGGGCGGGCGCGGTCGACTGCCGTTATGAGCACCGACCAGCCGCCGCCCGGCCAGCCGTCCGACGACGACCCGTTCCGCAAGAAGCCCCCTCCGGACCAGCCGCCGTCGACGCCGCCCCCACCGCCGCCCCCGTCCGGCGGCGGCCCGTACGACACCGGCGGCCCGTACGACACCGGCGGGCCGGGCGGACCCACCGGACCGGGCGGACCTGGCGGACCGGCCGGCCCCGGTGGCCCCGCCGGCCCAGGACCCGGTGGCGGATCGCCGTACGGCGACCCCTACGGCGGCGGCCCGTACGGCACCCCGCCCCCGCCCTACAGCGGCGGCGCCGCTGACCCGCTCGCCGGGATGCCACCGCTCGCACCCACCGGAAAGCGCATCGCGGCGCGCATCGTCGACATCCTCATCGTCGGCGTGCCGCTGGGGCTCATCGGCTGGCTGCTCGGCATGTTCGACAGCTACAACAGCGACGACTGGGACGAAGTCTCGACCATGTCCGACGGCAAGTCGCTGATCTGGCAGCTCGTCACGATGGTCGTGTACATCGGCTACGACACCTACTTCACGGCCAAGGACGGCCGGACCGTGGGCAAGCGGCTGATGAACCTGCGCGTCGCCATGCTCAACAGCGGCATGATCCCCGAGACGAACGCGTCGCTGCTGCGGGCCGTCGTCCTGTGGGTGCCGGCACTGATCTGCTGCTTCTGCCTGTGGTGGATCATCAACCTGGTGATGGTCCTGGTCGACAAGCCCTACAAGCAGGGCCTGCACGACAAGGCGGCCAAGACGGTGGTGGTGTCAACCACGTAGCGAGTGCCCGCCGACCGCCGAGTGGGCCCGCGAGGACCGCGCGGAGACGGAGCGCGGGCCGGGCACCCGGGCGTCGGACCCGGCCGGCTCGGGCCGGGCGGCCTCGGTGGGCGTGCCGGAGGCGGCCGCATCGTTCGCGTCGCGAACCGTGCGCGCCGCCTTCGCCGTGGGCACCGTCAGCGAGACCAGCAGGCCCAGGGCCAGCGCCGCGAGGGCGATGACGGCGACCCCGATGCCGGTCGCCGTCCCGGACAGCAGCAGCATGGCGATGGTCGAGAAGACGACGGTGGCTGAACCGTATGCGAACTGTGCGGCAGTCGGACGCGGCATGGCGATTTCCGTCCTCGGAGCAGCGGTAGGGGGGTCTGTCTCAACCGGGTCGCACTTCAGGCGACTCTACGACGGTGAGTGCCCGCACGGAACCGGCAGTAAGCGTGACCTAACCCACGGTGCCGGTGCATCGGGGGCGCACGGAGTCATTCCGCGTCCCATCTGGTGGGATCGACGCGCCCTGCGGCCGGCCGGTGACTGACCCGATGACCGACCCGAAAGTGTCCGGTATCCGGAACTGCACTTCTGCATAGTGCAATTGAGCTGTCCAAGTCAAGGTCTGTCTTTTCTTCGGCAACTCCGGTCGAATGTCGTCACTTGAGACGCGCGCCGCGCCCGGAATACCCCTCACCCTCTTCCGTGCTGACGCGGCCCGCGGGGGAGGACATCATCAAGTGACCACCAACCGAGGGCGGATCAGAGCCGCTGCCGTAGTCGTGGCCATGGCCGCGACCGCCGCGACGGCCTCCGCGTTCGCCACCGCTCAGGCTGACGAGAAGCCTGTGAGCGCGGCGGACAAGGCCGGTATCGAGCGCCGCGACCCGGCGCCCGCCAAGGGGCACGTCGAGCACGACCTCGAAGGACCGTTCAGCAAGCAGCAGGAACTGGAGCGCAAGGCCGCGCTGGAGCAGGTCGTCGCCGGGGACGCCACCGTGCAGAAGCGCGGCGCGTCCAAGGTCGTCAAGCTCGACGACAAGAAGTACGTCGAGCTGGGCCGCGAGAAGACCGACAAGATCTTCACGATCCTGGTGGAGTTCGGCGACAAGGTCGACGACACCACCCTGTTCGACCCGGACGGCGACGGCCCCGAGCCGCCCGTCAAGAAGTACGGCGGCGAGCCCGGCCCCGCGCACAACCGGATAGCCGAGCCGGACCGTTCCGAGGACAACTCGACGGCCTGGCAGAAGGACTACGACCAGAAGCACTTCCAGGAGCTGTACTTCGGAGAGGGCAAGGGCAAGGACTCCCTCAAGACGTACTACGAGAAGACCTCCTCCGGCCGCTACTCGGTCGAGGGCGAGGTCTCCGACTGGGTCAAGGTCGACTACAACGAGGCCCGTTACGGCTCCAACTACTGCGGCGACAGCAACTGCGCCAATGTGTGGGACACCGTCCGCGACGGCGTCACCGCCTGGGCCGCCGACCAGAAGGCCAAGGGCCGCACGGACGCCCAGATCAAGTCGCAGCTCGCCGGTTACGACCAGTGGGACCGCTACGACTTCGACACCGACGGCAACTTCAACGAGCCCGACGGCTACATCGACCACTTCCAGATCGTCCACGCGGGCGAGGACGAGTCGGCGGGCGGCGGCGCCCAGGGCGAGAACGCCCTGTGGGCGCACCGCTGGTACGCGTACGGCACCGACGCCGGCAAGACCGGCCCGGCGAACAACCCGGCCGGCGGCACCCAGATCGGCAAGACCGGCATCTGGGTCGGCGACTACACCATGCAGCCCGAGAACGGCGGCCTCGGCGTCTTCGCCCACGAGTACGGCCACGACCTGGGCCTGCCCGACCTGTACGACACCTCGGGCAAGGGCGAGAACGGCGTCGGCTTCTGGTCGCTGATGTCGGCCGGCTCCTGGCTCGGCAAGGGCAAGAACGAGATCGGCGACCTGCCCGGCGACATGACCGCCTGGGACAAGTTCCAGCTGGGCTGGCTCGACTACGACGAGGCGAAGGCCGCGACGAAGTCGAAGCACAAGCTGGGCGTCTCGGCGTACAACACCAAGAACCCGCAGGCGCTCCTCGTCGAGCTGCCCAAGAAGCCCGTCACCACGACTGTCGTGAAGCCCGCCGAGGGCTCCAAGCAGTGGTGGAGCGACATGGGCGACGACCTCAAGAACACCCTGACCCGCTCCGTGGACCTGACCGGCAAGGCCAAGGCCGAGTTGTCGCTCCAGGGCTGGTGGGACATCGAGGCCAACTACGACTGGCTGTACGCCGAGGTCTCGACCGACGCGGGCAAGACCTGGAACGCGGTCGACGGCACCGCCGACGGCAAGGCGCTCCCGCGCGACGCCGCCGACAAGCCGGGTCTGACCGGTGTGGGCGGCGCGTACAAGAAGCTCGCCTTCCCGCTCGACGCCTACGCGGGCAAGAAGATCGACCTGCGCTTCCGCTACCAGACGGACGGCGGCGCGGGCGGCAAGGGCTTCGCGGCCGACGCGATCACGGTGACCGCCGACGGCAAGCCGGTGTTCACCGACAACGCGGAGGGTGACGACAACGGCTGGACGGCGAAGGGCTTCTCGCGCATCGGCGAGTCCTTCACCAAGGACTACGGGCAGTACTACCTGGCCGAGAACCGTCAGTACGTGTCGTACGACAAGACCCTCAAGGTCGGCCCGTACAACTTCGGGTTCGCCCCCGACCGGCCGAGCTGGGTCGAGCACTACCCGTACCAGAACGGCCTGATGATCTGGCTGTGGGACACCTCGCAGAAGGACAACAACACCAGCGCCCACCCCGGCAAGGGCCTGATCCTGCCGGTCGACGCGCACGCCAAGCCGCTGAAGTGGGCGGACGGCAAGCTCCTCCGGAACAAGATCCAGTCCTACGACGCCACCTTCAGCAAGTACCGCACGGACCGCTTCACGCTGCACAGCGCGAACGTGCCGCTGAAGCTCGCGTCCCAGAAGGGCGTCCCGGTCTTCGACGACCGCAAGGGGACGTACTGGTACAAGGAGAACCCGACCGGCGGTGTGGACGTTCCTGACACCAACACCCGTATCGCGATCGTCAGCGAGCCCAAGAACGGCTCGACGATCACCGTAAAGGTCGGTCCCTCGACCAAGTAATTCGTAACACCGCAGGTCAGAGCATGATCGGCCGTCGCCCTCTAGCGGGCGGCGGCCGATCGCGTTTAGATGCCTCTTGACCAGTTCTTGTTGACACGACGTCTCATGGGGGATTGATCGGCATGTCCGGTGGAGGTTTCGTACGGCTGCCAGGCGGCAGCGTGGTGGTGGCGCTCACGCTGCCCAGCCCGGAGTCCGAGGGCCGCAAGGTCCGCGTCCTGGTCCACTCGGTGAACCGCGCCCGCGCCCTGACCAGGCTGCGGAACCACGGTCTGCGGGCCGTCTACCTGCGGGGCAACGCGCACCCGCCGACGCCGGACGAGATCACCGCCGTACTGCACCACCCGGACGGGCTGCTGTGGCGCACGGCGCCGCAGGAGACGGTGGAGCTCTGGCACCCCATACGGGCGCTGCTCAGGCCCGTACGCCCGGCCTGAGCGGGCGGGGGGCCGCCGGTGGGCCGCGCCGGCGGCCCGTCCGCCGGACCACCGGTCAGACCACCGGCTTCCCGGACAGCTCCACGCCCGCCTCGCGCATCTGCTCCAGAGCCCGCTCCGTCGTCGCCTCGGCGACGCCGGCCGTGAGGTCGAGCAGGACGTGCGTGGTGAAGCCCTCGCGGACCGCGTCCAGGGCCGTCGCCCGGACGCAGTGGTCGGTGGCGATGCCGACCACGTCGACCTCGCTCACCCCGCGCTCCCGCAGCCAGTCGGCCAGCCCCGTCCCGTTCTCGTCGGCGCCCTCGAAGCCGCTGTACGCCGCGGCGTGGGCGCCCTTGTCGAAGACCGCGGCGATGGCGCCCGAGGCGACGGCCGGAGCGAAGTTCGGGTGGAAGCCCACGCCCTCCGTACCGGCGACGCAGTGCACCGGCCAGGAGTGGACGTAGTCCGGGTTGGCGGAGAAGTGGTCGCCGGGGTCGACGTGGTGGTCGCGGGTGGCCACGACGTGGCGGTACCCGGCCGGGGCCTCGCCGATCAGCTCGGTGATGGCGGCGGCGACGTCGGCGCCGCCCGCCACCGCGAGGCTGCCGCCCTCGCAGAAGTCGTTCTGGACGTCCACGACGATCAAGGCGCGGTGCATGGCGGGGGCCCTTCGGTGGGGATGCGTCGGCGGGGGGTTCGTGTCCTGTTGTGCGGGCGTTGGTTCGAGAGTAGAGATTCCAACGGCCTTGCGGCAGGGGGCCTTTGGCTGCTAGGGCCGGCGGCGGTCCGGACGCCCGGCCTCCGCCCTGCCGCTGCCCGCTCACCCCCCGTTCATGCGTACTCCGTGGGGATCACCGGCTCGCCCCTGGACAGCTGGACCGCCGACATCGGCAGGCCCGCGCGCGCCGTGATGTGCCGCTGCCGTACGTCGTCCAGCGGCTCGCGCGCCACGACCGCGCCGCTCTTGATCAGCTCGATCTGCAGCTGCCGGTCCGCCAGCCCGGGCGGTACCGGCCCGGTGCCCACGACCTCGGCCTCGGCGACGCCGTGGGCGTCGGGGCGGCGGGCCGCCCACTTGCGGCCGCCGATCGAGGTCTTGCCGCCCGTCGACTTCTTCGCCACCGGCAGGAGCGGGGCCGCCGGGTCCGCCGAGCCGGCCCGGGCGACCAGCTTGTAGACCATGGAGCAGGTGGGGTGCCCGCTGCCCGTGACCAGCTGCGTGCCCACGCCGTACGCGTCGACCGGGGCCGCCGCCAGCGAGGCGATGGCGTACTCGTCCAGATCGCTGGTCACCACGATCCTCGTGCCGGTGGCGCCCAGCTCGTCCAGCTGGTCGCGCACCCGGTGGGCGACCAGCAGCAGGTCGCCGGAGTCGATGCGGACGGCCCCGAGGTCCGGCCCGGCCACCTCGACAGCCGTACGGACCGCCTCGGCGACGTCGTACGTGTCGACCAGGAGCGTCGTACCGCTGCCGAGCGAGGCGACCTGCGCCCGGAAGGCGTCGCGCTCGCTGTCGTGCAGAAGGGTGAAGGCGTGCGCGCTGGTGCCGACGGTGGGAATGCCGTACCGGAAGCCGGCCGCGAGGTCGGAGGTGGAGGTGAATCCGCCGACGTACGCCGCGCGCGACGAGGCGACGGCGGACAGCTCGTGCGTGCGCCGGGCGCCCATCTCGATCAGCGGCCGGTCACCCGCGGCGGAGGCCATCCGGGAGGCGGCGGCCGCGATGGCGGAGTCGTGGTTGAGGATCGAGAGGATCACGGTCTCCAGCAGCACGCACTCGGCGAAGCTGCCCTCGACGCGCAGGATGGGGGAGCCCGGGAAGTAGACCTCGCCCTCCGGATAGCCCCACACGTCGCCCGTGAAGCGGTACGAGGCGAGCCACTCCAGCGTCGGCTCGTCGACGATCGCGCGCTCCCGTAGGAAGCCCAGCACGCCCGCGTCGAAGCGGAAGTTCTCCACGGCGTCCAGGACCCGCCCGGTGCCGGCCACGACGCCGTACCGGCGCCCCTCGGGCAGCCTGCGGGTGAAGACCTCGAAGACGGAGCGCCGGTCGGCGGTGCCGGCCCTGAGGGCGGCCTGGAGCATCGTGAACTCGTACTGGTCGGTGAAGAGCGCTGTCGACGGCACATCCACCGGCAGGCCAAGGTCCGCAGTGTTCATGGCAAAGATGCTACCGCCAATCTCGTCAGAGTGACGATTTCTACGTGGCCGTTTGTGCGACGGCACCTCCCGGGTGGCACCATGGGACAAGTGAGTACGGCTCCCGCAGAGATCGAACGCCCGGAATCGGCCGAGGAAACCTTCGCCGTCCCCGAACCCGACGTCCCCTGGGTGACGCTGGTCCACAACGACCCCGTCAATCTCATGAGCTACGTCGCGTATGTCTTCCAGACGTACTTCGGCTACTCCAAGGACAAGGCGCACAAGCTGATGCTGGACGTCCACCACAAGGGCCGCGCGGTCGTCTCCAGCGGCAGCCGCGAGGAGATGGAGCGCGACGTGCAGGCGATGCACGGCTACGGACTCTGGGCGACCCTCACGCAGGACCGCGGCTGATGGCCGGGCTCTTCGAGGAGATCCCCGGCGGCGGCGTGGCCGTCGCGCTCGACGAGGTCGAGATCTCGATCCTGCGCAGCCTGGCCGTACAGCTGCTCGAACTGGTCGGTCCCGGCGACCAGCCGGCGGCCGGTGAGGACCCGCTGGCGGCGCTGTTCGCGGAGGGGCCCAGCGAGGCGCCGTCCGACCCCGCGCTCGCCCGGCTCTTCCCCGACGCGTACGGCGATCCGCAGGCCGATTCCGATGACGCGCACGAGCGCGAGGTGCGGGCCAACTCCGCCGAGTTCCGGCGCTTCACCGAGAACGACCTGCGCGAACGCAAGCGCCTGGACGCGCTCGCCGTCGTACGCAGCCTCGACGCGCTCGCCACCGGGGGCGAGGGCGGGGCCGTGCTCAAACTGGCCGACGACGACTGCAAGCGCTGGCTGGGCACGCTCAACGACCTGCGGCTGACCATCGGCACGCGTCTGGAGGTCACGGACGACGACGACGCCGCCGGGACCGGTGACCTGTACCGGCTGCCGGACTCGGACCCGCGCAAGCCGATGGTGATGGCGTACCTGTGGCTCGGCGCGCTCCAGGAGAGCCTCGTCGAAACGCTCATGCCCTGACCATGCCCTGACCTGTCGGGACATATCGATCTCGGTGTTCGCTCAACGGACACTCAAATCCGGATAACGATCGCATTAACGCCTGGGGCTCTTTTGGGGCCTCAGGCGTTACTTGTCCCATTTTTCCCATGGCGTGCGCCACATTGGGCGCAGTGGATCACTGTTGCCGGCGTGATAAATCTTCACGACCGCCCGGGGACGCCACCCCTGTCCCCGGGGGCGCTGACGCCGGCTGACCCCGGCACGCAACTCCATTCCACATCCGGGGGCCGAGCCCCTCAAAGGATCGTCACAGTCGATCCGAGCCGTTCAAGGCCGGATCGGCATGGAGAAAGGCGCGACACACCATGACCTCAGTGCAGGTCGACAAGCAGCACGACGGCAGTGAGGCCGAAGGCGCGACATCCGGCGAGGGTTACCAGCGCGGACTCGGGGCCCGTCAGATCCAGATGATCGCGATCGGCGGCGCCATCGGCACCGGCCTCTTCCTCGGCGCGGGCAAGGGCATCTCCATCGCCGGCCCCAGCCTGATCCTGGCCTACGCCATGGCCGGCCTCGTCATCTTCTTCATCATGCGGGCGCTCGGCGAGCTCCTCATGTACCGCCCGGTCTCCGGTTCCTTCTCCGAGTACGCCCGCGAGTTCGTCGGCCCCTTCGCGGGCTTCGTGACCGGCTGGACGTACTGGCTCTTCTGGGTCGTCACCGGCATCACCGAGGTCACCGCGGCCTCCGAGTACATGCAGTACTGGACCAAGGGCACCGACGGCTGGACCGATCAGCCGCAGTGGGTCTTCGCCCTGATCTTCACGGTCGTCCTCTTCTGCGTGAACCTGGTCTCGGTCAAGCTCTTCGGTGAGCTGGAGTTCTGGTTCTCGATGGTCAAGGTCACCGCGATCGTCGGCATGATCCTGATCTGCGCCGGAATCCTCACCCTCGGCTTCTCCGACGCCGGTGACACCGCCTCCGTCACCATGCTCTGGGACCAGGGCGGCTTCTTCCCCAACGGCATCGGGCAGACGCTGATGACCCTCCAGCTGGTCATGTTCGCCTTCCTCGCCGTCGAGCTGGTCGGCGTCACCGCGGGCGAGGCCAAGGACCCGAAGACGGTCCTGCCCAAGGCCATCAACTCCGTCCCGTGGCGTATCGCCGTCTTCTACGTCGGCGCGCTGATCATGATCCTGTCGGTCGTCCCGTGGACCCACTTCCAGCCGGGAATCTCGCCGTTCGTGGCGGCCTTCGAGAAGATGGGCCTCGGCGTCGGCGCGGCCATCGTCAACTTCGTGGTCCTCACCGCCGCCCTGTCCTCCTGCAACTCGGGCATGTACTCCACCGGCCGCATGCTGCGCGACCTCGCGCTCAACGGCCAGGGCCCGCAGGTCTTCACCAAGCTGACGAAGAACGGCCTGCCCCTGGTGGGCACGTCCTTCTCCGCCGCCCTGATGCTGGTCGGCGTGTGGATCAACTACCAGTGGCCGGGCGAGGCGTTCGACTACGTCGTCTCCTTCGCGACCATCTCCGGCATGTGGGCCTGGATCATGATCCTGGTCAGCCAGATCCGCTACCGCGCCAAGTCCGACCGCGGCGAGCTGCCGAAGTCCTCGTTCCGGGCCCCCGGGGCGCCGTACACGAGCTGGTTCGCCCTGCTCTTCATCGGCATGGTCGTCGTGATCATGGGCATCGGCGAGGACACGCGGATCCCGCTGTACTGCGCGCCGCTGTGGGCGCTGCTGCTCGGCGTCTCCTGGCTGGTGCTGAAGAAGCGCGCGACGGTGTCGCAGAGCGTCCCGCCGAAGGCCTGATCCCTTCCGGGCCCGCCCGGTCCCAGCATGTGGTCCCGTCCGTACCGTCCCTCGGTACGGGCGGGGCCCTTTGCTTATCCTGGGGCCCATGCTGACCCTTTCCCAGGCCCTGTACGACCAGATCGTCGCGCACGCCCGCGCGGACCACCCCGACGAGGCGTGCGGCGTGGTCGCCGGTCCGGCCGGGTCCGGGCGCCCCGAGCGCTTCATCCCGATGCTGAACGCCGCCCGCTCGCCCACGTTCTACGAGTTCGACTCCTCGGACCTGCTCAAGCTCTACCGCGAGATGGACGACCGGGACGAGGAGCCCGTCATCATCTACCACTCGCACACGGCGACCGAGGCGTATCCGTCCCGCACGGACATCAGCTACGCGAACGAGCCGGGCGCCCACTACGTCCTGGTCTCCACCGCAGACACGGACGACGCCGGCCCCTTCCAGTTCCGCTCGTTCCGCATCGTGGACGGCGTGATCACCGAGGAAGAGGTCAAGGTCGAGGCGTGACCGCCGCCGGCCACCGCCGCACCCCGCGCCCGCGCGCGGACGTACGCCGACGGGCCCAGGGCTGACGGCCGGGGCCAACTGCCCCCGGCCGGACGACGACGCCCCGCGGCCCAGTGACAGACTGTGCACGACCCGGGCGGCAGGGCCCAGGAAGCCGGTGCGAATCCGGCACGGTCCCGCCACTGTGACCAGGTCATGGCCACCGCCATGCCTGGAAGCCAGGAACTGACCTGCCGCCTCCCGCACCACCGACCAGGGGACGAGGACATCCCCCGGAGGAGGCACCACCGTGTTCCGTTCCAGGCGTACCCGCCGCGCCCTCGTGGCCGCCGCCCTGCTCTCCCTCACCGCCTGCACCACGTCCGGCGAACAGCCCCGGCCCGCGCCGAAAGCGGCCCGCGGCTTCCCCTACACCGTCACCAACTGCGGCGTGAAGACGACGTACGAGGCGCCCCCCTCCCGCGTCGTCACCATGAACCAGCACGTCACCGAAGTCATGCTGGAACTCGGCCTCGCCAAGTCCCTCGTCGGCACCGCCTACCTCGACGACCAGGTCCTGCCCAAGTACGAGAAGGAGTACGAGGCCACCCCGGTGCTGGCCAAGGAGTACCCCTCGTACGAGAAGCTGCTCGCCGCCAACCCCGACTTCGTGTACGGCGGTTACGCCTCCGCCTTCTCCGCCGGCGACGGCCGCAGCCGCGAGACGCTGAAGAAATCCGGCATCGACTCCCGCCTGAACACGGAGTACTGCGCCGACGGCAAGACCTCGATGGACGCCCTCTACCAGGAGATCCGCGAAGTCGGCCGCACCTTCGGCGTGTCCGACCGCGCCGAGCGCTGGATCGAGAAGGCCAAGGCCGGGAACGCCGCCACCGAGAAGAAGCTGGCGGGCGCCGACCCCGTCCGGGTCTTCGTCTACGACGGCGGCGACAAGACCGCCTCCACCGTCGGCGGCGCCGGCATCGGCCACGAGATGGTCAGGCGCGCCGGCGGGGAGAACGTCTTCGCCGACCTCCCCAAGCCGTTCGCCGACACCTCCTGGGAGACCGTCGTCGACCGCGCCCCCGAGGCGATCGTCATCCTCGACTACGGCTCCACCCCCGTCGCCCAGAAGAAGCGGCGGCTCCTCGACGACCCGGCCCTCGCCGACGTCCCCGCCGTCAGGAACAAGCGCTTCGCCGTCCTCCCGCTCTCCGACATGGTCCTCGGCGTACGCGCACCGGCCGCCGTCGACAAGCTCGCGCGTCAGCTGCACCCCGGGCTCAAGAAGTAGCGGGGGCGGCCGTGAGCTGCGCGACCCCTGCCGCCCGCGGGCGGCTGCGCTACACCCTGCTCGTCGCCGCGCTCGCCGCCGTGCTCGTCTGCGCGGCGGTCGCGGGACTCACCCTCGGTTCGGTACGCATCCCCGCCTCCCAGGTGCTGGAGACCCTCACCGGCGCCGCCGGGCCCGGCCCGTACCGCACGATCGTCCTCGACGTACGGCTGCCCCGCGTCCTGCTCGGCGCCGTCGTCGGCGCCGGGCTCGCGGTCATCGGCACCGTCCTGCAGGCCCTCGTGCGCAACCAGCTCGCCGACCCCTTCGTCCTCGGCGTCTCCTCCGGCGCGTCGGTCGGCGCGGTCGGCGCCATCGTGCTCGGCGCCGGCGCGGGCATCGCCACCACCGTCACCGTCCCGCTGGCCGCGTTCACGGGCGCGCTCGGCTCGCTCGTCCTGGTGTACGGGTTCGCACGCGGCGGCGGCGCCCTCACCACCGGGCGGCTCCTGCTCGCCGGAGTGGCCGTCTCGTACATCCTGTCCGCCCTGACCAGCCTCCTGATGGTCACCTCGGCCCGCGCCGACCACCTGAAGGAGATCCTCCACTGGACGCTCGGCGGCCTCGGCAGCGCCCGCTGGGACATGCTCGCGCTGCCCACGGCCGTCCTCGCCGTCGGCACCGCGGTCCTCGTCACCCTCGCCCGGCCGCTCGACCTCCTCCTGGTCGGGGAAGAGGGCGCCACCGTCCTCGGCCTCGACACCGGCCGCTTCCGGGCCGCCGTCTTCGTCCTGGCCTCACTGCTCACCGGCGTACTCGTGGCCTTCAGCGGCGCGATCGGCTTCGTCGGCCTGATGGTGCCGCACGCCGCCCGCATGGCCGTCGGCGCCGGACACCGCAGGCTGCTGCCCGTCGCCGCGCTCGGCGGGGCGGCCTTCCTCGTCCTGGCCGACCTGGCGGCCCGTACCGTCGCCGCGCCCCAGGACATACCCGTCGGCGTCCTGACCGCCCTCACCGGCGGCCCGTTCTTCCTCTGGATGCTGCGCCGCCGGCCCTACGGAACGACCGCCGGAGCCGCCGCGTGACGACCCTGACCACCGAGGGCCTCTCGTACGGCGTCGACGGCCGCCACCTCGTCGACGACGTCACCCTGACCGCCGCCGACGGCGAGACCGTCGGCCTGGTCGGCCCCAACGGCAGCGGCAAGACGACCCTGCTGCGCTGCGTGTACGGGACCCTGCGCCCCAGCCACGGCCGCGTCCTCCTCGACGGCGAGGACCTGCACGCCATGAGCCCCAAGGCCCGCGCCCGGCGCATCGCGACCGTCCCGCAGGACAGCGCGGCCGCCTTCGAACTGACGGTCCGTGAGGTCGTCGCCATGGGCCGCTCCCCGCACAAGCGCTTCTGGGAACAGGACACCGACGCCGACGACACCCTCGTACGCCGGGCCCTCGCCCGCGTCGGCATCACGGACCTCGCGGACCGCGCCTTCCCGTCCCTCTCCGGCGGCGAACGCCAGCGGGCCCTCACCGCCCGCGCCCTCGTCCAGCAGCCGTCCCTCGTCGTCCTCGACGAACCGACCAACCACCTCGACATCCGCTACCAGCTGGAGATCCTCGGCCTGGTGCGCGACCTCGGCACCACGAACCTGCTCGCCCTGCACGACCTGAACCTCGCGGCGTACTACTGCGACCGGATCTACGTCCTGGACCAGGGCAGAGTCGTCGCGTCCGGGCCGCCGAAGGACGTCCTCACGGTGGACCTCCTGCGGACCGTCTACGGAGTGAGTGCCGAGGTCAGCGTCCATCCGACGACCGGTGCGCCGACCGTCGTCTACCTGCCGGTGTCCACGTGACGAGCACTTTTCGACCACGATGTGAGATCACATACCGGCAATCGGGCCGGGAATCTATACGATGACCGCATGGTTCCCCACGACGTGAGTGAGACGACGCCGAGCACCGTGCTGCTCGTGGCGCGCCTGCACGTCGACCTGTGCCGGCTCGCCAGCGCCATCTGTACGCCTACGGCCTGAGCCACGGGCCAACCAGCACACGTACACGCTTGCCCCTGCGCGGGGGACGAACTGCCGCGCGCCTTTCACGCCACCCTCCTGACAGGAGTCGAAAGCCATGGCCATCGAGGTCCGCATCCCGACCATCCTCCGCACCTACACCGACGGCGCCAAGGCCGTCCAGGGCGACGGCGAGACGATCGCCGACCTCTTCGCGGACCTGGAAGCCCGGCACACCGGCATCCAGGAGCGCCTCATCGACAACGCGAACAACGGCCAGCTGCGCCGCTTCGTGAACGTCTACCTCAACGACGAGGACGTCCGCTTCCTCGACGGCATCTCCACCAAGCTCGCCGACGGCGACAGCGTCACCATCCTCCCGGCCGTAGCCGGCGGCATGGTCTGATGCGGTACGACTCCCCACTGGCGGCGGTCGGCAACACGCCGCTCGTCCGCCTCCCCAGGCTGTCCCCGTCGGACGACGTCCGCATCTGGGCCAAGCTGGAGGACCGCAACCCGACCGGCTCGATCAAGGACCGCCCCGCGCTCCACATGGTCGAACAGGCGGAGAAGGACGGCAGGTTGACGCCGGGCTGCACCATCCTGGAGCCCACCAGCGGCAACACCGGCATCTCGCTCGCGATGGCGGCCCGCCTCAAGGGCTACGACATCGTCTGCGTCATGCCGGAGAACACCTCCCAGGAGCGGCGCGACCTGCTCGCCATGTGGGGCGCGAAGATCATCTCCTCCCCGGCGGCGGGCGGCTCCAACACGGCCGTACGCGTCGCCAAGGAGCTCTCGGCGGAGAACCCCTCCTGGGTGATGCTGTACCAGTACGGCAACCCGGACAACGCGGGCGCGCACTACGCCACCACCGGGCCGGAGATCCTCACCGACCTCCCCACGATCACCCACTTCGTCGCGGGCCTCGGCACCACGGGCACGCTCATGGGCGTGGGCCGCTACCTGCGCGAGAACCTCCCCGACATCAAGATCGTCGCCGCCGAGCCGCGCTACGACGACCTGGTGTACGGCCTGCGCAACCTCGACGAGGGGTTCGTCCCCGAGCTGTACGACGCGTCCGTGCTGACCACCCGTTTCTCGGTCGGCTCCGCGGACGCGGTCACGCGGACCCGGGAACTGCTCCAGCAGGAAGGAATCTTCGCCGGCGTCTCGACGGGGGCCGCGCTGCACGCGGCGATCGGGGTCGGCAAGAAGGCGGTCAAGGCGGGGGAGCGGGCGGACATCGTCTTCGTCGTCGCGGACGGCGGCTGGAAGTACCTCTCGACGGGCGTGTACACGGCACCCACCACCGAGGCGGCCATCGAAACCCTCCAGGGCCAGCTCTGGGCGTAGGGCCCCGCAGACGCCGGAAGGGCCGGACGGCGACCCACAGACGCCCTCGGCCCCTCCGGCGTCCCGCGGCCGGCCCCGGCGCGGCGGGCCGTGCCCTCGGCGCGAACGGCTCGCCGTCAGCGGGCCAGGTGCCGGACCCGCTTCCACACCGCGCGGTCCGCGAC
>NZ_VBVX01000744.1 GCF_005981925.1 Streptomyces albidochromogenes
GGCCGGGAGGTCTGGGTGGCGGCCTCGGTCGGGCCGTACGGGGCGATGCTGGCCGACGGCAGCGAGTACCGGGGGAGGTACGGGCTGCCGGTGCGGGAGCTGGAGCGGTTCCACCGGCCGCGGGTGGAGGCGCTGGTCGCGGCGGCCCCCGATGTGCTGGCGCTGGAGACGGTGCCCGACACCGACGAGGCCGAGGCACTGCTGCGGGCCGTCGAGGGCACGGGGACGCCGGTCTGGCTCTCGTACACCGTCGCGGGCGGCCGGACCCGGGCCGGCCAGCCACTGGACGCCGCCTTCGCCCTGGCGGCGGGCAACGACCAGGTGATCGCCGTCGGGGTCAACTGCTGCGAGCCCCGCGACGCGGACGCCGCCGTGGAGCTCGCGGCCTCGGTGACCGGCAAGCCCGTCGTCGTCTACCCGAACAGCGGGGAGCGGTGGGACGCGGAGGGGAGGAGGTGGCGCGGCGGGGCCACGTA
>NZ_VBVX01000745.1 GCF_005981925.1 Streptomyces albidochromogenes
CTCCCAGATGGGCCTGCGCGCCCGCGTGTGACATGCCGTTCTTCTCCGTCATCATCCCCACGTACAACCGGGCGCGGCTGCTGGAGGCGGCGCTCGCGTCTGTGTTCGCGCAGGAGGAGCGTGACTTCGAGGTGCTCGTCGTGGATGACGGCTCCACCGACGACACGCTGGAGACGCTGGCTCGCTACGGCGAACAGGTGCGCGTGCTCAGCCAGCGCAACGCGGGCCCTGGCGCCGCTCGCAACCTGGGCATCCAGGAGGCCCGGGGCGCCTACGTGGCCTTCCTGGACAGTGACGACGTGTGGTTCCCCTGGACGCTGGCCACGTACCGGCGGGTGCTCGAAGCGGAAGGGACGTCGCTGGTGCTGGGCACGGCGGCGCTGTTCTCCCGGGCCGAAACCCTGGCGACCGTGAACCGCGAGCCGCTCCAGGTGCTGCGCTTCGCGGACTATCTGGCCAGCGCGGAGGACCGGAC
>NZ_VBVX01000084.1 GCF_005981925.1 Streptomyces albidochromogenes
CCCCCTGCCCCCGCGACCCCTGAGCCCATGACCTCCGTGGCCCTCGCGGTGCCCACGGCGACAATGGGTGCATGACCCCCGAAGCGCTCGACCTCTCCTCCCTGCGGCCGCGGCTGCCGTCGCCGCTGCGGGAGGCCGAGGACGAGCGCTTCGCCCGGCACGGCGTACGCCTGCTGCTCAAGCGCGACGATCTGATCCACCCGGACCTGCCGGGCAACAAGTGGCGCAAGCTGGAGCTGAATCTGCGGGCCGCGGCCGGGCGCGCGGTGCTGACCTTCGGGGGCGCGTACTCGAACCACCTGCGGGCGACGGCCGCCGCCGGGCGGCTGCTGGGCTTCCCGACGATCGGCGTCGTACGGGGCGACGAGCTGGCCGGGCGGCCGCTGAACCCCTCCCTCGCGCGGTGCGCGGCGGACGGCATGGTGCTGCGCTTCGTGAACCGGGCCACCTACCGGGAGAAGGCGCGGCCACAGGTGCTGGCCGCCCTCGTGGCCGAGGCCGCCGCCTCCGCGGGGCGGGACGGCACGCCGGACGACCTCTACGTCGTCCCCGAGGGCGGCAGCAACGCCCTCGCCGTGCGGGGGTGCGTCGCGCTCGGGCGGGAACTGCGCGAAGCGGCCGACGTCGTGGGCGTGGCCTGCGGCACCGGTGGCACCGTCGCCGGCCTCGCCGCCGGACTGGGGCCCGCGCAGCGCGTCATCGGCTTCCCCGTCCTCAAGGGCGGCTTCCTCGGCGACGGGATACGCGCCCTCCAGGACGCCGCCTTCGGCGCCCCGGCCGGCGACTGGACGCTCGACGACCGCTTCCACTGCGGCGGATACGCCCGTACCACCCCGGAACTCGAAGCGTTCGCCGCCGACTTCGAGGACCGGCACGCCATGCCCGTGGAGCGGCTCTATGTCGCCAAGATGCTGTACGGGCTGACCACGCTCGCCACCGAGGGCGCCTTCCCGCCCGGAACGGCCGTCGCGGCGGTCGTCACGGGTCAGCCGGACTCCGTTCGGTAGGCCGCCGCCTCCTCCAGGTCCAGCCGGCGCATCAGGGTGCGCAGCATCTCGTCGTCGATGCGCCGCCGGTCGCGCAGTTCCACGAAGACCGTCCGTTCCGCGGCGATCATCTCCCCAGCGAGACGGCGGTACGTGGCGTCGGCCGATTCCCCGGTCTCCTCGTTGACCGCGCCGAGCCGTTCCCACACGGCGTTGCGACGCCTCTCCAGAACGGTCCGCAGCCGGTCAGCGAGCGGCTGCGGCAGCGCGTTGCGGGGGTCGGCGAGCAGTTCCTCCAGCCGCGCCTCGGCGGCCGCCGATGCCTCGCTCTGGGCCTGCGCCTCGGCGAGCGTCTCGGCGTACGTGTCGCGCTTGGGCATCTTCAGGAGGCGGATCAGCGGGGCGAGCGTGAGGCCCTGGACGACCAGGGTGGCGATCACCGTGGTGAAGGTGAGGAAGAGGACCAGGTTCCGCGCGGGGAACGGGTCGCCGTGGACCGTCAGCGGGATGGAGAAGGCGATCGCGAGGGACACCACTCCGCGCATCCCGGCCCATCCGACGACCACGGGTGAGGCCCACGTGACGCCCGGTTCGCGTTCCCGGATGCGCCGCGACAGGAACCTCGGCAGATACGTCGCCGGGAAGACCCACACGAAGCGCACCACGACGACGGCGACGAAGACCGCGAACGCGTACCAGACGGCCTCGCCGCCCCCGTACGGCCCGAGCCCGCGCAGGACGTACGGCAGCTGCAGCCCGATCAGCGCGAACACGACCGATTCGAGGATGAAGGACACCATCCGCCACACGGCGTGCTCCTGGATCCGGGTCGCGAAGTCGACCTGCCAGGAGCGGTGCCCCAGGTAGAGGGCGACGACCACGACGGCGAGCACCCCGGAGGCGTGCACGTACTCGGCCGCCGCGTACGCCACGAAGGGGATCAGCAGCGAGAGGGTGTTCTGGAGCAGCGCCTCCTTCAGGTGCGTGCGCAGCCAGTGCAGCGGCACCATCAGGAGCAGCCCGACACCCACGCCGCCGACCGCCGCGACGGCGAACTCCGCGATCCCGCCGGCCCAGCTGGCTCCCTCGCCGGCCGCGGCCGCGAGCGCCACCTTGAAGGCGGTGATGGCGGTGGCGTCGTTCACGAGGGACTCGCCCTGGAGGATCGCGGTGATGCGCGGGGGAAGCCCCAGCCGGCGGGCGATGGCGGTGGCGGCCACGGCGTCGGGTGGTGCGATCACCGCGCCGAGGACCAGCGCGGACGTCAGAGTGAGGCCGGGAACGACGAGGTACGCGAAGTAGCCGACGACCACGGTCGCGAAGAGCACATAGCCGACCGACAGGAAGGCGACGGGTCTGATGTTCGCCCGCAGGTCCAGGTACGAGCTGTCGACGGCGGCCGTGTAGAGGAGCGGCGGCAGCAGCAGCGGCAGGACGATGTCCGGCCTCAGCGTGTAGTCCGGCACTCCCGGGACGTACGTCGCCGCGAGACCCGCCGCGACCAGCAGCAGCGGCGCCGGCACCGGTGTCCTGCGGGCCGCCCCGGCGACCACGGCACTCCCCGCGATGAGGACCAGCAGTGGCAATGCGTCCATGGTTTCCGACCCGCCCTGTTCGTTCGCCCGTCGTAACCTGGCCATCATGAACGAGTGCCGTCACGCCGCCGCGCTTCCCCGCCCCGAGCCGGTCCCCCTGAGCGACACCTGCCCCGAGTGCCTCGCGGCCGGCAGCCATCCCGTCCAGCTGCGGCTGTGCCTGGAGTGCGGGCACGTGGGGTGCTGCGACTCGTCGCCGTACCGCCACGCGTCCGCGCACGCCAAGGAAGAGGGCCATCCGGTGGTGCGCAGCTTCGAGCCGGGCGAGGACTGGCGCTGGTGCTACGAGGACGGTTCGATCGTCTGACGCGTGGGTACGTCAACCCGACGCCGGTTGTTTCCAATTGAGTGCCGCAGACCTCTAGCCACTGTGCGTACTCATGTGCTTACCATGAGTGACAGTTCGGGGTGGGGGCCCCGGCGACAGGGCAGAATGGATCGCGATAGCGTCACCGGCGAACGAACGTATCGACGTACCGCGTGGCTTCGGGGGGCGCTGCCTCCCGGACCCCCGAAAGAGCTTGTGCCACCTTGGAGGTGAGGGTGTCCCAGATCGCAGGCGAGCCCGGGACCCAGGACTTCGTGGAAGTCCGGCTGCCCGCTGCAGGTGCCTATCTGTCCGTGCTGCGTACGGCCACGGCCGGACTCGCGGCGCGCTTGGACTTCACCCTCGACGAGATCGAGGATCTGCGCATCGCGGTCGACGAGGCCTGCGCGATCCTGCTTCAGCAGGCCGTGCCCGGCTCCGTCCTCAGCTGTGTCTTCCGGCTCGTCGAGGACTCGCTCGACGTCACGGTCTCGGCCCCCACCACCGACGGACGCGCGCCGGAGCGCGACACCTTCGCCTGGACCGTGCTCTCGGCACTGGCGGGCAAGGTCGATTCCACCGTCGCGGAGGACCGTACGGTCACCATCAGCCTGTACAAACAGCGCGGCGCGGGACCCGGGCCGGCGTGAGGAACGGGGACGGGCCGGTGCGCAACGAGGAGCTCAGCCCACAGGCGCCGACGGGAGAGCGCGCGGCCCCGGCCGGTCCCGCGCCCGCACCGGCGGGCATCCCTGAGCAGCAGGCCCGCCCCCATCCGGTCGACGGACCGGGGGACGGCGGGCCGGCGGTCGACGGACCGGTGGGCACGGTGGCGGCGGAGCAGGCAGAGCGGGCGGGCCATATGAGCGAGCACGGACAGCACTCCACGCAGCAGGAGCACGAGCGCCGCGACGCGCACGAGCGCCATGATCCGAACGACCGCAGTGGTGCGCGCGCCCTCTTCATCGAGCTGCGCGAGCTGCCGGACGGATCGGCCGAGAAGGCGGAGCTGCGCAACCGGCTGGTGCGCATGCACCTGCCCCTGGTCGAGCACCTGGCACGCCGCTTCCGCAACCGGGGCGAGCCGCTCGACGACCTGACCCAGGTCGCGACGATCGGCCTGATCAAGTCGGTGGACCGGTTCGATCCGGAGCGCGGGGTCGAGTTCTCGACGTACGCCACTCCGACCGTGGTCGGCGAGATCAAGCGGCACTTCCGCGACAAGGGCTGGGCGGTACGGGTGCCCCGCCGGCTCCAGGAGCTGCGCCTGTCGCTGACGACGGCCACGGCCGAGCTCTCCCAGCAGCACGGCCGGTCCCCGACCGTGCACGAGCTGGCCGAGCGCCTGGGCATCTCCGAGGAGGAGGTCCTGGAGGGGCTGGAGTCCGCCAACGCGTACAGCACTCTCTCGCTGGACGTGCCGGACACCGACGACGAGTCGCCGGCGGTCGCGGACACGCTGGGCTCGGAGGACGAGGCGCTGGAGGGCGTCGAGTACCGGGAGTCGCTCAAGCCGCTGCTCGAAGACCTGCCGCCGCGCGAGAAGCGGATCCTGCTGCTTCGCTTCTTCGGGAACATGACGCAGTCGCAGATCGCCACGGAGGTCGGCATCTCGCAGATGCACGTCTCCCGGCTGCTGGCGCGCACCCTGGCTCAGCTCCGCGAAAAGCTGCTGGTCGAGGAGTAGGCCCACGGGTGCGGCCCGCACCCTGCGCGATGACCCGCGGCGCTGTCGCTACGCGTCGCGGGGACCGCGAATGCCCAGCGCCCGATTCGTCGCGGGATTGACCAGCAGGACGAGGGACGCGACGGCCACCGCCGCCAGGGCGATGCCGGCCGGGATCAGCAGGGCGCCCTCGGAGCGCAGCAGGGTCCAGGCCACCGGAAGCGCCATGATCTGCGTGATGATCGCGGGCCCGCGACTCCACGCGCGGCACTTGAGGAGCCCTCGCGCGGCCAGCAGCGGCAGCAGCGCCAGGGCGATCAGCGTCAGGCCGCCCATCTCCGCCTGCTCGGGCTTGTCGGGACTGCCGAGCAGCCCCATGACGAGCATGTACGCGCCACCGGCGACCAGGGCCAGGCCCTCCAGCGCGGCGAGCCCCGCCGCGGCGGTCAGCCGGTTCGGGCGGGGTTCGGCGGCGGCTTCGGAAGTCTGCTCATTGCTCACCCCAGCAGCGTAACCGCCCACCCCGGAGGGCCAGGTCTGGGCCAGGATCCGCGGACTGGGTAGTCTGGCGCCCATGCGTGCACTTCTCGTGGTCAACCCGGCAGCCACCACAACCAGCGCACGCACCCGCGATGTCCTGATCCATGCCCTCGCCAGCGAGATGAAGCTGGAAGTCGTGACGACCGAGTACCGGGGGCACGCCCGCGATCTTGGCCGGCGGGCGGCGGAGAGCCAGGACATGGAGCTGGTCGTGGCGCTCGGCGGCGACGGCACGGTCAACGAGGTCGTCAACGGTCTCCTCCACGAGGGCCCGGATCCGGAGAGGCTTCCGCGCCTCGCCGTGGTCCCGGGCGGTTCCACGAACGTCTTCGCCCGCGCCCTGGGCATTCCCAATGACGCGGTCGAGGCGACCGGCGCCATTCTGGACGCGCTGCGCACGCGCAGTGAGCGGACGGTCGGTCTCGGTCTCGCCGCGGGTACCCCGGGAACGGAGGACGAATCAGTCCCGGCCCGCTGGTTCACGTTCTGCGCGGGATTCGGCTTCGACGCGGGAGTGATCGGCCGGGTCGAACAGCACAGGGAACGCGGCAAGAGGTCGACGCACGCCCTCTATGTGCGCCAGGTGGTACGCCAGTTCCTGACGGAACCGCACCGCCGGCAGGGACTGATCACCCTGGAGCGCCCCGGGCAGGACCCGGTCGAGGATCTTGTGCTGTCCATAGTCTGCAACACCTCCCCCTGGACCTACCTGGGCAATCGCCCGATGTACGCGTCCCCCGAGGCCTCCTTCGACAAGGCCCTCGACGTGCTCGGACTGAGCAAGCTCTCCGCCCCCGCCGTGGCCCGTTACGCGACCCAGCTGCTGACCTCGTCGCCCGAGCGCGGACCCCATGGCAAGCATGCGGTGACATTGCACGACCTGACCGACTTCACCTTGCATTCGAAGGCCCCACTGCCCTTCCAGATGGACGGTGACCACCTCGGGCTGCGTACAAGCGTGACGTTCACAGGCGTTCGCCGTGCACTGCGTGTGATTGTGTGAGCGGAAGGCGCAAAAGTCCTTTAACTCGAACGTACGGGCTGGGTTACACCCCATAGAAGTACGGCTGTGACCTACCCGACACCGAGGAATCAAAAAAAACTTTCCAGAAGGGGTTGTATCCGCTGCCGAGGTTTGGGAATCTCTACATGGCGATCGGGACGGCCCGCAACACCAGCCTCCGCTGAAAGCCAGAACCCCTCCTCCACACAGGACCCACACCAGGCAACTGGCAGTCGGCCCTTCACTTGCGGGGGGATTCGTGAAAGCGTTCACATTCACAAGCAACGTGCTTGTAATACCAAGGAGAGGTAGCAGCCATGGACTGGCGTCACAACGCCGTTTGTCGTGAGGAAGACCCGGAGCTGTTCTTCCCCATCGGCAACACCGGTCCTGCGCTGCTGCAGATCGAGGAAGCCAAGGCCGTCTGCCGCCGCTGCCCCGTCATGGAGCAGTGCCTGCAGTGGGCGCTCGAGTCCGGCCAGGACTCCGGCGTCTGGGGTGGCCTCAGCGAGGACGAGCGCCGCGCGATGAAGCGCCGCGCCGCTCGCAACCGGGCGCGTAACGCGACCGCCTGAACCACCACCCCGCACGAGCCTGAGCTTGGCGGCGCGTACAGCGCGTACGCACCACCCGCCCCCGAGCCGCAGCGCGCAGTACCCCCGATGCGCATAGCAACGTGAGCTTTGAGCCCCGGACCGTACCCTCGGTCCGGGGCTCGCCGCTTTCACGCCCGCCGTCGGAAGGCTCCGCCGCGACGGATGCGCGCCGGTTTCCTGTCGGTGCGTTACTTGGCGGCGCGTACGGGTACGTCGAGTACCACGCGGGTGCCGCCCTCGAGGCCCGGCACCATGTCGAACGTCCCGCCCAACTCGCCCTCCACCAGCGTCCGTACGATCTGGAGCCCCAGATTGCCGGTGCGCTTCGCGTCGAATCCCTCGGGCAGCCCGCGGCCGTCGTCCTGGACGGTGATGAGCAGCCGGGCGTCCTTGTGGTCGCCGCCGCGCACCGCCGCCACCTCGACCGAGCCGTGCTCGGCCGGCGCGAAGGCGTGTTCCAGCGCGTTCTGGAGCACCTCGGTCAGGACCATGGCGAGCGGCGTCGCGACCTCGGCGTCGAGAATGCCGAACCGGCCCGCGCGCCGGCAGTCGACCTTGCCGGGCGAGATCTCGGCGACCATCGCGATCACCCGGTCGGCGATCTCGTCGAACTCCACGCGCTCGTCGAGGTTCTGCGACAGCGTCTCGTGGACGATCGCGATCGAGCCGACCCGGCGCACCGCCTCGTTGAGCGCCTCGCGGCCCTTCTCGGAATCCATCCGGCGGGCCTGCAGCCGCAGCAGCGCCGCCACCGTCTGCAGATTGTTCTTCACCCGGTGGTGGATCTCCCGGATGGTCGCGTCCTTGGTGATCAACTCGCGCTCGCGGCGGCGCAGTTCCGTCACGTCGCGGCACAGCACGAGCGAACCGATCCGGGTGCCCTTCGGCTTCAGCGGGATCACGCGCAGCTGGATGACACCGCTGCTCCCCTCGACCTCGGTCTCGCGCGGGGCGTAGCCGCTGGCCAGCTTGACCAGGGCTTCGTCCACCGGGCCGCGGGAGGGGGCGAGTTCGGCGGTGGCCTGGCCGAGGTGGTGTCCGACCAGGTCGGAGGCGAGGCCGAGGCGGTGGTACGCGGAGAGGGCGTTGGGCGACGCGTACTGGACGATGCCGTCCGCGTCGAGGCGGATCAGCCCGTCGCCGGCGCGCGGCGAGGCGTCCATGTCGACCTGCTGGCCGGGGAAGGGGAAGGACCCGGCGGCGATCATCTGCGCCAGGTCGGAGGCGCTCTGGAGGTACGTCAGCTCCAGGCGGCTCGGGGTGCGCACGGTCAGCAGGTTGGTGTTGCGGGCGATGACGCCCAGGACGCGCCCCTCGCGGCGTACGGGGATCGACTCGACCCGTACCGGGACCTCCTCGCGCCACTCCGGGTCGCCCTCGCGCACGATCCGGCCCTCGTCGAGGGCGGCGTCGAGGAGCGGGCGGCGGCCGCGCGGCACGAGGTGGCCGACCATGTCGTCCTGGTAGGAGGTGGGGCCGGTGTTGGGCCGCATCTGCGCGACGGAGACATAGCGGGTCCCGTCGAGGGTGGGCACCCACAGGACGAGGTCGGCGAAGGAGAGGTCGGAGAGCAGCTGCCACTCCGAGACCAGCAGATGGAGCCACTCGAGTTCGGCTTCACTCAGAGCGGTGTGCTGGCGGACGAGGTCGTTCATGGAGGGCACTGTGCGAGCGTACCCGCGCTCCGGCAACCCCATGGCCGCGGCGCCTGGGAGGGACCCTCAGCCCTCCTGGCACCGCAGCCCGGAGCTGCTCGACCGAGCGGGTGTGCGGTCCCGCGCGGCCTGTGGAGGCCACGGCGCAGTCAGGGCAGAGAGCGCCGGTGCCTCGATCCACCCTCCTGTGCGGGGAGGGAGGAGGCTTTTGTCCTTACCGCACATTGTGGACTAGACCATTATCCGTGTCCATGGCCGTGCCGGGTCAAATTACCCGATCAATCGGCTTCGTGTGGCCACGCGTACGTGACGATCTTCGCGACATGCTCCGCCGGCCCCGCGGCGCCCCGGACTTTCAGTGGGTCTCGGTGACCTTCGCGAGCGCGCGCGGGGCGTCCGGGTCCTGGCCCCGGGCGATCGTCACCTCGTACGCCAGGAGCTGGAGCGGCAGGATCTCCAGGACCGGCTGGAGCTCCTCGGGGACGTCCTCCAGGGCGAGTACGAAGCCCGCCGAGGCGGCACCCACCTGCGCCGCGGGGCCGATCACCACCAGGTCGGCGCCGCGGCCGCGCAGCCGGTCGAGTACGGGTTGCAGGGCTTCACCGCCCTTGCCCGCGGTCACGACGGCGATGACCGGGGAGATGTTGTCGACCATGGCGAGCGGGCCGTGCAGCAGGTCGGCGCCGGAGTACGAGAGGGCGGGGATGTAGCTCGTCTCCATGAGCTTGAGCGCCGCCTCCTTGGCCGTGGGGTAGCCGTAGCCGCGCGAGGTGATGACCATGCGGCCGGCGAAGCGGTAGCGGCCGGCGAGCTGCCGGACCTCGTCCCGGCGCGCCAGGATCCGCTCGGCGCGGTCCGGCAGGACCGCCGCGGCCGAGCCGTCGCCGCCCCCCAGGCCGTCCACGAAGAGGTAGAGGGCCAGCAGCGAGGACGTGTAGGTCTTCGTGGCGGGAAGGGCCCTCTCCGGGCCCGCGAGGACGTCGATGTGGTGCTCGCTGACCGCCGCCAGCGGCGAGTCCGCGTTGTTGGTGACGGCGAGCGTGATCGCCCCCGCCTCGCGGGCCGCCCGGGTGGACGCGACCAGGTCGGGCGAGCCGCCGGACTGACTGACGGTGACCACCAGGACGTCCCTGAGGTCCGGGCGGGCGCCGTACGCCGTCGTCGTCGACATGGAGGACAGTCCGCACGGCAGCCCGAGCCGGATCTCCACCAGGTACTTCGCGTACAGGGCCGCGTTGTCCGACGTGCCGCGGGCGGTGAGCAGGACGAAGCGCGGGCGTTTCGCGGCGATGGCCCGCGCGGTCTCGCGGATGCGCGGCGCACCGGTTTCCAGGAGCCGGCGCAGCGCCGCCGGCTGCTCCGCGATCTCCGCGGACATCATCCTGCCGGGCTGTTCGACCATGCTCGGTACCTCCAAGAAGGTGACGATCGGCGCGTCTCAGTCGACCATGGAAAGACGGGCGTCCGCATGGCGAAGAGCCCCTGGTTCAGGGCTCCAGCTCTGCTAGATTGGTCTATACCACAAGCGGCTCCCCCTCTCAGATCGGCAGGCTCAGCGTGGAAGTTGTCATCGTCCCGGACGCCAAAGCGGGTGGCGAGCTGATCGCGGCGGCCATCGGCCGGCTGCTGCGCCACAAGCCCGACGCGCTGCTCGGCGTGGCCACCGGTTCCTCCCCGCTGCCCATCTACGAAGCGCTGACGGCCCAGGTCCGCGCGGGCGAGACCGACGCGTCGCGCGCCCGGATCTGCCAGCTCGACGAGTACGTCGGCCTGCCCCCGGGGCACCCCGAGTCGTACCGCTCCGTCGTGCTGCGCGAGGTCGTCGAGCCGCTCGGCCTGACCGAGGCGTCCTTCATGGGCCCCGACGGGTCCGCCGAGGACATCGAGGGCGCGTGCGCGGCGTACGACCGCGCACTCGGCGAGGCCGGCGGCGTGGACCTCCAGCTGCTCGGAATCGGCACCGACGGGCACATAGGCTTCAACGAGCCGTGCTCCTCGCTCGCCTCCCGCACCCGCATCAAGACGCTGACCGAGCAGACCCGCGTCGACAACGCGCGTTTCTTCGACAACGACATCGAGCAGGTGCCCCACCACGTCATCACCCAGGGCATCGGCACGATCCTGGAGGCCCGGCACCTGGTGCTGCTCGCCACCGGCGAGGGCAAGGCCGAGGCCGTCGCGCAGACCGTGGAGGGCCCGGTCGCGGCGCTCGTGCCGGCCTCCGCCCTGCAGCTGCACCCGCACGCGACCGTCGTCGTGGACGAGGCGGCGGCGTCCAAACTGAAGCTCGCGGACTACTTCCGGGCGACGTACGCGGCCAAGCCGGCCTGGCAGGGGCTGTAGCGGCGGCCTGCCGCCCGCCGTACGGCGAACGCGGAGTGCCGAGGTCCCCCCGGACCCGGCACTCCGCGTTCGTCGTACGGGCCCTCAGACGCCCGCGACGACCTCGGCGGCCGCCCGTCCGCACACCCGCGCGGCGCCGTGCGTGGCGATGTACAGACCCCCGCGCGGCTGCGCCTGCGGCACGCCCATCTCCACCACGACCGTGTCGGGCCGGGCCGCCGTCAGCGACTCCAGCGCGACCGCCATCCAGGGGTGGCGGTGGGCGTCGCGCACGACCGCGACGATCCGGCGGTCGCCCGCGGCCCCGATCACCCGGTCCGGCGTGGAGTCCTCGCTGCCGTAGGTGCCCGTCGCGGTGCCCGGAAGCAGCTGCGCCAGCTCGGCGGCCACCCCCCACGGCGTCTCGTCACCGACCGCGATGTTGGCGACGGGAGAGAAGGAGGCGACGTACGGGGCGGAAGTGACCGGCTCGAAGGCGGGGCTCCGCGTGATCCGCAGCGCGCGCCGGGCGGCCACCAGGCCGACCTCGGAACGAGAGCCCGCGCCGGGTCCGGGCGCGGTCCCCTCCTGTGAAGCCGCGCCCGGCCCGGAGGCCCCCCGGGCCCCCCTGGTCTGCTGCGCCCAGCCCGCGAGCGCGCGCACACGCGCGGCCGCGTCGGCCAGCCGTTCCTCCGGCAGTACGCCGTCCCGCACGGCCGCGACCAGCGCGTCGCGCAGCCGCAGTACGGTCTCGTCGTCCGCCAGTCCGCCGCCGACGCAGATCGCGTCGGCGCCCGCGGCGATCGCCATGACGCTGCCACGCTCTATGCCGTACGTCGCGGAGATGGCCTGCATCTCCATGCCGTCGGTGATGATCAGCCCGTCGTAGCCGAGCTCCTCGCGCAGCAGGCCGGTGAGGATCTGCGGGCTCAGAGTGGCCGGACGGGACGGGTCGAGCGCAGGAAGCAGGATATGCGCGCTCATGACAGATTTGGAGCCCGCCGCGATCGCCGCCCGGAAAGGCACCAGCTCACGGGCGTGCAATGTGTCCAAATCCACGTCGATCGTGGGCAGTGCGTGGTGCGAGTCGACGGCGGTGTCGCCGTGGCCCGGGAAGTGTTTGGTGCAGGCGGCGACCCCGGCGGCCTGGAGTCCTTCGACGTACGCCGCGGTGTGCCGGGCCACGAGCAGCGGGTCGGCGCCGAAGGAACGTACGCCGATGACCGGATTGCCCGGGTTGGAGTTCACGTCGGCGGAGGGCGCCCAGTTGAGGTTGACTCCGCACTCGGCCAGTCTGCGGCCGAGTTCGCGGGCGACGTCCCGGGTGAGCGCGGTGTCGTCGACGGCGCCGAGCGCGAGGTTGCCGGGAAACGACGAGCCGTGGCGGACCTCCAGGCGGGTGACGTCACCACCCTCCTCGTCGATCGCCACCAGCACGTCGTCCCGCTCCGCGCGCAACTGCGCGGTGAGTGCGGCCAGTTGCTCCGGGGAGGCGATGTTGCGGCCGAAGAGGCCGACCGAGGTGAGGCCCTCACCGACGCGGCGCAGCAGCCAGTCGGGGGCGGTGGCGCCCTCGAAGCCGGGCTGGAGGACCGCGAGGGCGTCGCGGGTCAGGGTGTCCGTAGGGCTTACGAGTGTCGTCATGGCGGCGTTATCCCTTCACTGCGCCGGCCGTCAGACCTGCGGCCATCTTGCGCTGGACGAGGAGGAAGAGGATCACGATGGGGACGGCCATCATGGTGGCGCCGGCCATCATCGGGGCGTACTCGGTGCCGTGCTTGGTGGTGAAGTTGCCGAGCCAGACCGTGGCGGTCTGGTTCTGCTGGCTCATCAGCATCAGCGCGTACAGGTACTCGTTCCACGCCTGGATGAATCCGTACACGGAGGTCGCCACCATTCCGGGGGCGAGCAGCGGGAAGACGACGCGGACGAACGCCCCGGAGCGGGTGCAGCCGTCGACCATGGCCGCCTCCTCCAGCTCCTTGGGGATGTTCACGATGAAGCCGCGCAGGGTCCACACGGTGAAGGGGAGGACGAAGGTCAGATACGTGATGATCAGGCCGGTGAGCTTGTCGTACTGACCGAACTCGTTCAGGAGCAGGAAGACCGGGATGATCATGGCGACCAGCGGGACCATCTGGATCGCGAGGATGCCGACGATCACGATCTTGCGGCCGCGGAAGGCGAAGCGGGAGATGGCGAGCGCGGCGAGCATGCCGACCACGATGCCGATGACGACCACGACGGAGGAGACGGCGAGGCTGCGCCCGACCGGGCCCCAGAAGTCGGCCACGTCGAACGCCCTGCGGAAGTTCTCCAGCGTGAACGTGCCGGGGAAGAACTGGGGGTTCGGGTCGATGGCGTCCTTGGCCGGCTTGAACGCCGTGTTGAGCATCCAGTAGACGGGGAAGCCCATGACGACGAAGACCAGGAGGCCGAGGACGTTCCAGCCGGCCTTGCCCCTCCTGCCCTTGCGGGGGCGGCCCTTGGGGCGCGGGACGGCGGCGGGAGCCGCGGTGGTCGAGGTCACTCCACCTCTCCGATCTTCAGCATCTGACGCATGTAGACGGCGACCACGCCCAGCAGCAGCAACACGGTGACCAGGGCGATCGCCGAGCCGCCGGAGTAGTCGTTGACGACGAACGCCTTCTGGTACGAGTACGTCGTGAGCAGCTGGAACTCGGCTTCCGGGTTGCCGCCCCGCATCACGAAGACCTGGGGGAAGACGCCCATGTCCCAGATCACCGACAGGGTGGTCAGCATGACGAGGATGGGCTTGAGGATCGGCAGGGTGACCCAGCGGAAGACGCCCCAGGCCCCGGCTCCGTCGAGGCGGGCGGCCTCTTCCATCTCCTTGGGGACCTGGGTGAGACCGGCGCTCAGTGTGATCACGACGAAGGGCACGGCGCCCCACACGACGAGCAGCATGATGACGGCGAGGCCCTGCGGGCCGCTGGCGAACCAGTTGTGGCCGGCCATCTCGACTCCGGGCAGCTTGCTCAGCAGCCAGTTGAGCACGCCGTAGTCGGTGTCGAAGATCCACTTGAAGATGGCGGTGGCGACGATGATGGGCATGCCCCAGCTGGCCACCAGGGCGATGCTGATGAGCGCCTTCACCCAGCCGGAGACCCGCTGCATGAGCAGGGCGATCACCATGCCGAGCACCATGGTCAGGGTGACGGCGCCGGCGGTGAAGACGATCGTGCGTACGGCCACCGCCCAGAACTCGCCGTCGCCGAGGATGGCGGTGAAGTTCTTCAGGCCGACCCACTCGGCCTCCTTGAAGCCCCAGAGCTCCGACTTGCCGAAGCTCTGGAACGACAGCGTCACGAGCCGCACCAGCGGATAGCCCATGACGAGCACGATGACCAGCAGACAGGGAGCGAGCAGCGCCCAGGGCGCGGCGGCCCCGCCGGCGGACGGTTTCCTGGCGGGCTTTCCCGGTACTTCCGGCCCGGTGCGCGGCGGTGGCGACGGCCGCGTCGGCGGGACCTTGGCGGTGGTTGTCTCTGCGGCACTCATCGCGCGCTCCTCACAGCTGCCTCTCCTACTGCGGGCGGGCAGGGCCGCCGCCGGGGACCGGCGCAGCCCTGCCCGCTCGAAGGTCACTTGGTGTTGATGACCTTGTCGATCTTGGCGTCGGCGGCCTTCGCGGCGGCCTCGACCGACTTCTTGCCGGTGCCGATCTCCTGGAGCATGGTCTGGAGGATCTTGCCCTTCTCGACCTGGCCCCAGCCGGGAGCGGTGGGAACGAACCAGCTGGACGCGGCGGCGGTGGCCGGGACGGCGGTCGCCGGGTCCGACTTCAGGGGCTCCAGGTCCGACTTGTTGTTCGGGAGGTTGCCCTTGCCGATGAGGCCCTTCTGGCCCTCGGCGCCGGTGAACGCGTTGATCCACTCGCCCGCGACGGCCTGGGCGTCGGACTTGACCGGGATGGCGAGGTCGGAGCCGCCGAGGAAGACCGGGAGGTTCTTGCCGGACGGGCCGGGCATCACGAAGCTCTCGATCTTGTCGGCCAGTTTGCCGACCTTGTCGTTCTTCGGGTCGGCGGCGGTCCCGCCCTCCCACGCGGCGGCGAACATCGTCGCGGCCTTGCCCTGGCCGAAGACGACCGGACGGTCGGCCTCGTCCTTGGTCTTGTCGGCGTGCATGTACTTGTCGAGGACCTTCTTGTACTCGTTCAGGCCCTTGAGGGACTCGGCCGAGGACAGGTTGGACTTCCACTGGTCGCCGGACTGCTCGGCGATGGAGCCGCCGGCGTCGTACACGAACGACATGGCCGCGTACCAGTCGGGCGACGGCTGGTACCAGGCGCTGAACTTGTCGCCCTTCTTCTTCTGGATCTTGTCCAGAGCGGAGGTGAGCTCCTTGTACGTCTTCGGCGGGGTCTTGACGCCCGCCTCGGCGGCGACGTCCTTGCGCCAGGTGCCGACGCGGCCGCCGGCGTAGTACGGCACGCCGTAGGTCTTGCCCTCGTAGGTGACGGACAGCTTGAGGCCGTCCAGCCACTCGTCCGACTTGTCGAACTTCGACGGGTCGACCTCGGCGAAGGCGCCGGTGGACATGTAGCCCACCATCTCGGAGTTGCCCATCTCGACGACGTCCGGAGCCTTGTCCGTGGCGAGTACGGCATCGAGCTTGGCGTTCTTGTCCGGCCAGCCGTAGTACTCGTGCTTGATCTTGATGCCCGGGTACTTCTTGACGATCTTGTCGTCGGCCGCCTTGACCAGCTCGGGCCAGTTGTTCTGCGCGTCGACCGTGAGCCAGACCGTGAGCTCCTTGGGCTTCGCCTCGTCGCCACCGCCCGAGCTGCCCGAGTCGCCACACGCCGCGATGCCGACCATCATGCCCGCGACGCCTATCGCCGCGATGAGCTTGCGCTTCACGCCACCCTCCTCAGGGATGCCTGCAACCCCCCTGCCCACCGCGAAGACTTCGACAAGTACTGCCCGGGGGTGGGACCTTGGTCTCTAATGGTTTAGACCAGTACCGGGAGCTTGGCCTAGACCTTTAGGGGTGTCAAGGGTGTATAAGAAGGGCTCTCGCGTCCGTTATCGGACCGACACCTGAGCAAGGGCGACGACCTTCGCCAAGGCCGTGCCACCATGTGAGCCGCGACAGTCGGAGGAGCCGGTGACGGCAGCAGCACAGAAGTCGGAAAGGCGGGTCATGGCCACGGACGGGGGCGGCACGGAGGCCGAGGGCACGGCGGCGGCGACACGCACGGCACGCGTGCCGAAGTACTACCGGCTCAAGCGGCATTTGCTCGACATGACGGAGACCCTGCCGCCGGGGACCCCGGTGCCGCCGGAGCGGACCCTGGCCGCCGAGTTCGACACGTCCCGCACGACCGTGCGCCAGGCACTTCAGGAGCTCGTCGTCGAGGGCCGCCTGGAGCGGATCCAGGGCAAGGGCACCTTCGTGGCCAAGCCCAAGGTCTCGCAGGCGCTGCAACTCACGTCGTACACGGAGGACATGCGGGCGCAGGGCCTGGAGCCCACCTCCCAGCTCCTCGACATCGGTTACGTCACCGCCGACGACACCCTGGCCGGCCTGCTCGACATCTCGGCGGGCGGCCGTGTCCTGCGGATCGAGCGGCTGCGGCTGGCGAGCGGTGAGCCGATGGCGATCGAGACGACGCACCTGTCGGCGAAGCGCTTCCCGGCGCTGCGCCGCTCGCTCGTCAAGTACACCTCGCTCTACACGGCGCTGGCGGAGGTGTACGACGTCCGGCTCGCCGAGGCCGAGGAGACGATCGAGACGTCGCTGGCCACCCCCCGCGAGGCGGGGCTGCTCGGCACGGACGTGGGCCTGCCCATGCTGATGCTGTCGCGGCACTCGATCGACGGGAACGGCGAGCCGGTGGAGTGGGTGCGCTCGGTCTACCGCGGCGACCGCTACAAGTTCGTGGCGAACCTGAAGCGGCCGACGGACTGACGCGGGCGCGAGCCACGGCGGGCCGGGGGTCCGGGGGTTGCCCCCGGGACAGCACAGCATGGCGAACCTGAAGCGGCCCACGGACTGACACCGCTCTGGTACGGCCCCGACCTGCAATGGTCGGGCCGTGTCCGTACCGATATGCGGACGGGGGGTTACGGACGGCGGTCACAGCACCTAGATTTCGCGCACGTTACGAGAAAGATCGCGCGAGGGGACGGATCGCCATGCCGGAGCCGCAGTCGACAACGCCAGCCCAGAGACGACGGGCTCTGTCCCCGAAGTCCATCGCCGTGTGGAGCGCCGTGGCGCTCGTCGGCGCCGTCGCCTGGGCGGTGCTCGCCCTTTCGCGCGGCGAGGAGGTGTCGGCCGCCTGGATGCTCGCGGCGGCCCTCGGCTCGTACGCCATCGCGTACCGCTTCTACTCGCGCTTCATCGCGCACCGCGTCCTGAAGGTCGACAAGAACCGGGCCACCCCCGCCGAGCGGCTCGACAACGGTGTCGACTTCCACCCGACCGACCGCCGCGTCCTGTTCGGACACCACTTCGCCGCCATCGCCGGCGCCGGGCCGCTGGTCGGCCCCGTGCTCGCCGCGCAGATGGGCTACCTGCCCGGCACGATATGGATCATCGTCGGCGTCATCCTCGCCGGCGCCGTCCAGGACATGGTGACGCTCTTCTTCTCCACCCGGCGCGACGGCCGTTCGCTCGGCCAGATGGCGCGGGACGAGATAGGGCCGTTCGGCGGCGCGGCCGCGCTGGTCGCCGTCTTCGCCATCATGATCATCCTGCTCGCGGTGCTGGCGCTGGTCATCGTGAACGCGCTCGCGCACTCCCCGTGGGGTGTCTTCTCCATCGGCATGACCATCCCGATCGCCCTCTTCATGGGCGTCTACCTGCGCGTCCTGCGTCCCGGCCGGGTCAGCGAGGTCTCGCTCATCGGCGTCGCGCTGCTGCTGCTCGCGATCGTCTCGGGCGGCTGGGTCGCGGAGTCCTCGTGGGCGGACACCTTCACGCTGGAGCCGGGCACGCTCGTCGTGTGGATGATCGTCTACGGCTTCCTCGCCTCGGTCCTCCCGGTGTGGCTGCTGCTCGCGCCGCGCGACTACCTCTCCACCTTCATGAAGGTCGGCACCATCGCCCTGCTCGCGCTGGGCGTGTTCATCGCCCTGCCGACGATGAAGATGCCCGCCGTCACCGACTTCGCGACCAGCGGCACCGGACCGGTCTTCGCCGGCTCGATGTTCCCGTTCGTCTTCATCACCATCGCCTGCGGCGCGCTCTCCGGCTTCCACTCCCTGGTCTCCTCGGGCACCACCCCGAAGATGGTCCAGAAGGAGACGCAGATCCGGATGATCGGCTACGGCGCCATGCTGACCGAGTCGTTCGTCGCGGTGATGGCGATGATCACCGCGTGCATCATCGACCCGGGACTGTACTTCGCCATCAACTCGCCGGTCGGCGTGGTCGGGGACAGCGTCCAGGCGGCGTCCGAAGCGGTGACGAACCTGGGCTTCTCCATCTCCCCGGAGGCACTGGCCCAGGCGGCCAAGGACGTCGAGGAGCAGAGCCTGCTGTCGCGCACCGGCGGCGCGCCGACCTTCGCGCTCGGCATGTCGGAGATCTTCTCGGCGGTCGTCGGCGGCACCGCGATGAAGGCATTCTGGTACCACTTCGCGATCATGTTCGAGGCGCTGTTCATCCTCACCACGGTGGACGCCGGCACGCGCGTCGGGCGCTTCATGCTCCAGGACATGCTGGGCAACGTCTACAAGCCGTTCCGCCAGGTCAGCTGGAAGCCGGGCGTCTGGTTCGCCAGCGCGGTCGTCGTCGGCGGCTGGGGCTACTTCCTGTGGGTCGGTGTGCACGACCCGCTGGGCGGCATCAACCAGCTCTTCCCGCTCTTCGGCATCGCCAACCAGCTGCTGGCCGCCGTCGCGCTCGCCGTCTGCACGACACTCCTGGTCAAGTCGGGCCGCCTGAAGTGGGCGTGGGTCACCGCGGTGCCGCTCGCCTGGGACGTGGCGGTCACGCTCACCGCCAGCTGGCAGAAGATCTTCTCGGACGACGTGAAGGTCGGCTTCTTCGCCCAGCGCGACAAATACCAGGCCGGCATCGACGCGGGCCAAGTGCTGCCGCCCGCCAAGAACATGGACCAGATGCACACCGTCGTCACCAACTCGACGGTGGACGGCGTGCTCTGCGCGCTCTTCGCGGTCCTCATCGTGGTGGTGCTCGCGGACGCCGGCCGGGTCTGCCTGAAGGCGATCCGCGACCCCGAGAGCGTCAAGCTCCATGATGCGCCGTACGTCGAGTCGAAGCTGGTCGCCCCCGCGTCGATCATCGCCACCAAGGAGGAGAAGGCCGAACTGGTCGCGGCGGGCGTCGGCCCGGAGGGCGGCAACCGCAAGGAGACGGCGGCCGCCGGGACGGGGACGGCCGAATGACGCCGGCGGACGTACGGCGGGCGGCGGGCCGGATCCGCTGGTACGTCCGCGAGCTGACCGGCGAGTCGGCGTACGACCGGTACGTGGCCCACACGAGGTCCTGCGACCCCGGGGCTCCGGTCATGACCCGCCGGGAGTTCGAACGCAGCCGCACGGACGCCCGCGAGGCGGACCCCCGCGAGGGCTTCCGCTGCTGCTGAACGGTTCCCTACGGGCCGTCGTCTCCCCGGGGAGGCGGCGGCCCGGCGGCGTCCGGCCCGGCGGCGGGCGCGACCGCCCGGTTAGGATCGCCGGTCATGGACACGCCCTTTCTGGTTCTCGCCCTGCTCACGGTGATCATCGTCGTCGTTCTCGCCGGCTCCGTCGCCGACAGCCGGGTCAGGCGCACCGGTCGCCAGGTCGCGCGGCTCGAAGACAAGATCGACCTGATACTCGACCACCTGGGCATCAGCCACACCGACCCGGAGATGGAGCAGGTCGTCGCGCTCCTGCGGGAAGGCAAGAAGATCCCGGCGATCAAGAGCTACCGCGAGATCACGGGAGCCGACCTGCTCCACGCCAAGAACGCGGTGGAGCGGATGGAGCGCGACCTCTGAGCCGAGCCCGGCGCCCCTGCCGCCGGCGTCAGCGCACCCACTCCTCCAGGGCTTCGGTCTCCAGGGTGAGTTCGACCGGGCCGGGCAGCGCCACCGGCTTGCCGAACGGGACGGTGCGCGCGTTCTCGTACCGGACGCCGTCGGGCTCGCTGCAGACGGTCACCTCGCAGGTGTCACGGTCGATCAGCAGGTACACCGGAATGCCGGTCTCGGCGTACGCACGCGGCTTCTCCACCCGGTCGCGCTGATCGGTGTCGGTGTCGGTGTCGGTGTCGGTGTCGTACGACGTGACCTCGACGACCATCAGCACGGAATCGGGGTCGGCCCACTCGCCCTGGCCGACGAAGGCGCCGCTGGGCGCGAGGGAACCGTCAGGCCGGGCGCGGCCCTTCCGGTATGCCTGCACCTTCAGCCCCTGGCCGGGGTAGAGCCACAGCTCGGGCCGGGACTGCACGCAGATGCGCGTCAGCCACTCGATGATCCGCCCGTGGTCCCCGTCCGGCTCAACCCTGCTCCTCAGCCTCCCGTCGAGAGCTCCAGCCGCACGCCCTCGGTCGTGCGGGCGAGTATGCGCGTGGCCTCGTCGAACTCTTCTGGGAGCAGATGGGGCCGGTCGGCGACAGCTGACACGGGGCGTACCTCCTTGTGCTCACGACGATAGCGGAGCCCTGTGACAACTGCGGTCGCTCTTGTGGCGCGACACAACATGTGGGGGCCGCGTCATCCAACCGCCCCCACATGTATGCTCGTGCTCGCTGTCGCCGCAGGGGAATCCGGTGCGAATCCGGAACTGTCCCGCAACGGTGTGAACGGTGTGCTTTTGTGCACCCGGGGAGTCCGAAGACCTGCCGACGGCGTATCCGGCTCGACCGAACCGGATACCGACACGTCCGGGCCTCGCGGTTGGGCCGGTGGACGCTACGCGGTGTGCCGCCCTCCAGGGGTGACGCGTGCCCGTACGCCCCCGTTCCCCGCCGGCCCCGAGCCGAGCGAGGGAGAGCACCCCGTGACCATCGCGTCAGCCGATCCGGCAACTGCCACGGAGCCGACGGAGTCAACGGAGTCGACGCAGTCGTCCGACGGACCCGGGACCGCGCTGCTGCGGACCCTCACCGACCTGACCGCCGACCTCCCCGACACCGACCCGGGCAGAGTCGCCGCCGCCGCCCTGCGCGGCCGCAACGCGGCATCGGACGCGGCCGAGTTGCGGGGCCTGGCCACCGACGCCGCCGCCGGGCTGATCTCCGAGGACCCGGCGTACTCCCGCCTCGCGGCCCGCCTGCTCACCCGTACGATCCGGGACGAGGCGGCCACGCAGGGCGTGCGCACCTTCTCCGAGTCGGTGTCCGTCGGCCACCGCGAGGGTCTGATCGCCGACCGTACGGCCGACTTCGTGCGCGCCCACGCGGCCCGCCTCGACGCCCTGGTCGACCAGGACGCCGACGACCGCTTCGGCTACTTCGGCCTGCGCACGGTCTACAGCCGCTACCTCCTGCGCCACCCCCTCACCCGTCAGGTCGTCGAGACCCCGCAGCACTTCATGCTGCGCGTGGCGTCCGGCCTGGCCAAGGACGACTCCCCCGCGGCCGCCGACGAGGTGGCCGCGCTGTACCGCCTGATGAGCCGCCTGGACTACCTGCCGTCGTCGCCGACGCTGTTCAACTCCGGCACGCGCCACCCCCAGATGTCGTCCTGCTACCTGCTGGACTCGCCGCTCGACGAGCTGGACTCGATCTACGGCCGCTACCACGAGGTCGCGCGCCTCTCGAAGCACGCGGGCGGCATCGGTCTCTCGTACTCGCGCATCCGCGCCCGCGGCTCCCTGATCCGTGGCACCAACGGCCACTCGAACGGCATCGTCCCCTTCCTGCGCACCCTCGACTCGTCCGTCGCCGCCGTCAACCAGGGCGGCCGGCGCAAGGGCGCGGCCTGCGTCTACCTGGAGACGTGGCACGCGGACATCGAGGAGTTCCTGGAACTGCGCGACAACACGGGTGAGGAGGCGCGGCGCACCCACAACCTGAACCTCGCGCACTGGATCCCGGACGAGTTCATGCGCCGCGTCGACGCGGACGCCGACTGGTCGCTGTTCTCGCCCTCCGACGTTCCCGAGCTGGTCGACCTGTGGGGCGACGCCTTCGACCAGGCGTACCGCAAGGCGGAGGCCGACGGCCTGGCCCGTACGACGATCCCCGCGCGCCAGCTGTACGGCCGGATGATGCGTACCCTCGCCCAGACCGGCAACGGCTGGATGACGTTCAAGGACGCGTCGAACCGTACGGCGAACCAGACCGCCGAGCCCGGCTCCGTCGTGCACTCCTCGAACCTGTGCACCGAGATCCTGGAGGTCACGGACGACGGGGAGACGGCCGTCTGCAACCTCGGTTCCGTCAACCTCGGTTCGTTCGTGTCCGGGAACGGCGAGATCGAGTGGGAGCGGCTGGACGAGACCGTCCGTACGGCCGTCACGTTCCTCGACCGCGTCGTCGACATCAACTTCTACCCGACCGAGCAGGCCGGCCGCTCCAACGCCAAGTGGCGTCCGGTGGGCCTGGGCGCGATGGGTCTCCAGGACGTCTTCTTCAAGCTGCGCCTGCCGTTCGACTCGGCCGAGGCCCGCGACCTGTCCACCCGGATCGCCGAGCGCATCATGCTCGCCGCGTACGAGGCGTCCTGCGACCTCGCCGAGGTCAGCGGCCCTCTCCCGGCCTGGGAGAAGACCCGCGCGGCGCGCGGCGTCCTGCACCCCGACCACTACGGCGTCGAGGTCACCTGGCCCGAGCGGTGGGACGCGCTGCGCGCCCGTATCGCCAAGACCGGCATGCGCAACTCGCTGCTCCTCGCGATCGCGCCGACCGCGACCATCGCGTCCATCGCGGGCGTGTACGAGTGCATCGAGCCGCAGGTCTCCAACCTCTTCAAGCGCGAGACGCTCAGCGGTGAGTTCCTCCAGGTCAACGCGTACCTGGTGGAGGACCTGAAGAAGCTCGGCGTCTGGGACGCCCAGTCCCGCGAGGCGCTGCGCGAGTCGAGCGGCTCGGTGCAGGGCTTCAGCTGGATTCCCGAGGAGGTCCGGGCGCTGTACCGCACGGCGTGGGAGATCCCGCAGCGCGGCCTGATCGACATGGCGGCGGCCCGTACGCCGTACCTCGACCAGTCGCAGTCGCTGAACCTCTTCCTGGAGACGCCGACCATCGGGAAGCTCTCCTCGATGTACGCCTACGCGTGGAAGAAGGGGCTGAAGACGACGTACTACCTGCGCTCGCGCCCCGCGACCCGCATCGCCCGCGCGGCCGGCTCCGGCACGGCCGCCGCGGCCCCCATCCCCGTACAGCAGGCC
>NZ_VBVX01000085.1 GCF_005981925.1 Streptomyces albidochromogenes
CGTAGGGGTAGAGGGACATGGTGACCACCGCCTGCCACGAGGATGTCGGCCAGGAGTGTGCCTGGCGCTCCTCACGATCCCCGTCCCGCCCGCGTCCCGCCGGGCCCTGTGGACAGCCGTACGACTGTGGACAACCCGGTCACCCGCCGGGCGGGCACCCGGGCAGCCGGCGCAGGCGCGAGGGGACCGTCAGGGCAGCGTGATCCCCGTGTCGATCCCGTCCAGCGCGTGCGAGCAGAGGCAGTCGCGCGTCCCGTCCGCCGGCAGCCCCGCCACCGCGTCGAAGAGCACGTCGCGCAGCCGGCCCACGTTCGCCGCGAACACCGTGAGCACCTCCTCGTGGGAGACGCCCTCGCCCGCCTCCGCCCCGGCGTCCAGGTCGGTCACCAGCGCCAGCGACGTGTAGCACAGCCCGAGCTCACGGGCGAGGATCGCCTCCGGGTGCCCGGTCATGCCGACCACCGACCAGCCCGCGGCCGCGTGCCACCGCGACTCGGCCCGCGTCGAGAACCGCGGCCCCTCCACGACGACCAGCGTTCCGCCGTCCACCGGCTCCCACGCCCGCCCGCGCGCCGCGGAGAGCGCGGCCTTGCGCCCCTCGGGGCAGTACGGGTCGGCGAACGCCACGTGCACGACGTTCGGCAGCTTGCCGTCCACCGGCGTCTCGCCGTCGTAGAAGGTCTGCGCGCGTGACTTCGTACGGTCGACCAGCTGGTCCGGCACCAGCAGGGTCCCGGGGCCGTACTCGACCCGCAGCCCGCCGACCGCGCACGGCCCGAGCACCTGGCGCGCTCCGACGGAACGCAGCGCCCACAGGTTGGCCCGGTAGTTGATGCGGTGCGGCGGCAGGTGGTGGCCGCGCCCGTGACGGGGGAGGAAGGCGACCCGCCGCCCCGCTATCTCGCCCAGGAAGAGCGAGTCGCTCGGCTTCCCGTAGGGGGTGTCGACCTCGACCTCGGTCACGTCCTCCAGGAAGGAGTAGAAGCCGGAGCCGCCGATCACGCCGATCTCGACGTCGGACTCTGCGTTCGCGTTCGCCATGGCGGTCACAGTAGCCGGGCCGGGAAACGCCGAGGACCCCGCCGTCGGAAACGGCGGGGTCACCCGGGAAGGGCGGTGGGCCTAGGCGGCCGAGGAGCTGCCGGCGGAGGTCGCGGAACTCGACGACGACGAGGACGACGACGAGCTCGACGAGGCCGCGGCGGGCTTCGCGTCGCCGCCCGACGACGAGGCCGACGCGGCGGCCTTCGAGGACGACGTGGCCGGCGTGCTGCTCGACGAGGAGCCGCGGCTGTCGTTCCGGTAGAAACCGGATCCCTTGAAGACGATGCCGACCGCGGAGAACACCTTCTTCAGGCGTCCCTCACAGCTCGGGCACACGGTCAGTGCGTCATCGGTGAATTTCTGCACCGCCTCGAGGCCTTCGCCGCATTCGGTGCACTGGTACTGATAGGTCGGCACTTGCTCCTCCTGGCACTCTCACTCAATGAGTGCTAACGACGTTCAATAGTGACGCATTCCGCTCGATCAGTCCACCGTCACAGGCACTCGGTGACTCACGCCACGTGCGGCGACCCGTCCGGGTGCCTTCGGCGCGAGCCGCGAACGCAGCGCCACCAGCGTGGCCAGCGCCAGCGCGGTGCCCATCAGCGGCACCAGGAACCCGGCGCTCGCCCCGTTGGCGTCCGCCAGGCGTCCCGCGACCGTGACGCCCGCGGCCTGGCCGAGCGCGACCGCGCCGGTCAGCCACGTGAAGGCCTCGGTACGGGCCGAGGCCGGCACCAGCGTCTCGACCATGGTGTAGCCGGTGATCAGCGCGGGCGCGATGCACAGGCCGACCAGCAGCCCCAGACCGGCGAGCAGCGGCACGGAGTGCACCGCCCACAGTCCGGACGCGGCGAGCGTCAGCGCGGCGTACCCGACGATCAGGCGGCGGCGGGGGCCGGTCTTCCAGGCGATCGCGCCGCAGACGACGCCGGCGAGCATGTTGCCCGCGGCGAACGTTCCGTAGAGCAGACCGTTGACGCCCGGATTGCCGATCTCCTCGGAGAACGCGGTCAGCGAGACCTGCATTCCGCCGAAGACCGCTCCGATGCCGAGGAAGGCTCCCGCGAGGACCCGTACGCCGGGCACGGACAGGGCGGAGACGCGCGGCCCGTCGGACAGCGACAGGCGGCCCGCCCGGGGCTGTGTGCTCCGCTGTACGGCGAAGAACAGGCCGCCGACCAGGGTGAGCGCGGCTTCGGCGATCAGACCGGCCGCCGGGTGCACACCGGTGCACAGCGCGGTCGCGAGGACCGGTCCGACGACGAAGGTGAACTCGTCCGTCACGGACTCGAAGGCCGCGGCGGTCGACATGAGGGGCGAACCCTCCAGCTTGGCCGCCCAGCGGGCCCGCACCATCGGACCGATCTGCGGAACGGACGCACCGGTGGGAACGGCCGCCAGGAACAGCGCCCAGACGGGCGCTCCCGAGAGCGCGAGCACCGTCAGCGTGACCACGGAAGCGGTGTGCACGAGAACGCCCGGAACCAGCACGGCGCTCTGGCCGAAACGGTCGGCCAGTTTGCCGCTCTGCGGTGCGAACAGGGCCATCGAGACGCCGGTGGCGGCGGCGACGGCGCCGGCGCTGCCGTACGAGCCGGTGGTGTGCTGCACGAGCAGCACGATGCCGATGGTGAGCATCGCGAAGGGCTGCCGTGCCAGGAACCCGGGCACCAGGTACGTCCAGGCTCCAGGGGTGCGGAGCAGCTGGCCGTAGCCGGGGCGGGTGGTGGTGACCGTGTCGGACACGGTCCTTGCCTTTCTGCCGCCTGGTGACGCTCCCCTGTGCACGCGGTGTGTGAGCGTGCGGGAGCCGCCGAGAGCTGTCCTCTTGCGCAGGACCGGCGGTAGATACCAGGACACCCACTGCGAGGGGGCCGGCCGCCGTACGGTCGCGCCAGCTCTGCGTCAGGCAGAGTTGGTCGATCAGTAGGCCTTCATGTTACAGGGCGACGCGCGGGGTGCGCCTGTGATTGCGTACGGATTACGTCACACCACCTGTGATCAAAGCCATCAATGGTGATTGGCGCCACCCGTTCCCAGCCACCCCGCCAGCTTGCCTCCCAGTGCGACCGCCCGCAGCCGCCGCTCGGTGGCGTCCCGTACCGGATCCGTCGTCACCACGAGGAGCTCGTCGCCGCGCCGCAGCACGGTCGTCGGCAGCGGCACGAAGCTGGTCCCCTCGCGTACGACGAGGGTGACCGCGGCCCCGTGCGGGAGCCGCAGCTCGGCCACCTCGACTCCGTGCATCCTCGACTTTTGGGGGATCGCGACGGACAGCAGGTGCCCGCGCAGCCGCTCCAGAGGAGCGGACTCGATGCCGAGGTCGGCCGCCTCGGAGGCGTCGTCGCCGAGTTTCAGCCACTTCGCGAGCAGGGGCAGGGTCGGTCCCTGGACGAGGGTGTAGACGACGACGAGGACGAAGACGATGTTGAAGACCCGGTCGCTGCCCTCGATGTCCGACACCAGCGGGATGGTCGCCAGGATGATGGGCACCGCGCCGCGCAGCCCGGCCCAGGACATCAGGGCCTGCTCCTGCCACGGGACGCGGAACGGCAGCAGGCTGATCAGGACCTCCAGCGGCCGCGCGACCATGGTGAGCACCAGCCCCACCATCACGGCGGGCCAGAAGTCGGCCAGCAGCTCGTGCGGCGTCACCAGCAGGCCGAGCAGGACGAACATCCCGATCTGCGCGAGCCAGCCGAGCCCGTCCGCGAATCCGCGCGTGGCCGGCCAGTGCGGCAGCTTGGAGTTGCCGAGCACCATCGCGGCGAGGTAGACGGCGAGGAACCCGCTGCCGTGCGCGATCGCCCCGGCGGCGTACGCGGACACGGCGATCGCCATGACCGCGATCGGGTACAGGCCGGACGCGGGAAGCGCGACGTGGCGCAGCGCGTACGCCCCGAGCCAGCCCGTCGCCAGACCGACGCTCGCGCCGATCGCCAGCTCCAGGGCGATCTTGCCGACCAGGACGTACCAGTCGTCGACCGGACCGGCCGTCGAGAAGGCGACCACCAGGATCACGACCGGTGCGTCGTTGAAGCCCGATTCCGCTTCCAGCACGCCCGTTATCCGGGCGGGCAGGGGCACCTTGCGCAGCACGGAGAAGACCGCGGCGGCGTCCGTCGACGAGACGACCGCGCCGATGATCAGCGACTGCCGCCAGTCGAGGTCGACGAGGTAGTGCGCGCCGGCGGCCGTGACGCCCACGCTCACCGCGACGCCGACGGTCGACAGGACGACGGCTGCGGGCAACGCGGGTCTGATCTCCTTCCACTTCGTGCCCAGACCACCCTCGGCCAGGATCACGACAAGTGCGGCATAACCGATCACCTGTGTCAGTTCGGCGTTGTCGAACTGGACGTCGAAGAAGCCGTCCTGGCCTATGGCGATGCCGATGCCGAGGTACAGGAGCAGGCTGGGGAGGCCGCTGCGGGACGAGATGCGGACCGCGGCGACGGCGATGAGCAGGACGAGCGAGCAGATGAGCAGCAGTTCGTTGAGCTGGTGGACAGTCAGCGGCCGTTCCTTCCCTCGCACGCCTGCCGGATCGTTCCTCCGGCGGCCGGTACTTCGTTACCTTACCTAATCTTTAACGTTTTCTTGACGCGAGATCCTTCGTACGATCGTCGTTAGTGGCACCGCGTCCGGGGCGCGAGAGCGCTGCGCCTATGGTTGCTCCAGCACTCAAGGACCACCCTGCCCCTCGAAGGACAGCGATGCCCGCCAACACCACCGCCTCTTCCGGCAAGAAGAAGAAGGGGCGCCGCGCCCGCCTGATCGTGATCGTGCTGGTGTTGGCCCTTGTCGCGGGTGTCGGCTACGGCGCGTTCTGGAGCATCAGCACGGTGCGCGCCTCCTTCCCGCAGACCACCGGGTCGATCGAGCTCGACGGCCTCTCGGGCCCCGTGGACGTCAAACGTGACGACTACGGCATCCCGCAGATCTACGCGGACACCGACGAAGACCTCTTCCGCGCCCAGGGCTTCGTCCAGGCGCAGGACCGCTTCTACGAAATGGACGTCCGCCGTCACATGACGTCGGGGCGCCTGTCCGAGATGTTCGGTCCGGACCAGGTCGACACCGACGCGTTCCTGCGCACCCTCGGCTGGCGCCGGGTCGCGCAGCAGGAGTACGACACCAAGCTGTCGCCGGAGACGAAGAAGAACCTCCAGGCGTACGCCGCGGGCGTCAACTCCTACCTCGAAGGCCGCGAGGGCAAGGACATCTCCGTCGAGTACGCCGCGCTGGGCTTCGTGAACGACTACAAGCCCGAGAAGTGGACGCCCGTCGACTCGGTGGCCTGGCTCAAGGCGATGGCCTGGGACCTGCGCGGCAACATGGAGGACGAGATCGACCGTTCGCTGATGACGAGCCGGCTGAACGCGAAGCAGATCAAGGACCTCTACCCGGCCTATCCGTACGACCGCAACAAGACGGTCGTCGAAGAGGGCGCGGTCGACGAGGTGACGAAGAAGTACGACCCGAAGGCCACCGGCACCTCCGGCACGGGCGACGGCACAGGCACCGCGTCCGGCACCGGCACCGCGTCCGGGACCGGCACGGGAACGGGCACGGGCACCGGCACCGGCGGGAACTCCGCCGCCAACACCACCGACGGCCTCCAGAGCCAGCTCTCCGGCATCTCCGACGCCCTGGACGAGATCCCCGCGCTCTTCGGTCCGAACGGCAGCGGCATCGGCTCCAACTCCTGGGTCGTCTCCGGCCAGTACACGACGACCAAGAAGCCGCTGCTCGCCAACGACCCGCACCTCGCGCCGCAGTTGCCGTCGCTCTGGTACCAGATGGGCCTGCACTGCCGGAAGGTCTCCAGCACCTGCCAGTACGACACCGCCGGCTACACCTTCTCCGGCATGCCCGGCGTGATAATCGGCCACAACCAGAGCATCGCCTGGGGCTTCACCAACCTCGGCGCCGACGTCACCGACCTCTACCTGGAGAAGGTCTCCGACGAGGGCTACCACTACGACGGCGACACCAAGCCCTTCACCACCCGCCAGGAGACCATCAAGGTCGCCGGCGGCAAGTCGAAGCAGATCACCGTCCGCTCGACGAAGAACGGCCCGCTGCTCTCCGACCGCAGCGGCGAACTGGGCAAGGTCGGCGAGAAGGCCCCCGTCGACAACGCCGCCCCCGACCGGGGCGACGGCTACGGGATCTCCCTCAAGTGGACCGCGCTGATGCCCGGAAAGTCCATGGACGCCGTGTTCGAGCTGAACCGCGCCACGGACTTCAAGGGCTTCCGCGCCGCGGCCGCCCACTTCGAGGTCCCGTCGCAGAACCTCATCTACGCCGACACCGCCGGCAACATCGGCTACCAGGCCCCGGGCCGCATCCCGGTCCGCGCCGCGAGCCACGACGGCACCCTGCCCGCCGCCGGCTGGGACCCCCGTTCCGCCTGGAAGGGCTTCATCCCGCAGGCCGAGCTGCCGTACGAGTACAACCCGAAGCGCGGCTACATCGTCACCGCCAACCAGGCCGTGATCGACAAGAAGAAGTACCCGTACCTCCTCACCGAGGACTGGGGCTACGGCGCCCGCAGCCAGCGCATCAACGACCTCATCGAGTCGAAGATCGCCGACGGCGGCCGGATCTCCACCGACGACATGCGCACCATGCAGATGGACAACAGCAGCGAGATCGCCAAGCTGCTCACCCCCCACCTGCTCAAGACCGACGTGTCGGACCCGAACGTCCGCGAGACGCAGAAGCTGCTCGAAGGCTGGGACTACACCCAGGAGCCGGACTCCGGCGCCGCCGCGTACTTCAACGCCGTCTGGCGCAACGTCCTCAAGCTCGCCTTCGGCAACAAGCTCCCCAAGGAACTGCGCGTCAAGGGGCAGTGCCTCTCCGTCCGTCCCGCCGACAGCACGGGGCCGGTCGACGACCCCGACAAGCGGGTCCGCGAGTGCGGGCAGCGCGCCAAGGACTCCGCGCAGCCCGACGGCGGCGACCGCTGGTACGAGGTCGTCCGCGCCATGCTCAAGGACGAGAAGAACGAGTGGTGGCAGGCGCCGAGCACCCGCCTCGACCAGGCCACCGACACCCGTGACGAACTGCTCGCCCGCGCGCTGAAGGACGCCCGCTGGGAGCTGACGGCCAAGCTCGGCAAGGACGTCGACTCCTGGAGCTGGGGCCGCCTGCACCAGCTGGAGCTGAAGAACCAGACGCTCGGTACGAGCGGCCCCGGCCTCGTCCAGTCGCTGCTCAACCGCGGCCCCTGGAACCTGGGCGGCGGCGAGGCGGCGGTCAACGCCACCGGCTGGAACGCGGCGGGCGGCTACGAGGTCATCTGGGTGCCCTCCATGCGCATGGTCGTCAACCTCAACGACCTCGACAAGTCCCGCTGGATCAACCTCACCGGCGCCTCGGGGCACGCGTACAGCGCCCACTACACCGACCAGACCGACAAGTGGGCGAAGGGCGAGCTGCTCGACTGGTCGTTCAGCGACGAGGCGGTCGAGAAGAGCACCACCGACAAGCTGGTGCTCAGGCCGTAGCCGCGCGGGCGCGGGGCGGGGTCAGGCGGTGAAGCGCCTGACACCCCCCGGCGTCACCACGGCGCTCACGGGGTGGTCGTGCGGTTCCCTCGGGACCCGCGCGACCACCTCTTCGTCGTACAGCAGCACCACCAGGTGAGGCCGCGCGCCCGCCGCCTCCAGCCGGGCGAGCACCCGGTCGTACGAGCCGCCGCCCCGCCCGAGCCGCGTCCCGCGCCCGTCCACCGCCAGGCCCGGCAGCAGCACCGCGTCGGCCTCCAGGACGGCCCGTACGCCGAGCCGCGCGCCCACCGGTTCGAGCAGCCCGAGCCGGGCGCGCCCCAGGTGCTCGGGGCCCTCGTACGCGGCCCAGTCCAGATCGTTGTCCGCCAGGAGCACGGGCAGCAGCACCCGCACGCCCCGCGCGCGCAGCGCGTCCAGCAGCGCGCGGGTTCCGGGCTCACTCCCGACGGAGACGTACGCCGCGACCGTCGCGGCGTCCGCCAGCTCCGGAAGCTCCAGCGCCCGGCGCGCCAGAACCGTTCCGGTCTTCTGTACGTCATCCCTGGTCAACCGGGATCTCATGGCGAGGAGTTCTCCCCGCAACCCGGCCTTGTCAGGCTCGTCACACATCACAGTGGCTCCACAAAACGCCTCGTATGAGAATTTACTGGCCGGAGCCCAATCTTCCTCCCATACGCAACGGATATCGTTCTGACCATGACTCAGTCGCACCCCGGGATCAGCAAGGCTGTCATCCCTGCCGCCGGCCTCGGCACCAGATTCCTGCCGGCGACCAAGGCCACTCCGAAAGAGATGCTGCCGGTCGTCGACAAGCCGGCCATCCAGTACGTGGTCGAGGAGGCCGTGACCGCGGGGCTCTCCGACGTCCTCATGGTCACCGGCCGCAACAAGCGCCCGCTCGAGGACCACTTCGACCGCAACTACGAGCTGGAGTCGGCCCTCGGCCGCAAGGGCGACGCCGAACGTCTGGCCCGGGTGCAGGAGTCGAGCGACCTCGCCACCATGCACTACGTCCGCCAGGGCGACCCCAAGGGCCTCGGGCACGCCGTGCTCTGCGCCGCGCCGCACGTCGGCGACCAGCCGTTCGCCGTTCTCCTCGGCGACGACCTGATCGACCCGCGCGACCCCCTGCTGTCCCGGATGATCGAGATCCAGGGGCAGTACGGCGGCAGCGTCATCGCGCTCATGGAGGTCGACCCCGCCCAGATCCACCTGTACGGATCCGCGGCCGTCGAGCCGACCGCCGAGGGCGATGTCGTACGGATCACCGGGCTGGTCGAGAAGCCCGACCCGGCCGACGCGCCGAGCAACTACGCCATCATCGGGCGCTATGTGCTGGACCCGGCCGTGTTCGACATACTGCGGAAGACCGAGCCCGGCCGCGGCGGCGAGATCCAGCTCACCGACGCGCTCCAGCACCTGGCCGAGACGTACGAGTCGGCGGCCGACACCGCGGGGAAGGCCGGCGGCCCCGTGCACGGCGTCGTCTTCAAGGGCCGCCGCTATGACACCGGCGACCGCGGCGACTATCTGCGTGCCATTGTCAGACTCGCGTGCGAACGTGAGGACCTGGGGCCGGAGTTCCGGACCTGGCTTCGCAGTTACGTGACCGAGGAGATGTAGCACCTTGAGCAGCACGATCTGGTCTGTCGACGAGCACCTTGAGGACATCCTCGCCGCGGTGAAGCCGCTCGAACCCATCGAGCTGCAGCTTCTCGACGCGCAGGGCTGTGTCCTCGTCGAGGACATCACCGTCCAGATCGCGCTGCCACCCTTCGACAACAGCTCGATGGACGGCTACGCGGTCCGTACGAGCGACGTCGCGGGCGCGAGCGAGGAGTACCCCGCCGTCCTCACCGTCGTCGGTGACGTGGCGGCGGGCAGCGGCGGGACGATCCGCGTCGGCCCGGGCGAGGCCGCCCGCATCATGACCGGCGCCCCGCTGCCGCCCGGCGCCGAGGCCGTCGTCCCGGTCGAGTGGACCGACGGGGGCACGGGCGGCGGACCGGCCGTCACGATGCGCGCCGCGAGCGGCGCCCCCGAGGGCGCGAGCGGCGAGGTCCGCGTCCACCGCCCCGTCGAGGCGCGGGCCCACGTGCGGGCGCGCGGCAGCGACGTCCAGGCCGGCGACCTCGCCCTGGAGGCCGGTACGGTCCTGGGCCCGCCCCAGATCGGCCTGCTCGCCGCCGTCGGCCGCGCCACCGTCAAGGTCAGGCCCCGCCCCCGCGTCGTCGTCCTGTCCACCGGCAGCGAACTGGTCCAGCCCGGCGAGCCGTTGTCGGCCGGACAGATCTTCGACTCCAACAGCTTCGCGCTGACCGCCGCCGCCCGCCACGCCGGTGCCATCGCCTACCGCGTGGGCGCCGTCACGGACGACGCCGACACGCTGCGCGCGACCATCGAGGACCAGCTGATCCGCGCCGACATGATCGTCACGACCGGCGGGGTCAGCGTCGGCGCGTACGACGTCGTCAAGGAAGCGCTGTCGTCCATGGGCGAGGGCGACGACAGCGGCGGCGGCGTCGACTTCCGCAAGCTCGCCATGCAGCCCGGCAAGCCCCAGGGCTTCGGCTCCATCGGCCCCGAGCACACCCCGCTGCTCGCGCTCCCCGGCAACCCGGTCTCGTCGTACGTCTCCTTCGAGCTCTTCGTGCGCCCGGCGATCCGGGTCCTGATGGGCCTGAAGGACGTGCACCGCCCGAAGGTCCGGGCCACGCTGAGCGCCGACAAGCCGCTGTCGTCGCCGTCGGGCAAGCGCCAGTTCCTGCGCGGCGCGTACGACGAGGAGGCCGGCACCGTCACCCCGGTCGGCGGTACCGGGTCGCACCTCGTCGCGGCGCTCGCCCGGGCCGACGCCCTGATCGTCGTCCCGGAGGACACCACCGAGCTGGAGCCCGGCGCCGAGGCCGAGGTGGTCCTGCTCGGGTGAGCGGGGGCCGGTGGCGGTAGCGTGTCTGCTCTCACAGGCCCTGACCGGGAGCGCCACACGTAATGAGTACGCACGAACGGCTCACGCACATCGACGAGGCGGGGGCTGCCCGCATGGTCGACGTCTCGGCGAAGGACGTCACCGCGCGCACCGCGCGCGCCACCGGACGCGTCCTGGTCGCGCCGCGCGTCGTGGAGCTGCTGCGCGGCGAGGGGGTCCCCAAGGGCGACGCCCTCGCCACCGCCCGGATCGCGGGCATCATGGGCGCCAAGCGCACGCCCGACCTGATCCCGCTCTGCCACCCCCTCGCGCTGTCCGGCGTGAAGCTGGACCTCGCGGTGGCCGACGACGCCGTCGAGATCGCAGCGACCGTGCGCACGACGGACCGCACGGGGGTCGAGATGGAGGCCCTGACCGCTGTCACCGTGGCCGCGCTCACCGTGATCGACATGGTGAAGGCGGTCGACAAGGCCGCGGTCATCACCGACGTGCGGGTCGAGGAGAAGACGGGCGGCAAGTCCGGCGACTGGAGCCGGGCGTGAGCCCCCGCGGCGGAGAGGTCTACAGCCACAGCCACGAGCCGGCGCCCGAGCCGGGGCCCGCGCGGGACGCCGCCGCGGCGGGTCCGCCGCGCCGCGCCCTGGTGGTGACCGCCTCCAACCGCGCCTCCGCCGGTGTCTACGCGGACCGGGGCGGACCGATCCTCGCCGACGGTCTGCGCCACCTGGGCTTCGAGGTCGACGGACCGCGGGTCGTCCCCGACGGCGACCCGGTGGAGCAGGCCCTGCGGGCCGGTGTCGCCGCCGCGTACGACGTCATCCTGACCACGGGCGGCACCGGCATCTCGCCGACCGACCGCACGCCCGACGCCACCCGCCGCGTCCTGGACTACGACATCCCGGGCATCCCCGAGGCGATCCGCGCCGAGGGCCTCGGCAAGGTCCCGACCGCCGCGCTCTCCCGGGGGCTGGCGGGCGTGGCGGGCCGGACCATGATCGTGAACCTGCCGGGCTCCACCGGCGGCGTACGGGACGGACTGGCGGTCCTGGAGCGCCTTCTGCTCCATGCCGTGGACCAGATCAGGGGCGGCGACCACCCCGGGTCCGGCTCCGGAGCCCCCCTGCCGGGGAGCCAGAGCTGAACGCTTCGTCCTGGCCCGTCGAGCTGGTGGACGGCGATGTCACCCTCCGCCCGATAAAGCTGCGCGACCAGCGCGGCTGGCGCGAGGTGAACCGGCGCAACCGCGAATGGCTGCGTCCCTGGGAGGCGACCATCCCGCCGCCCGCGCCGGCCGGCCCCGTCGCCCAGCGCCCCACGTACCGTCAGATGGTCCGCCATCTGCGGTCCGAGGCGAACGCCGGCCGCATGCTGCCCTTCGTCATCGAGTACCGGGGCCAGCTGGTGGGCCAGTTGACGGTCGCCGGGATCACCTGGGGATCGATGTGCTCGGGGCACGTGGGGTACTGGGTGGACCGCGACGTGGCGGGCCGGGGCGTGATGCCGACGGCCGTCGCTCTCGCGGTGGACCACTGCTTCCGTACGGTCGGACTGCACCGCATCGAGGTCTGCATTCGCCCCGAGAACGCGCCCAGTCGCCGGGTCGTGGAAAAGCTCGGATTCCGCCAGGAAGGGCTGCGTCCCCGCTATCTCCACATCGACGGCGGGTGGCGCGACCATCTGGTCTACGCGCTCACGGCGGAGGAAGTGCCCGAGGGGCTGTTGAACCGCTGGCACCAGGCACGACCCGGCACCTCGCACAAATGAAATAGTTGTTCGAATTACGTCGGGTGTCGACTGCAAAAGGACGCACAAAGCAGCCTGTTGATCCGATCAGCCACAAAAAAGTTCGAGTTATCAGCCAGATCGTGCGACACACCGGCTCAATTGGCGGATGGCCTTGCGCGAACCCCTCTACGGTGTGGGGTGTGAGCAGCAGCGGCCTGATTTACGCAGTCATCGTCGGGGCCTGGGCCGCCTACTTGGTGCCGATGTGGCTCCGCAGGCAGGACGAGCTCAACGAAGCCCGTCCGACGGAACGCTTCAGCACCGCCATCCGGCTGCTGTCCGGACGGGCGGCAATGGAGCGCCGATACGCCAGGGAGCTTCAGGAGCGCGCCGCGGGTGAGGCGGAGCACGACGTGGACCCGGACGCCGTCACGGACCGAATGAGTTCCGTCGACGTCCGGGCCTTCGCCGTGCCCCCGGCACAGGAGACCGAGCGGCCCGCCGCACGGGAGGACGTGCGGGAGGAGGCGCGCGAGAGCGCACGGGAGACCGCGCGGGCGCAACGGCGTGCGCGCACGGCCAGTGCGGCCGCCGAACGCGCCCGGCGCTCGAAGGTCCTCGCGCGCCGTCGGCGCACCACCGTGATCCTCTTCCTCGCCTTCACCCTCGGCGCGATCGTCGCGGCGGTCGGCGGGCTGCGGTTCCTGTGGGCGCCGGCCGTCCCCGCCGTACTGCTGAGCACGTACATCGTGCACCTGCGGACCACCGAGCGGCGGCGCTTCGCCTTCACCATGGACCGGCGCAGGGCGGAGGCGGCGGCGCAGCGGCTGCGTGAGCGCCGCCCGCATCCGGGCCGCCGGCCGGCCGCCGCGGAGCCGGACGAGGAGCCTGTCGTACGACCCGAGCCCGAGCCGGCGCCCGCCGTCTCGCCGCAGGAGGCGGGCCGCCGCGCGCTGGTGGAGCAGACGGACCACGCGGAGTGGGTGGACCAGCAGCGCGAGCGGGAGCGCGGCGCGGCCCATGGCGAGAGCTGGGACCCGGTCCCGGTCCCGCTGCCGACGTACGTCACCGCTCCCGTCGCCCCGCGCGCCACCGGCAGCGTCGACTTCGGGGACCCGGGCACCTGGAGCTCGGCGCGGTCGAGCACCGCCGAGCCGACCCCCGCCCCGGAGGCCCCGGCCGCCGAGGCACCCCAGGGCCGCCGGACGAACCCGGCCCGGCGCGACCGCGGCCGCGGCCGGACGCCGCTCTTCGATCAGTACGAGGACGGAGACCGGCCCCGGGCGGTCAACGAGTGACCTGCGGGGGAGCGGATTTCCGAGCACCCCGATCGAGGTGCTAAAGTTTCACTCGTTGCAAGGGCCTGTGGCGCAGTCTGGTAGCGCACCTCGTTCGCATCGAGGGGGTCTGGGGTTCAAATCCCCACAGGTCCACCGCAATAGTGGTTGGCGGGTCAGCCCGCGAATCGCTCACCGAGATCCCGTTCGGACGGTAACGTCCGAACGGGATCTCGTCGTTTCACGGTGCCGATGAGAAGAGCACCCATCAGATCCACCCGGCCCGGCGCGTCGTGTGCGATCGTCCGCGTCCCGCGCTTCCCCGGCAGAGCGAACTGGTGCGTGGTGGCGTGCGTTACGTCACGTCCACGGCGCCGGCCGGAGGCCGGAGCCCCTGCCGGGGAAGCCCGGCGGGGGCCCGGCGTCGCGGTGTCACCGCCCCAGCGGCTTGGCGAAGCAGCGGCTGTCCTCGTACTCGCGGAAGTGGCCGAACTTCTCGGTGGGGGTGTAACCGCACGAAAGGTAGAGGCCGATGGCCTCCGGCTGCTGCGTGCCCGTCTCCAGGACCATCCGTCTGCGGCCGGCCGCCCGGGCGTCGTCCTCCAGGACGGCCAGGATGCGGCGGGCAAGGCCGAGCCCCCGGCTCTCGGGCCGGACGTACATGCGCTTGAGTTCGGCGTCGCCGTCCGCGTACCCCTCGCCGTTCTCGTCCTGCGAGCGCCAGGCGCCGCTGGCGACGGGGCGCTCCCGCTCGTCGTAGGCGATGAGGAAGAGACCACCGGGCGGCCGGAACATCGCGGGGTCGAGCGGCGTCGTGTCGCCCTGGCCGTTGTAGCGCTCGATGTACTCCTGCTGCACTTCTTCCTCGAGCTTCACGGCGTCGGGGTGGTCGTAGGGGCGCGGCTGTATATTCATGCGTATCAGCGTACTTCTATGCGGGGTCCGGCGTCCGGGCGATCGGCCGGTGTCGGTATCGTGCCGGGATGCTCACTGTGACCTCCGTGAATGTTAACGGTCTGCGCGCCGCCGCCAAGAAGGGCTTCGTGCCCTGGCTGGCCGGGACCTCCGCCGATGTGATCTGCCTGCAGGAGGTCCGGGCCGAGCCGCAGCAGCTCCCGGAAGAGGTCCGCGCCCCTGAGGGATGGCACGCCGTGCACGCCCCGGCGGCCGCCAAGGGCAGGGCGGGTGTCTCCCTCTACACGCGGCGGGAGCCGGACCAGGTGCGGGTCGGATTCGGCAGCGCCGAGTTCGACGGGAGCGGGCGGTACGTCGAGGCGGACCTGCCCGGCGTCACGGTCGCCAGCCTCTACCTGCCGTCCGGCGAAGTGGGCACCGAGCGGCAGGACGAGAAGACGCGGTTCATGGACGAGTTCCTGCCGTACCTGAAGGGCCTGAGGGAGCGCGCGGCGGCGGACGGGCGCGAGGTGCTGGTCTGCGGCGACTGGAACATCGCCCACCAGGAGGCCGACCTCAAGAACTGGAAGGCCAACCGCAAGTCCTCCGGGTTCCTGCCGGAAGAGCGGGAGTGGATGACGCGGGTCTTCGAGGAGGCCCGGTACGTCGACGTGGTGCGCGCCCTGCACCCCGGACAGGAGGGGCCGTACACCTGGTGGTCGTACCGGGGGAAGGCCTTCGACAACGACTCGGGATGGCGCATCGACTACGCCGTGGCGACCGAGGGCCTCGCGAACCGGGCGGTCAAGGCGTACGTCGAGCGGGCGGCGAGCTACGACCTGCGTTGGTCGGACCACGCGCCGGTGACGACGGTCTTCGAGCAGCCGGGCAGCTGAGCCGCTAGGCGTCGGGGCCGTCCGGCCGGGTTTCCTTCCCGGTGCGCAGCAGGCGGTCCAGGGCCATGGACAGCTCAGCCTCGACGACGCTCTTGGCGAGCGGGCGCAGGCGTTCCAGGGGCGCGTCGGCCGCGGCTTCGTTCGCCGGCCCGTCCTCGCCGGCCGGCCCCTCGGCGAGATGCGAGCGGACCATGGTGGCGAAGATCTCCGCCATGGCCGTCGTGTGCTCGCGCACCTGCCGGCCGGCCTGGAGCACGGCGGCCAGCGGGACGCCCTCACGCACCAGGGCCGCCGACACGTCCAGCAGGCGGCGGCTGACGTGGACGATCTCCTCGCCGTCCGTGGCGAGATAGCCGAGGTCGAGCGCCGCCGCGAGGTTCTCCGTGGTGACCTCGCCCGCGAAGTGGTCGGCCAGGGCCTCCGGGGTGAGCCGGACCGGCGTCTCCTCCGTCCACGACGGCGCGACGGCGTCCTCGCCGAGGCCGAAGAGCTCGCCGACGCCCCGGCCGCTCTCGAAAGTGGTGACCAGGTCCGCGATGCCGTTCAGGGTGTGGCCGCGCTCCAGGAGGGCGGCGACGGTCCGCAGCCGTGCCAGGTGCCGGTCGTCGTACCAGGCGATGCGGCCTTCGCGGCGCGGCGGCGGCAGCAGCTTGCGCTCGCGGTAGAAGCGCAGGGTGCGCACGGGAATCCCGGCCTTCTGGGCCAGTTCCTCCATGCGGTACTCGTGTGCCTCCGGGCCTTCTTCCACGTGGGAAGCCTATGCCGTGCCGCCGGTGCGCGGGGGCGGAGCCCTTCGATGCCAGTTGCTGCCGTCCGACCCCTACCCATCAGTACGCCACTGCTCTACTCTCCGAACCGTGCCAGTGATTGCTGGCAGAGTCGTGGGATCGCGGGAGGCGTCGGCATGGCCGAGCACGAGCACGTACGAGTGGCGGTGATCGGATCCGGATTCGGCGGCCTGGGCGCCGCGGTCCGGCTGCGCCGCGAGGGGATCACCGACTTCGTCGTCCTGGAGCGCGCCGGATCGGTGGGCGGCACCTGGCGCGACAACAGCTACCCGGGCTGCGCGTGCGACGTACCGTCCCACCTGTACTCCTTCTCGTTCGCGCCCAATCCCGACTGGCCGCGCACCTTCTCCGGGCAGGAGCACATCAGGGCCTACCTGGAGCACGTCGCCGACACCTTCGGGCTGCGGCCGCACATCCGGCTGAACCACGAAGTCGTGATGATGCGCTGGGACGGCGACGCGCTGCGCTGGGAGATCGAGACCGCGCAGGGGAGGCTGAGCGCCGATGTGGTGGTCTCCGCGACCGGGCCGCTGTCGGACCCGAAGACGCCGGACATCCCCGGCCTCGACGGCTTCCCCGGCAAGGTCTTCCACTCGGCGCGGTGGGACCACGACTACGATCTGCGCGGCAAGCGCGTCGCCGTGATCGGGACGGGCGCGTCCGCGATCCAGATCGTGCCGGCGATCCAGCCCGACGTGGCCCGGCTGACGCTCTTCCAGCGGACGCCGCCGTGGGTGATGCCGCGCCTGGACCGGGCGATCACCGGCCCGGAGCGCTGGCTGCACCGGCAGCTTCCGTTCACCGGCAAGGCGCGGCGCGGACTGCTCTTCGGCATACGGGAGTTGCAGGTCACGGCGTTCACCAAGCATCCGAACCAGCTGGGCGCCATCGAGTCGCTCGCCAAGGCCAACATGGCCAAGGCGATCAAGGACCCGCACCTGCGGGCCAAGCTGACGCCCTCGTACCGGATCGGCTGCAAGCGCATCCTGCTGTCCAGCTCCTACTACCCGGCGCTCGCCCAGCGCAATGTGGACGTGGTGGCCTCGGGGCTGAGGGAGGTGCGCGGCTCCACGGTGGTGGCGGCCGACGGGACCGAGGCGGAGGTCGACGCGATCGTCTTCGGCACCGGCTTCCACGTCACCGACATGCCGATCGCCGAGCGGGTCGTCGGCGCGGACGGCATCACGCTCGCCGAGGCGTGGAAGGACGGGATGGAGTCCCTGCGCGGGGCGACGGCGGCCGGCTTCCCCAACTGGATGACGATCATCGGGCCCAACACGGGCCTGGGCAACAGCTCGATGATCCTGATGATCGAGTCCCAGCTCAACTACCTGGCCGACTACCTGCGGCAGTTGCGGGTCCTGGGCGGCCGGGCGGCGCTCGGGGCGCGGGCGTCGGCCGTGCACGCGTGGAACCGGCGGGTGCAGGACCGGATGAAGCGGACCGTGTGGAACACGGGCGGCTGCGACAGCTGGTACCTCGACGCCAACGGCCGCAACACCACCATCTGGCCGGGCACGCCGAGCGAGTTCCGGCGCGCGACGCGGGCGGTGAACCTCGCGGAGTACGAGGTCATCCGGGCGCGGTCCGAGCAGGAGACCGCCGGAGACCGGACCGGGGCCGTCACCGGGGCGGCGGAGGCCGTCGCGTGAGCCGGCTGATGAAGGGCGAGGGCGAGCCGCTCGTCGCCTCGCGCGAGCTGACCGCCGTCTCCGCCGACGGATCGCGCCTGCACGTCGAGGTGTACGGGCCCGAAGGCGCCCCCGCGCTGGTCCTGGCGCACGGCTGGACCTGCTCGACGCTCTTCTGGTCGGCGCAGATACGGGCGCTGGCCGGCCGCGGCGCGTACCGGGTCGTGGCCTACGACCAGCGCGGACACGGACGCTCGCCGGCCGTCGGGCCGGACGGCTACAGCACCGACGCCCTCGCCGACGACCTCGAAGCGGTGCTCGCCGCCGCGCTCGCGCCCGGTGAGCGGGCCGTGCTGGCCGGGCACTCCATGGGCGGCATGACGATCATGGCCGCCGCCGGGCGGCCCGGGTTCCGGGCGCACGCGGCGGCCGTCCTGCTGTGCAGCACCGGCAGCGCGCGGCTGGTCGCGGAGTCGCTCGTCCTGCCGATGCGCGCGGGGCGGCTGCGGACGCGGTTCACGCGGGCCGTGCTGGGGGCGCGGGCGCCGCTGGGACCCGTCACTCCGCTGTCGAAGAAGATCCTCAAGTACGCCACGATGGGGCCCGGGGCCGCGCCGGAGCGGGTGGCCGAGTGCGCTCGTATCGTCCACGCCTGTCCGCGCGCGGCGCGGGTGGCCTGGTCGCATGTGCTCGGGGAGCTCGATCTCGGCGCGGGGATACGGGAGTTGACCGTACCGACAGCGGTCGTCGCGGGGAGCGCCGACCGGCTGACGCCGCCCGTCCACGCCCGCGAGATCGAGGCGGCGCTGCCGCACTCGCTCGGGCTCACCGAACTGACCGGGGTCGGGCACATGACGCCCGTGGAGGCTCCGGAGGCCGTCACGGCGAAGCTCCGGGAGCTGGTGAGCAGGTACGTCGCCGGTCCGGCGGCCGGGGCCGGGGCGACGGTAGTGGCCGACGTGGCCGAAGTGACCGCAGGGGAAGCGAAGGAGCAGGCCGTATGAGCAGCAGGCGCAGTCTCGAAGGTCAGGTCGCGGTCGTCACCGGCGCGGCGCGCGGAGTCGGCGAGCTGCTGGCCCGCAAACTGTCGGCGCGCGGCGCGAAGGTGGCGCTGGTCGGGCTGGAGCCGGACGAGCTGAAGGCGGTGGCGGGGCGGCTGCACGCCGAGGCGGACTGGTGGTACGCCGATGTCACCGACCACGAGGCGATGGCGCGGGTCGCGCGGGAGGTGAAGGAGCGGTTCGGGAAGGTCGACATCGTCGTCGCCAACGCGGGCGTCGCCTCCGGGGGGCCGTTCGTGGACTCCGACCCGGTCGCCTGGCGGCGGGTCATCGAGGTCAACCTGATCGGCGGGGCGGTGACCGGACGGGCGTTCCTGCCGGTGCTCATGGAGAGCCGGGGGTACTTCCTGCAGATCGCGTCGCTGGCCGCCATCACGCCGGCGCCGATGATGACGGCGTACTGCGCGTCCAAGTCCGGCGTCGAGGCGTTCGCGCACTCGCTGCGGGCCGAGGTCGGGTACCGGGGCGTGCGGGTCGGGGTCGGCTACCTGTCGTGGACCGACACCGACATGGTGCGCGGCGCGGACCGCGACGACGTGATGCGCGAGCTGCGGCAGCGGCTGCCGTGGCCCTCCAACCGGACGTACCCGCTGGGCCCGGCGGTGGACCGGATCGTCGCCGGGATCGAGCGGCGCTCCTCGCACGTGTACGCCCAGTGGTGGCTGCGGGGCATGCAGTCCGTACGGGGATACCTGCCGGCGGTCATCGGCGCGGTGGGGCAGCGGGAGATGAAGCGCTTCGAGCCCCGGCTCGCGGGGGTCTCCACCGGCCTGGTGGGAGCGGGCGGCGAGGCGGACGAGAAGGCGCGCGCGCAGGGGTGAGGGCGCGGGCCCGGGGTGCGGCCGTGCGTGTGGCGTACGGCGGGACGTCACCGGCTGTAGTGATCGAAATGCGCTGAATGTCCGGTCGTGTCAGTCTGGTCGAGGCCCCATGGGGGGCGGCAACAGCCGCACCCCCTCACACCCCAGTAGGAGTGAACCTCATGGGTATTGCAGACCAGTTCAAGGACAAGGCGCAGGAGCTCGCGGACCAGGCGAAGCAGGCCAAGCAGCGCAAGCAGGGCGACCAGGGCGCGCAGCGCGACCCGGGCGCCCGGGTCGCGGCCGGTGCGCCGGACGAGGCGTCGGAGCGCATGCGCCGGGCCCGGGAGGACCGGGACCTGGGCGTGGGCGACGACATGCTCCTCGACGACGAGCGTGACGCGGGCCAGGAGCGCTACCGGTAACTGGTCTTGACGTGGGTCCGCGAGGCGCTGTGCGCCTCGCGGCTTCGCGGAGGGGAGAGCGCACCCGGGATCACCGCGGGTGCGCTCTTCGCGTGGCGCGCCGGGTGGCGTGCCGGCGTGCTCCGGCCGCCCCGCCTGCCCCCAAGTCGCCCGACCGCCAACGGAGTCACCGCAGGGTGAGCGTGGTCTCGGACCCGACGTGGTGCAGCTTCTCGGGGTTGCGCACGTAGTAGAGGCCGCTGATGCGGGCGTCCTCGACCCGGACCGCCAGGATGCCGTCGAGCTCGCCGTCCAGGTGCACGAGCAGGGCCGGGCTGCCGTTGACCACCGAGGGGGCGAGGGTGATCGGGAGTTTGTTCTTGCCGAGACCACCGATCATGAAGCGGGTCACCTTCTCGGCGCCCGAGATCGGCCGCAGCGCCGCCTGCTTGATACCGCCGCCGTCGTTCACCAGCACGACCTCGGGGGCGAGCACATCGAGGAGGCCCTGCGGGTCCCCGGTTTCCAGCGCGCGCCGGAACGACTCCAGAGCCGCACGGGCCACGCTCGGGGACACCGCCTGGCGGGGGCGGCGGGCATCGACGTGCCGCCGGGCGCGGTGCGCGATCTGGCGGACGGCCGCGGGGCTCTTGTCGACGGCGGCGGCGATGTCGTCGTACCCCAGGTCGAAGACCTCGCGCAGCACGAAGACGGCGCGCTCGGTCGGCGACAGCGTCTCGAGGACGAGCATCATCGCCATCGACACGCTCTCGGCGAGCTCGACGTCCTCGGCCACGTCCGGCGCCGTGAGCATCGGCTCGGGAAGCCACTGGCCGACGTACGCCTCCCTGCGGCGCTTCATGGTGCGCAGCCGGTTGAGCGACTGCCGGGTCGTGATCCGGACCAGGTAGGCGCGGTGGTCGCTCACCCGGCCCAGGTCGACCTTGACCCACCGCAGCCAGGTCTCCTGGAGAACGTCCTCGGCGTCGGCCGCCGATCCGAGCATCTCGTAGGCGACGGTGAAGAGCAGGTTGCGGTGGGCGACGAACGCCTCGGTCGCGGTGTCGGTGGCGTGGTCGCTCATCTTCCGGCCCTTCTCCCGCGCGGCCGGCTCCGCTCGGCGGAGATCTTCATTCGCGCATCCTCAGCACAGTCCTTGTCATGGGCAGCGGTTCGATCCTGACCCAGCGGTGCGGCGCCGTCGAGGGGTGCCCGGTCAGGCCGCCCGCCCGGCGGTCGCCGGCGCGTCCTCGCGCCCGGCGGTCAGCAGCCGCCGGCGCTTGGTGCCTCCCGAGCGGAGGTGCAAGCGGTACGAGCCGGGCTTGCCGGCCTCGTCGCCCAGGTGCTTGACGACGACCTTGCACACGAGTTCCTTGAGCTTCGCGCCCGGGCGGCCGTCGATGTTGAACCACACCGCCACGTCGTCGCGGGCGAACTGGAAGATGCCGTTGCGCCGGCCCAGGCTGATGCACTGGGCGCCGAACGGCTGGTTGAGGGCCGAGGGCCGCTCGTCCGCGATCCGGCTGAGCACCGTGTCCGCGGCCCGCGCGCCCAGCGGCATCGCGGCCTGGCAGCTCATCCGCAGCGGCAGGCCCGACGGCGCCGCCGAGTCGCCGGCCGCGACGATGCGTACGTCGTCCACGCTGGTCAGCGTCTCGTCCGTGCGCAACCGGCCCAGGGCGTCGGTGCCGAGCCCGCTGCGCACGGCCAGGTCCGGCACCCCGAACCCGGCGGTCCAGACGGTCACGGCGCTCGGCAGCTCGCGGCCGTCGGCGAGCCGCACGGCATCGCGGGTCACGGCCGTCACCGTGGTGCCGGGGCCGTCGGCCACGGTCACGCCGAGCCCGGCCAGCCGCCTGGCGACCGAGCGCCGGCCCCGGGGGTGCAGGTACGGTCCGAGCACCCCGCCGCAGACCAGCGTCACCGCACGGCCCGCCTCCGCCAGTTCGGCGGCGGTCTCGATGCCGGTCGGACCGGCTCCGACCACCGTCACCGCGGCCGTCGCGGGCGCGGTGTCGAAGACCGGCCGCAGCCGCTCCGCCTCCTCGAAGGTGGCGATCGGGTACGCGAACTCCGCCGCCCCGGGCACCGCCGGGTCGGCGCTGCCACTGCCCACGGCGTACACCAGGTAGTCGTAGCCGACCGTGCCGCCCGACGCCAGCGCCACACTGCGGGCGGCCGCGTCGATCCGGGCCGCGGAGTCGACCAGCAGCCGGACCCGCTCGCCCAGGACCTCCCGGTAGGCGACGACCGCGCTGCCGGACCCGGCCACCAGCTGGTGCAGGCGGATCCGGTGGACGAAGGCCGGGCGGGGGTTGATCAGCGTCACGTTCACGTCGTCGCGCCGCGTGAGGCGGTTGGCCGCCATGACGCCGGCGTATCCGCCGCCGATCACGACCACCTCGGTGCTGTTCGTCATGGTGACTCCTTCATTCGTGGGTCTTCGGGCACAAGACACCGCGCCGCCGGCCGCTGTGACAGCATGTGACGCAGATCACTTCGTGCGGGTGTCCGCCCCGCCGGGTCCCGGCCCGGCACGCGGGCGCGACCGAGGGATTCCCGTACGCCGCGGCCCGGCCCCACCGGTGCGTCGGCGGTCTGCCCGGCCGCCCTTCCCCCAGCGGCCCGTCGGGACGACCGCGCCACGGCCGGTCCCGG
>NZ_VBVX01000746.1 GCF_005981925.1 Streptomyces albidochromogenes
ATGTTCGTAAGTCAAATGAGGAGTACTTTGACATATTTTGACGGTCTAGGCGAGAAAGCCGGTAGATTTTTCAAAAATAATTACAATGCATTTATGAGACAGCTCCATGTTATTACACCAAAGACTGCACTTGGGAACTTCAAAAGTATCGATGTACAAAGTGGCGTTACGTTCAATTCTCAACTTTTCAAAGTAGGTATTAAAGAGGTAAAAGATTATTTAAGAGAAAATATTGGGATAGGC
>NZ_VBVX01000747.1 GCF_005981925.1 Streptomyces albidochromogenes
TGAGCCGGCCCGCGTAGTCCACGGAGCAGCGGGCAATGACGAGACGCATGAGGCGCAACGCTACTCGACGACGATCGGTCTACGCGATTCGCCCAGTAAGCCCCCCTTCGTTGTTGGCTGGTTGTGTTCCCAATCTCCTGGTGCGGCCCGGATCGCACGCTTAACTTGGATGCAGGAGGTCGTCGTACGTGCACTCTGCGTCGTCGTCCGTCTTCC
>NZ_VBVX01000086.1 GCF_005981925.1 Streptomyces albidochromogenes
ATCGTCAGCACCCCGGCGAACACCACCCCCAGCACCACCACCACGGCGACCGTGTGGGCCGTCGCCGTGGTGGTGGTGCTGGGGGTGGTGTTCGCCGGGGTGCTGACGATGGGGCAGGCGGTCGTCGCTCGGCATCGGGCCGGGGGCGCCGCCGATCTGGCGGCGCTCGCGGCGGCGGGGGAGTGGATGCGGGGTGAGGCGGCCGCCTGCGGTGAGGCGGCCGAGGTGGCAGCGGCTCAGGACACGCGCCTGGTGCGGTGTTCCGTGCGCGGCGAGGTCTCCGACGTCACGGCGGAGGCGTTCACAGGGCCGTACAGCGTCGCTGTGAGGGCCCGGGCTGGGCCCGCCGGACCAGTCGGCGCGGGAGCTAGTCCGAGGGGCTCTCAGCGGCCTCAGGCGGCTTCGGGGCATCGGGAGGGAGGTCCGGTGCGTCAGGAGAGGCCGGGGCCGGCGGGGCTCCCCTGAGGAGGACCGTCAGAAGGCGGACGGCGGCGCGTTTGTGCAACGGGTCGTTGCCGTTGCCGCACTTCGGCGACTGGATGCAGGAGGGGCACCCCGCCTCGCACTCGCAGGAGGCGATGGCCTCGCGGGTCGCCGTCAGCCACTCCCGCGCCGTGTGGAAGGCCCGCTCGGCGAACCCCGCGCCGCCGGGATGGCCGTCGTACACGAAGACCGTGGGGAGCAGTGTGTCCGGGTGCAGCGGGATGGAGACGCCGCCGATGTCCCAGCGGTCGCAGGTGGCGAAGAGCGGCAGCATCCCGATCGAGGCGTGCTCGGCGGCGTGCAGGGCGCCGCCGAGCTGCTCCGGGGCGACGCGGGCCGCGTCGAGCTGGTCCTCGGTGACCGTCCACCACACCGCACGGGTGCGCAGCGTGCGGGGCGGCAGGTCGAGCTTGGTCTCGCCGAGCACCTCGCCGGTGATGAGCTTGCGACGGAGGAAGGAGACGACCTGGTTGGTGACTTCCACGGAGCCGAAGCAGAGACGGCCATCGCCCCAGGGGATCTCGGTGTCGGTCTCCAGTACGGAGATGGCGGTGGTGTCGCGGGCGGTGGTGGAGTACGGCGGGTTCGCCTCCTCGACCAGGGCGACGGCGCCGTGCGGGTCGTCCAGGTCGAGGTGCCGGACCAGGTACGTACGGCCCTGGTGGAGGTGGACCGCTCCGTCGTGGACGGAGGTGTGGGCGGCCGACGCGTCGACCGTGCCGAGCAGCCGGCCGGTCTGCGCCTCGACGATCTGCACGGGCCGGCCGCCCTCGCCCCGGATGTCGGCGAGGTCGGCCGCCCGCTCGCGGCGGGTCCAGTACCAGGACCTGCCCCGGCGGCGGAGCAGGTTGGCGGCCTCCAGCTGCGGCATCAGGTCGACGGCGGCGGGGCCGAAGAGCTCCAGGTCGGCGTCGGTCAGGGGGACCTCCGCGGCGGCGGCGCACAGATGCGGGGCGAGGACGTACGGATTGGCGGGGTCGAGGACGGTCGACTCCACCGGCTGGCGGAACAGGGCGTCGGGATGGTGGACGAGGTATGTGTCCAGCGGATCGTCGCGGGCCACGAGGACCGCCAGGGCGCCCTCGCCCGACCGGCCCGCCCGCCCGGCCTGCTGCCAGAGCGAGGCGCGGGTGCCCGGGTATCCGGCGATGACGACGGCGTCCAGGCCCGACACGTCGACGCCGAGTTCCAGCGCGGTCGTCGCGGCGAGGCCCAGGAGCTCGCCGGAGTGGAGGGCGCGTTCGAGGGCCCGCCGTTCCTCCGGGAGGTATCCGCCGCGGTAGGCCGCGACCCTGGCCGGCAGGGAGCGGTCGACGGCGGCCAGGCGTTCCTGGGCGATGAGGGCGATCAGCTCGGCGCCGCGCCGGGAGCGTACGAAGGCGACCGAGCGGACTCCCTGCACGGTCAGGTCCGTGAGGAGGTCGGCGGTCTCGGCGGTGGCGGTCCGTCGTACGGGCGCTCCCTTCTCGCCCTGCAGTTCGGTCAGCGGCGGCTCCCACAGGGCGAACACCAGTTCGCCGCGCGGTGAGGCGTCGTCCGCGACCTGCCGGACGGGAACGCCGGTGAGCCGGCCCGCGGACACGGCGGGTTCCGCCGAGGTGGCGGAGGCGAGCAGGAAGACGGGATTCGCGCCGTAGCGGGCGCACAGGCGGCGAAGGCGGCGGATCACCTGGGCCACGTGGGAACCGAAGACGCCCCGGTAGGTGTGGCACTCGTCGATGACGACGTAGCGCAGGGCGCGCAGGAAGGCGGCCCAGCGCGGGTGGGAGGGGAGTACGCCGAGGTGCAGCATGTCCGGGTTGGTGAGGACGTAGTTGGCGTACTGGCGCACCCATTCGCGTTCCTCGACCGGCGTGTCGCCGTCGTACACCGCGGGCCGCACGGCGTTGCCCAGGGGCGCGGCCAGGGCCTTCACCGCGCGGCGCTGGTCGGCGGCGAGGGCCTTGGTGGGGGCGAGGTACAGGGCCGTCGCGCCGCGCCCGTTCGGTGCCTCGGAGCCGTCGAGCAGAGTGCTGAGGACAGGGGCCAGGTAGGCCAGCGACTTGCCGGACGCGGTGCCGGTGGCGACGACCACGGACTCGCCGTCCAGGGCGTGCTCGGCGGCCACCGCCTGATGGGTCCAGGGGTGCTCGATCCCGGCGGCCCGGATGGCCGCGATCACTTCCGGGCGGATGCGGTCGGGCCACACTGCATGAGACCCCGCACGTGGGGGCAGGTGCTCCGTATGAGTGATGCGCGAGGACCGGCTCTCGCCTGCCGCGAGCCGGTCGAGGACCGTACGGGGAGAGGGTCGCGCGCCCGTGTTCTCCCCAGGTCTGCTGGGACGGTGATTCTTGGCCATCGGCACCGAGTGTGTCACTGGCGTGGCGGACAATGGTTCCAAGGCATCGTGCATGCCTGCAGGTAAGTGATTGAATGCCATCGCGGCTGGCGTTCCGTCCTCTGGCTCCGCCGGGGAGACCTCAGGGGGGCGGCCGCTCGATAGCAAGGTGCTGGAGGATCCGTGGACCTGTCCCTGTCGACTCGCAACGTGTCTGGACCTGGTGGCGACCGTACGGTCGTCGAGGTCGGTGGCGAGATTGATGTGTATACCGCGCCCAAGCTGCGCGAGCAGTTGGTCGAGTTGGTGAACGACGGCAGCTACCACCTGGTTGTCGACATGGAGGGCGTGGACTTCCTCGACTCCACCGGGCTCGGCGTGCTCGTGGGCGGACTCAAGCGTGTCCGGGCCCACGAGGGCTCGCTGCGTCTGGTCTGCAACCAGGAGCGCATTCTGAAGATTTTCCGAATCACCGGTCTGACCAAGGTGTTCCCCATTCACACCTCGGTCGACGAAGCCGTCAACGCCACCGACTGACGGCTTCCGGGGCACCGGAAGCAGGAACAGGGGCGCCGGGCCGAAAGCCTGGGCCCCTGAGAAGCACGCCCGTACGTCCGAGGGGGACCGCAGATGGCCACCGTTGAACTCCGCTTCAGCGCCCAGCCCGAGCACGTCAGGACGGCCCGCCTGGTGGCGGCCGCCGTGGCGCGCCGGGCCGGGGTGGACGAGGCGGTGCTGGACGAAGTCCGCCTCGCGGTCGGCGAAGCGTGCACCCGTGCGGTGGGGCTCCACCGCAGCAACGGCATCTCGGCTCCGGTCCGGGTCGCGCTGACCGAGGAGGAGAAGTCGTTCTCCATCGAGGTCGGGGACGAGGTGCCCGGTTCGGGTGGCGGTGCGGCCGGATCGGTCCCCGGGGTGCGCAGCACCACGGGGCCCGGAGCCGGCCCGGCGGAAGCCGAGACGGACACCGAAGCGGACGGGGAGGACGAGATGGGGCTGGCGGTCATCAGCGGACTTGTCGACGATGTCGAAGTCGTCACCGGCGCGTCCGGTGGCACCATCCGCATGAGCTGGCCGACGACGCCGGCGCCCGTTTCCTCTTGATCTTCCGCCGGTCCCAGCGGACCGGACGGACCCGATCAATTACGTGAGGCCCTGCTGAGCAGGGCCTTTCGTATTTCCCTAGATCCTTTTCGGAGATCATTCCGGAATCGCCAATGCGTTTGCCCCGTTACCGTTTTCCGGGGATCAAGGCGACGCGATCATTTGCGGAGTGGCAAGCGAAGGTCAATTCGGTTTGCGGCGCTCTGTTTTGATCAGGTTCCGCTCCCTACAATCCGTCCACATCTTGAGCGCTGAGCGTCAAGGAGGACGAATGGCGGGGCACTTCACAACGGATCAGCTGGATCACCCCTCTACTCTCGCGGCGGCGGTACTGACCGACGAGAACCGGACCATCGTGATCGTCGTCGCCGTAGTGGCACTGGCGGCCCTGGTCGTCGCCCAGCTGCTGGTACGTCAGGTACTGGCGGCCGGCGAAGGCACCGACAAGATGAAAGAGATCGCGGCGGCGGTGCAGGAAGGCGCGAACGCCTATCTCGCACGCCAGTTGCGCACGCTCGGCGTATTCGCCGTCGTGGTGTTCTTCCTGCTCATGCTGCTTCCGGCCGACAACTGGTCGCAGCGCGCCGGACGATCCGCATTCTTCCTGGTGGGTGCGCTTTTCTCGGCGGCGACCGGTTACATCGGCATGAGGCTGGCCGTGCGCAGCAATGTGCGGGTGGCGGCCGCCGCGCGGGAAGCCACTCCGGCCGCGGGTGAGCCGGAAAAGGATCTGACGGCCGTCTCGCACAAGGCGATGAAGATCGCTTTTCGCACGGGCGGCGTGGTCGGCATGTTCACGGTCGGTCTCGGCCTGCTCGGCGCCTCCTGCGTCGTCCTCGTGTACGCGGCCGACGCACCCAAGGTGCTGGAGGGCTTCGGCCTCGGCGCCGCGCTGATCGCGATGTTCATGCGCGTCGGCGGTGGCATATTCACCAAGGCGGCCGACGTGGGCGCCGACCTGGTCGGCAAGGTCGAAAAAGGCATCCCGGAGGACGATCCCCGCAACGCGGCGACCATCGCCGACAACGTGGGCGACAACGTCGGCGACTGCGCGGGAATGGCCGCCGACCTCTTCGAGTCGTATGCCGTGACGCTCGTCGCGGCGCTCATCCTCGGCAAGGCCGCCTTCGGAGACGCCGGACTGGCCTTCCCGCTGATCGTTCCGGCGATCGGCGTGGTCACCGCGATGATCGGCATCTTCGCGGTCGCCCCGCGGCGTGCCGACCGCAGCGGAATGACCGCCATCAACCGCGGCTTCTTCATCTCCGCTGCGGTCTCCCTCGTCCTGGTGGCGATCGCCGTCTTCACCTACCTGCCGTCCTCGTACGCCGACCTGGACGGCGTGGGCGACAGCGTCGTCAGGGGCCACGACGGCGATCCGCGCGTGCTGGCGCTCGTCGCCGTCGCCATCGGCATCGTCCTGGCCGCCCTCATCCAGCAGCTCACCGGGTACTTCACCGAGACGAACCGGCGCCCCGTCAGGGACATCGGCAAGTCCTCGCTGACAGGCCCCGCCACCGTCGTCCTGGCCGGCATCGCCATCGGCCTTGAGTCCGCCGTCTACACCGCGCTGCTGATCGGCCTGGGCGTGTACGGCGCGTTCCTGCTCGGCGGCACGTCGGTCATGCTCGCCCTCTTCGCGGTCGCCCTGGCCGGCACCGGCCTGCTCACCACCGTCGGCGTCATCGTCGCCATGGACACCTTCGGTCCCGTCTCCGACAACGCCCAGGGCATCGCCGAGATGTCGGGCGACGTCGAGGGCGCGGGCGCGCAGGTCCTCACCGACCTGGACGCCGTCGGCAACACCACCAAGGCCATCACCAAGGGCATCGCCATCGCCACCGCGGTCCTCGCGGCGGCGGCGCTCTTCGGCTCGTACAAGGACGCCATCGCGACGGCCCGCGACGACGTCGGGGCGAAGGTGAGCGAGCTGGGCCTCCAGATGGACATCTCGCAGCCCAACAACCTGGTCGGCCTGATGCTCGGCGCCGCAGTCGTCTTCCTGTTCTCGGGACTGGCGATCAACGCGGTGTCCAGGTCGGCGGGCGCGGTGGTCTTCGAGGTGCGGCGGCAGTTCCGCGAGCATCCCGGGATCATGGACTACACGGAGAAGCCGGAGTACGGCCGGGTGGTCGACATCTGCACCAAGGACGCGCTGCGCGAGCTGACCACACCGGGCCTGCTCGCGGTCCTGACCCCGATCGCGGTCGGCTTCTCGCTCGGCGTCGGCGCGCTCGGCGCGTTCCTCGCGGGCGCCATCGGGACGGGCACGCTGATGGCCGTGTTCCTCGCCAACTCCGGCGGCGCGTGGGACAACGCCAAGAAGCTCGTCGAGGACGGCCATCACGGCGGCAAGGGCAGCGAGGCCCACGCCGCGACCGTCATCGGCGACACGGTCGGCGACCCGTTCAAGGACACCGCGGGCCCGGCGATCAACCCGCTGCTGAAGGTCATGAACCTGGTGGCGCTGCTCATCGCCCCGGCGGTGGTGCAGTTCAGCTACGGCGACGACGCCAACGCCGGGGCGCGGGCGGTGGTGGCGACGCTCGCCATCGTCGTCATCGTCGGCGCGGTGTACGTCTCCAAGCGGCGCGGGATCGCCGTGGGTGACGAAGACGACTCCGCGGACGCCTCGGGGCGGGTGCCCAGGCCGGCGGATCCGGGGGTGCCGTCCAAGGTCGTCTCGTAGTACTCGTCACACCGGCTCAGAGGGCGGGCGGACAGGGCGTGCTGACGCCGCGTCCGCCCGTCCGCGCTGATTTCCCTTGGGGTTTCGTGAGGTGTCTCTCCCTTGGTGCAAATGGCTTCAATAGCCCATGGACCGGACGTACGGCATGCGGATGTCGCCCACTTGGCGTGTATGTTCCGGGGCCGAGAGCCTTGGAAGGGACCAATCCGGTGAACAAGAAGTTTGCGGCCGCGCTGTCCGGCGGCGCGGTACTGGTAATGGCGCTGTCCGGCTGCAGCAGCGACGACAGCGACGACAAGGTCAACGACTGGGCGAAGACGGTCTGCGACCAGGTGCAGCCCCAGTTGAAGAAGATCTCGGACGCCAACACCTCCATCCAGGAACAGACCGCGGACAACAGCAAGCCCGCCGACGTCCAGAAGACGGACGCCCAGGCCTTCCAGCAGATCTCCGACGCCTACAAGGCGATGGGAACGGCCGTGGACAAGGCGGGCGCCCCGCCGGTCGACGACGGCGAGACCACCCAGAAGGAAGCGGTCAAGGAGCTCAACGCCTCCTCGGCGGCCTACGCCGACCTGAAGAAGCAGGTCGAGGGGCTCGACACCAAGGACCAGGCGAAGTTCGCCGACGGCCTCAAGGGCGTCGCCGACGAGCTGAGCGAGATCAGCAAGAGCGGCGACCAGGCGCTCAAGAAGCTCCAGTCCGGCGAGGTCGGCACGGCGATGTCCAAGCAGCCCGGCTGCCAGAAGCCGGGCGCGACCTCCGCCTCGCCCGACGCGAAGGCGTAGGACGGCCGAGGCGGCGCGGTACGCCGCCCGCGGGCCCGTGCCGCGGCGGCGACGGCCCGGTTGTGGCGCGAACGGCCCTGCCGCGCGGCCCGGTGTCCCGAACAGGGGCCGGGCCGCGCGGCTTTTGTCAGTGCCAGCGGTGACAATGGCCGGGTGAGTACGACCAGCCTCCCCGTGAGCCTTCCCGCGTCCGAGAGCTCAGCCCGACTGCGCGAGGCGCTCCTCGCCGCCGACTTCACCGCCGACGGGCTGCTGGAGCTGCTCGGCGCGCCCGCGTACGCCGCGCTGGCCCGCAGCGAGACCGTGCCCGCGCTGCGCGCCACGCGCGGCGACAGCCCGCTCGAGACGCTCGTGCGGCTGTTCCTGCTCCAGCAGGCCGTGCCGGACCGCCGTGCCGGGGCGGCCCTGCCCCTGGAGCAGTGCCTCGCCGACGGCTGGCTGGTGCGCGAGGACGCGTACGGCGACGGCGCGTCCGCCGCCGTACGGGCCACCGTGGACGTCCGGCCGTACGGCGGCGAGGAGGGCCAGGACTGGTTCATCGTCTCCGACCTGGGCCGCGCGGTCGGCGGCGCCGGCGGCGCGGGGACCCGCGAGGAGGGTGTCGTCCTCGGCGTCGGCGGCGCGTCCACCACGCTCGCCGGGATCACCGTCCGGGCGCCGGTCACCCGGGCCCTGGATCTCGGCACCGGGTCGGGCATCCAGGCGCTGCACGCCGCGCAGCACGCCGTGCACGTCACCGCCACCGACCTCAACCCGCGCGCCCTGCACTTCACGCGGCTGACGCTCGGACTCTCCGGGGCGCCCGAAGCGGATCTGCGCGAGGGCTCGCTCTACGAGCCGGTCGGCGAGGACACGTACGACCTGATCGTGTCCAACCCGCCCTTCGTCATCTCGCCGGGCGCGCGGCTGACGTACCGCGACGGCGGTATGGGCGGGGACGATCTGTGCCGCACGCTCGTCCAGGGGGCGGGGGAGCGCCTGAACGACGGGGGGTACGCGCAGTTCCTCGCCAACTGGCAGCACGTCGAGGGCGAGGAGTGGCAGGAGCGGCTGCGCTCGTGGGTGCCGCGCGGGTGCGACGCGTGGATCGTGCAGCGCGAGGTGCAGGACATCACGCAGTACGCCGAACTGTGGCTGCGCGACAGCGGCGACCACCGCACCGACCCCGCGCAGTACGCCGCGCGCTACGACGCCTGGCTCGACGAGTTCGAGGCCCGCAAGACCAAGGGCGTCGGCTTCGGCTGGATCACGCTGCGCAAGTCCGGCGCCGAGGACCCCTCGATCACCATCGAGGAGTGGCCGCACCCCGTCGAACAGCCGCTCGGTCCGGTCGTGCGGGCCCACTTCGAGCGCCAGGACCACCTGCGGGCGCACGACGACGCGGCGCTGCTCGCCGGTCACTTCAGGCTCGCGGACGAGGTGGTGCAGGAGCAGATCGGACTGCCGGGCGCCGAGGACCCGGAGTACGTCGTACTCCGTCAGAACCGGGGCATGCGGCGGGCGACGAAGGTGGACACGGTCGGTGCGGGCTTCGCGGGCGTGTCCGACGGGTCGCTCAGCGCGGGCCGCATCCTCGACGCCATCGCGCAGCTCCTGGGCGAGGACCCGGTGCTGCTGCGCGACCGGACGCCCGAGGCGATCCGGCTGCTGGTCGAACAGGGCTTCCTGGAGCCGCTGGACTGAGCGGCGGCAGGGGCGCGCTCACCGGCCCCCGCTGCCCCCGTCCCGGCTCGGGGGCCGCCGGCGCGCCCCTCGGCCCGGCTCAGGCCCCCGGCCGCCCGGCGGGCCCCGGACGCCCACACTGCGTTCACCGCCGGTTCGCGTCCGCGTCGCCGGGTGGTGTCCCCGTGGTGCCAGCCTCACCGTCCGGGAGATCCGGACGGTCCGGGGCGAGGGTGAGGGGTACGGGGATGGAGAGCGGGCCTGCGGTCTTCGCCGGAACGGCGTTCTCGGTGTTCGGGGCCGCCCTGCTGTGGTGGACAGGGGCGCGCGCTCTGCGTCGTGCGCCGGTGGCGCACGGGACGAGTCCCGTGACCTCCTTCGCGCTGGCCACCGCGTTCGGAGCGGCCTTCGTCGTTCTCGGAGTGTGGTGTTTCGGCCGGATCTGATCGGAAGAGATCCACACGGCATCTGCACGAGGTCTTCAGAGGGGTCCCGCAGAGGCGGTCGGGCGGTCCGGGCGGCAGGAATGCCGGGAGTCGGGTTACCGTTCGAGTGGCCGTTGCGGGCTTTTGCCGTTTGACACGGGGACGGGTTGTACCGTCACACTCCGCAGCGTCACGTACGGACCACTGAGTGTCGACCGGAGAGAAGAGCCAAGTTGTCCCCGACCAGCGAGACCGCACACGGCGGCCGCCGACTCGTCATCGTCGAGTCGCCCGCCAAGGCGAAGACGATCAAGGGCTACCTCGGCCCTGGTTATGTCGTCGAGGCGAGCGTCGGGCACATCCGCGACCTCCCGAACGGCGCCGCCGAGGTGCCCGACAAGTACACGGGCGAGGTGCGCCGCCTCGGCGTCGACGTACAGAACGACTTCCAACCGATCTATGTCGTCAATGCCGACAAGAAGTCGCAGGTCAGGAAGCTGAAGGAGCTCCTCGCGGAGTCCGACGAACTCTTCCTCGCCACCGATGAGGACCGCGAGGGCGAAGCCATCGCGTGGCACCTCCTGGAAGTCCTGAAGCCCAAGGTCCCGGTCCACCGGATGGTCTTCCACGAGATCACCAAGGACGCGATCCGCGAGGCCGTGTCCAACCCGCGCGACCTCAACAAGCCCATGGTCGACGCGCAGGAGACCCGCCGCATCCTCGACCGCCTCTACGGCTACGAGGTCTCGCCGGTCCTGTGGAAGAAGGTCATGCCCCGGCTGTCCGCCGGCCGTGTGCAGTCCGTCGCCACCCGGCTCGTCGTCGTCCGGGAACGCGAGCGCATCGCTTTTCGTTCTGCTGAGTACTGGGACCTGACCGGCACGTTCTCCACGGGACGTACCGGTGACGCCTCCGACCCGTCCTCTCTGGTCGCCCGCCTGACGACGGTCGACGGCCGGCGCATCGCCCAGGGCCGCGATTTCAGCTCCGTGGGACAACTCAAGAGTGACGTCCTTCACCTCGACGAGGCGAACGCCCGCGCCCTGGCCGCCGCCCTCGCCGACTCGCCGTTCGCCGTCCGCTCGGTCGAGTCCAAGCCGTACCGCCGCTCGCCGTACGCCCCGTTCCGTACGACGACGCTCCAGCAGGAGGCCTCGCGCAAGCTGGGCTTCGGCGCGAAGTCCACGATGCAGGTGGCCCAGAAGCTGTACGAGAACGGCTTCATCACCTACATGCGTACGGACTCCACGACGCTCTCCGACACCGCGGTCCAGGCCGCCCGCGCCCAGGTGACGCAGCTGTACGGCGCCGACTACCTGCCGGACAAGCCCCGCACGTACGCCGGCAAGGTCAAGAACGCGCAGGAGGCGCACGAGGCGATCCGCCCCTCCGGCGACCGCTTCCGCACCCCCGCCGAGACGGGTCTGAGCGGCGACCAGTTCCGGCTGTACGAGCTGATCTGGAAGCGCACCGTCGCCTCCCAGATGAAGGACGCCGTCGGAAACAGCGTGACGGTGAAGATCGGCGGCCGGGCGAGCGACGGCCGCGACGCCGAGTTCTCCGCCTCCGGCAAGACGATCACCTTCCACGGCTTCATGAAGGCGTACGTCGAAGGCGCCGACGACCCCAACGCCGAGCTCGACGACCGCGAGCGCAGGCTGCCGCAGGTCGCCCAGGGTGACGCGCTCACCTCCGAGGAGATCTCGGTCGACGGCCACGCGACCAAGCCGCCCGCCCGCTACACCGAGGCCTCGCTGGTCAAGGAGCTCGAAGAGCGCGAGATCGGCCGCCCGTCGACGTACGCCTCGATCATCGGCACGATCCTCGACCGCGGGTACGTGTTCAAGAAGGGCACGGCGCTCGTGCCGTCCTTCCTGAGCTTCGCCGTGGTCAACCTGCTGGAGAAGCACTTCGGCCGTCTCGTCGACTACGACTTCACGGCGAAGATGGAGGACGACCTCGACCGCATCGCGCGCGGCGAGGCCCAGGCCGTGCCGTGGCTGCGGCGCTTCTACTTCGGTGAGGGCGACGCCGACGCCGGTGTCGCCCCGGGCGGCGCGGCGGACGCGGGCAACGGCGACGGGGACCACCTCGGCGGCCTCAAGGAGCTCGTCACCGACCTCGGTGCGATCGACGCCCGGGAGATCTCCTCCTTCCCGGTCGGCGAGGGCATCGTGCTGCGAGTGGGCCGCTACGGGCCGTACATCGAGCGCGGCGAGAAGGACGACGAGAACCACCAGCGCGCCGACGTGCCGGAGGACATGGCTCCGGACGAGCTGACCGTCGAGTACGCCGAGGAGCTGCTGGCCAAGCCGAGCGGCGACTTCGAGCTGGGCGCCGACCCGGAGACGGGCCGCCAGATCGTGGCGAAGGACGGCCGCTACGGCCCGTACGTCACCGAGATCCTCCCCGAGGGCACTCCGAAGACCGGCAAGAACGCGGTCAAGCCGCGCACGGCCTCGCTGTTCAAGTCGATGTCCCTGGACACCGTGACGCTGGCGGACGCGCTCAAGCTGATGTCGCTGCCGCGCGTCGTCGGTACGGACGCCGAGGGCGTCGAGATCACCGCGCAGAACGGCCGGTACGGCCCGTACCTCAAGAAGGGCACGGACTCGCGCTCGCTGGAGACCGAGGACCAGCTCTTCTCGATCACGCTCGACGAGGCGCTGGCGATCTACGCCCAGCCCAAGCAGCGGGGCCGCGCGGCCGCCAAGCCGCCGCTCAGGGAGCTGGGTACCGACCCGGTCAGCGAGCGCCCGGTGGTCGTCAAGGACGGCCGCTTCGGGCCGTACGTCACGGACGGCGAGACGAACGCGACGCTGCGGACCGACGACAGCGTGGAGGACATCACCCCGGAGCGGGGTTACGAGCTCCTCGCGGAGAAGCGCGCCAAGGGCCCGGCGAAGAAGAAGACCGCCAAGAAGGCCCCGGCGAAGAAGGCCACGGCCAAGAAGGCGGCCGCCAAGAAGACGACCACGGCGAAGACCGCCGCGGCGAAGAAGACGGCTGCCAAGAAGACGACGACGGCCAGGACGACCGCAGCCAAGAAGACGGCCGCCAAGAAGGCTCCGGCGAAGAAGGCGACGGCCTCCAACGCCTCGGCGGCTTCCGCTTCGGCCTCGGAGGAGTAGGCAGCAGGCGCGTGAAGCGGCCCCCGGCGCCCTGGTGGGCGCCGGGGGCCGTCCCTGTGCGGGCGCCCGTACGACCCGGGAGGAGACGTTTGTTCGGGCGGGGCCTCCGGCGACTGTCGGCGTCCGGATAGGCTGGGCGGATGACGCGAGCCGAGCAGCCAACGGTCGTGAGCCCCACCTCCGACGCACTAGCCGCAGACTCACGCGAGCGAGCCGTACGAGCCCTGCTGCGCCTTCCTCCGCTCAGGCGGTTGTGGAGCGCGCAGCTCGTCGGCCATACCGGCGACGCCCTCGCCCTTCTCGTGCTGCTGCTGCTGTCACTTCAGGCGGCGATCTCGGAAGGGTCGTTCGGCGGTGGTTATCGCGGTGCGGCCTTCGCGGTCGCCGCGGTGTTCGGGGCTCGGATCCTTGCCACCTTCATCTTCGGAGCCCTGCTCCTGGGCCCGGTCTCCACGCTGACCGCGCCGTCGGGGCCCCTCGACCGGCGCTGGACGATGATCGGTGCGGACGGGCTGCGGCTCGCCCTCCTCGTCGTCGCCCCGCTGTGGATCGACTGGACCCCGGACAAGGCCCAGGCCGTACTCCTGAGCACCGTCTTCGTCTCCGGCGTCGCCGAGCGGTTCTGGACGGTCGCCAAGGAGGGGGCCGCGCCCGCGCTGCTGCCGGCCCCGCCGCCCGAGGGCGCGTCGGTGCGGCCGCTGCCGGACCACCTGGACGCGCTGCGCCGGCTGTCGCTGCGTACGAGCTTCGTCGCGCTGCCCGCGGCCGGCGTCGTGCTGCTGGCGGCGACGCTGGTCGGCAACGTGCTGGGCTCCGGCATCGACTGGTTCACGCACCACCAGGCGGCCCTCGGGTCATACGTCGCCGCGGGACTGTTCGCCGCGTCCGTGTCCACGCTGTACTTCCTGGAGCTGCCCGACGGGCAGACGCCTCGCGCGCGCTCCCCGCTGGAGGGCCTGCGCCGGCCGAAGACCGGCACGGGCGTCGACAAGGGCCGTACCGGCGCGATCCGCCTCATCGTCGTGGCCTGCGCCGCCGTCGCGGGAGCGATCGCCGCCGCGGCGGCCGTCGCCGTACTGCACGCGAAGGACCTCGGCGGCGGACCCGTCACCTTCGCCCTGCTGTTCCTCGGCCTGACCGGTGGCACCGCCCTCGGCATCCGCAGCGCGCCCAAGGTGCTGCCCACGCTGTCGCGGCGCCGCCTCCTGGCGCTCGCGATCGCCGTCACCGGCGTCGCGCTGCTTGCCATGGGCCTGGTGCCCGACACCGCGACCGTCATCATGATCACGCTGCTCGCCGGCTTCAGCGCGGGAGTGGCCGCGAACACCGGGCACACACTGCTCGACCAGGAGACCGAGGACTTCCGGCGGGCGCGCACCACGGAGCACCTGCAGGCCGTCGCCCGGGTCTACATCGCCCTCGGCGCGGTCGTGGCCCCGGTGCTCGCGGCCGCGATCGGCCCGCACCGCCTGGCCAACGGAAGCTTCGTCTTCGCCCACGGCGGCGCGGCGTTCACGCTGATGCTTGTCGGCGCGCTGCTGCTGCCGGTGGCCGCGCTCGTACTCGCCAAGGCCGACGACCGGCAGGGCGTGCCGCTGCGCCGCGACCTGCGCGAGGCGCTGCGTGGCGGCGAGCCCGACCAGGCGCCCGCCGCGACCGGGTTCTTCATCGCGATGGAGGGCGGCGACGGGGCGGGCAAGTCCACCCAGGTCGACGCGCTCGCCGAGTGGATCCGCAACAAGGGCCACGAGGTCGTCGTCACCCGCGAGCCCGGCGCGACGCCGATCGGCAAGCGGCTGCGTTCGATCCTGCTGGACGTGTCCAGCGCGGGCCTGTCGAACCGCGCGGAGGCGCTGCTGTACGCGGCCGACCGCGCGGAGCACGTCGACTCGGTCGTCCGTCCGGCGCTGGAGCGCGGCGCCGTCGTGATCACCGACCGGTACATCGACTCGTCCGTGGCGTACCAGGGCGCGGGCCGCGACCTCTCGCCGACCGAGATCGCCCGCATCTCGCGGTGGGCGACGGACGGGCTCGTACCGCATCTGACGGTGCTGCTCGACGTCTCGCCGGAGACCGCGCGCGAGCGGTTCACGGAGGCGCCGGACCGGCTGGAGTCGGAGCCGCCGGAGTTCCACGCGCGCGTGCGGCACGGTTTCCTGACGCTGGCCGCCGCCGATCCGGGCCGGTACCTGGTGGTGGACGCCGGACAGGACCCGGAAGCGGTCACCACGGTCGTACGCCACCGGCTGGACCGGATGCTGCCCCTCTCCGACGCCGAGATCAAGGCGCGGGAGGAGGCGCGGAAGGCCGCCGAGGAGGAGGCGCGGCGCAAGGCCGAGGAGGAAGCCGCGCGCAAGGCGGAGGAGGAGCGGCTGGAGCGCGAGCGGCAGGCGCAGCTCGCGAAGCTCCGCGCCGAGGAGGAGGAGCGCAAGCGCCGCGAGATCGAAGAGGCGCGGCAGCGCGAGGCCGAGCGGCAGGCGGAGGAGGCCCGGCGCAGGGCCGAGGAGGCGCGCCGGCTGGCCGAGGAGGAGCGGCTGCGTCGCGAGGCCGAGGAGAAGGCGCGGGCCGCCGAGCAGGAACGGCTGCGCCGGCAGGCCGCCGAGGAGGCCCGGCTGCGGGCGGAGGCGGAGGAACGCCGCCGCGAGAAGCAGCGCAGGGCCGAGGAGGCGCTGCTGCGTGCGGAGGAGGCGCGCCGGCTCGCGGAGTCGGCCGCGGCGGCCACCGCGGCGGCCGCGTTGGCGCAGCGCGCCGCGGAGCCGTCCGGTCCCCGGTCCCCGTCCGACGCCCCGGCGACACCCGGGTCCCCGGCGGCTTCCAGGCCTCGGCCGGCGTCCGAGTCGCGGGCGGGATCCGAGACCCCCTCCGGGGCCCCGTCGCCGTCTCCGTCCCCTGCTCCGTCCGACGCCGAGCTGACGGTGCCGACGCCGGTCGTGCGTCCGGACGAGGTGACGCAGGCGGTGGAGAAGCCGCGCGTCGACATGCGCAAGGAGGAGCCCGCCGCCCCGGAGCGCACCGCGGAAGACACGGCGGTGCTGCGGCCCGTGCGGGACGTGACGCCGGCGGAGGAGACGGCCGTACTGCCGCCCGTGCGGGACGCGGCGCCGGCCGAGGAGACGACGGTGCTGCCGCAGGTGCGTGACACGGCGCCGGCGGACGAGACGGCCGTACTGCCCTCCGTGCGGGACGAGCCTTCGGACCGGGTCCCGCCGGGCTTCTTCCGCGACGAGCGGGCCGCGGCCGCCGACGCCGAGGGCGACGGCGGCAATGAGCGGACGCGCGAGCTGCCGTGGCTGGACCCGGAAGCGGCGCATCCGACCACCGGTCAGAACACGCGTGCGGCGCGTCGGCGCTCGGACTGGGCGGAGGAGACCCCGCTCGACGATCTGCCGTCGCTGGCGGACGAGCTGCTCGGTGGCCGGGACGCCGACGAGGACGACGCGGGCGGTCGCGGGCGCGGCGGACGCCGGTAGGCCGGTAGGCGGACGCCGGTACGCATCACGGGCGGTACGGGCGCTTTTCTCGGCCCGTACCGCCCGAGGCGTTCGCGCGGCGGGCACCGGCGCGAGTGGACGGCCGGCCCTGCTGCGCGACGGGGCGGGCCGCGCCGGAAGACCAGGCGGGGGCTCCGTCCCTCGCACGCCGTACGGGCAGATCGGCCCCGATCGGTGGGCCTGAGGCGAAGGGCTCGCAGGGGCCGGCGGGATCATCGGCGCGCCGCTGGACGGCGGGGCCGACCGCGCCGGAGGGCCGGACGGTGCTCCCGCACCTCGCACACCGTACGGCCGATGGGCCTGCGGCGGGGGGCTTGAACCGGTGGGCTCCGCAGGCCCCGGCGGGAACGGTCGGCGCCGCCGCGCGACGAGGCCGGGCCGCGCCGCAGGACCCGTGCGCGCACGCCGGACGACCGTGGGCGCACGGCGGGATGTGGCTCGTGGGCCGTGATGTCAGTGGGGTCGACCACAATGGGGGTGGTCGGGGTTCGAGAACGTAAGCACGTAGGCAGCGGCGCGAAGGCGCGGCGGAGGCGGTAGCACCATGGCCGTATGGGACGACCTGGTCGGGCAGGCGCGGGTTCAGGCGCAGTTGGCCGATGCCGCGCGGGATGCCGACGGGCTTGTCACCGCTGTCGCGGACCGGTCCGGGGCCACACCCGCGCCCGCCGGGTCCCGGATGACGCACGCCTGGCTGTTCACCGGGCCGCCGGGCTCCGGGCGGTCCACCGCCGCCCGCGCGTTCGCCGCCGCGCTGCAGTGCGTCAGCCCGGACCGGGCCCTCGGCGGGGAACCGGGCTGCGGGTTCTGCGACGGATGCCACACGACCCTGGTCGGCACCCACGCCGACGTGGAGATCGTCCGTACCGACCAGCTCTCCATCGGCGTGAAGGACACCCGCGAGCTCGTCCGGCGGGCCCAGCTGTCCCCGGCGGGCGGCCGCTGGCAGGTCATCGTCCTGGAGGACGCGGACCGGCTCACCGAGGGCGCCGGAAACGTGCTGCTCAAGGCCATCGAGGAGCCCGCTCCCCGTACGGTCTGGCTGCTGTGCGCACCGTCCCTGGAAGACGTCCTTCCGACCATCCGATCCCGCTGCCGCCACCTCGTCCTCAGCACGCCGTCCGTCGACGCCGTCGCCGACGTGCTCGTACGGCGTGACGGCATCGACCCCGCGACCGCCGCGACCGCCGCCCGCGCCACCCAGGGCCACATCGGGCGGGCCCGCAGGCTCGCCACCGACGAGCGCGCGCGGGCGCGGCGCGCCGTGGTCCTCAAGGTTCCGCTGCGCGTCGCGGACATCGGTGGCTGCCTCAAGGCGGCCCAGGAGCTGGTCGACGCGGCGGGCGAGGACGCCAAGCAGGTCGCCGAGGAGATGGACGTCAAAGAGACGGACGACCTCAAGGCGGCGCTCGGCGCGGCGGCGGGCGGCCGTATGCCACGCGGCACTGCGGGCGCGATGAAGGAGCTGGCCGACCGCCAGAAGCGCCGCTCGACCCGTACCCAGCGTGACAGCCTCGACCTGGCGCTGAGCGACCTCACCGGCTTCTACCGCGACGTCCTCGCGCTCCAGCTCGGCTCCCGGGTCGCCCTGGCGAACGAGGACGTACGGGACTCGCTGGACCGCGTCGCGCAGAGCTCGACGCCCGAGCGCACCCTGCGGCGGATAGAGGCGATCATCGCCTGCCGCCAGGCCCTGGACCGCAACGTCGCGCCGCTGCTCGCGGTGGAGGCCATGACGGTGGCCCTGCGCGCCGGCTGAGCCACCGGTTGCCGCACACCATGGCGCGGGCCGTCCCCGGGTTGACCGGATCACTCGTACGAGGCCATGCGGCGCACATTCCGTCACCACCGCACTACGCTCCGAGGATGGACACCAGGCATCTGATCCGGATCTCTGCCACCGCCCTCGCGACAGCCGGGCTGCTCATCTCCGGCTGCTCCTCGGGAGGTTCGTCGCCCAGTGCCTCGGCGTCCGCGTCGCAGTCACCGGTCCCGGCCGCCCTGAAGACGTACTACGCCCAGAAGCTGACCTGGCGCGAGTGCGGTGCCTCCGGGTTCCAGTGCGCCACGATGAAGGCCCCGCTGGACTACCGGAAGCCGGAGCGGGCCGACATCAAGCTCGCGGTGTCCCGCAAGAAGGCCACCGGCCCCGGCCGGCGCCTCGGATCCCTGATGGTCAATCCGGGCGGGCCCGGCGGCTCCGCCATCGCCTACCTCCAGGCGTACGCCGCGATCGGGTACCCGGCGCCGGTCCGCGCGCGGTACGACGTGGTGGCCGTCGATCCGCGCGGCGTGGCGCGCAGCGAGCCCGTCGAGTGCCTGACGGGCAAGGAGATGGACGCGTACACGCAGGTGGACCAGACCCCCGACGACCTGGGGGAGACCGACAAGCTGGTCACGTCGTACAAGAAGTTCGCGGCCGGCTGCGCGAAGCGCTCGGCCGCGATCCTGCCGCACGTCTCCACCGTCGAGGCGGCCCGCGACATGGACATCCTGCGCGCGATCCTGGGCGACCGGAAGCTGAACTACGTCGGGGCGTCGTACGGGACGTTCCTGGGCGCGACGTACGCCGAACTCTTCCCCGCCCGCGCCGGGCGCCTCGTCCTCGACGGCGCCATGGACCCGTCGCTGTCCGCCCGGGACATGAGCCGCGACCAGACGGCGGGCTTCGACACCGCGTTCCGGTCGTTCGCGGCGGACTGCGTCAAGCACAAGGACTGCCCGCTGGGCACCGGTACGCCGGCCGAGGCGGGCAAGCGCCTGAAGGCATTCTTCGGCAAGCTCGACGCCAAGCCCGTCCGCACCGGCCAGAGCCGCCCGCTCGGCGAGTCCCTGGCGACCACCGGAGTCATCGCCGCGATGTACGACGAGTCCGCCTGGCCGGAGCTGCGGACCGCCCTCACCCGCGCGACGGGCGGCGACGGCGCGGCCCTGCTGGCGCTCGCGGACAGCTACTACGAGCGCGCCGACGACGGCAGCTACCAGAACCTCATGTACGCCAACGCGGCCGTGAACTGCCTGGACCTCCCGCCCGCCTTCACCGCCCCCGCCGAGGTCCGCACCGCGCTCCCCACCTTCGAGAAGGCGTCCCCGGTCTTCGGCAACGGCCTCGCCTGGGCCTCCCTGAACTGCGGCTACTGGCCGGCGAAGGCGACCGGCACCCCGCACCGCATCGCGGCGAAGGGCGCCGCCCCGATCGTCGTGGTCGGCACCACCCGCGACCCGGCGACCCCGTACAAGTGGGCCCGGTCCTTGGCCGGCCAGCTGGCCTCCGGCACCCTGCTGACCTACGACGGCGACGGCCACACGGCGTACGGCCGGGGCAGCGACTGCATCGACACCGCGATCAACACCTACCTCCTGGAGGGCACGGCCCCGCAGAACGGCAAGAAGTGCTCCTGACCTGCACGGATGGGCGCCGGGAAGGGCTGTGCGGAGCACCCCTCGAAACTGTGTAGACTTGTGCCCGCTGCTGATCGCACCATGGTGTCGGCAGCGGCGCCGCCTTAGCTCAGTTGGCCAGAGCAACGCACTCGTAATGCGTAGGTCTCGGGTTCGAATCCCGAAGGCGGCTCGGATCAACCCCAGGACTCACTCGCCGTGACCTGGGGTTTTTCTATGCCCGGAAGCGCGCTGCGCCTGCGGTGAGGTGGCGGCGGGAGCGCGGTCCGCTGCGGGGGCCGTGGCCCCGCACGGTGCATTTCGGTCTCGTCTTCCGGTCGGCCGGCATCGGCGTCGCGCGGGACAGTGCCGCGCTCGGCGCGGCGGGCATCCTCTGACACCGCGATTTATGGCCATGGTGCGGGAAGCCGTGGCGGTGGTCGGCTGAAGCCGGCCGGTTCGGGGGCCGGGGGCGGGGTACCCGCGCGGTCGCCGCCCACAGGCGCGGGTCTGTGCGGTCGCGTGGGCCCGGAGCGCAGTTTCCTCTTCTGCGGTGCGGGTCATAGCTGTCACGTTGCCCCCACACGGTTGGAGAACAGATGAGCGAGAAGAACCCGGTCAAGGCGGCGGCGGAGAAAGCCGTCGACCTGGTCAGCGGTGACCACGGTCCGCAGGACGGCATCCCGGGCAAGCCCGGCGCCGAGACGCCGCCGGTCGACGAGCCGACCGAGGTCCGGGGTCCCCTGCCGCCCAAGCCCGACCAGAGCGGACCCGCGACAGTCAGTCCGACCGGCCGGGCCACCGGCGCCGAGCGGACCGACATGGCGCAGCACGGCGCTTACCTGACCACGGCTCAGGGGGCGCGGCTGTACGACACGGACCATTCCCTCAAGGCCGGCGCGCGCGGGCCCGTCCTGCTCCAGGACCACCACCTGCGCGAGAAGATCACCCACTTCGACCACGAGCGCATCCCCGAGCGGGTCGTGCACGCGCGCGGCGCCGCCGCGCACGGGATCTTCCAGGGGTACGGCACCGCCTCCAAGGTCACGAAGGCCGCTTTCCTCGCGAAGGACGTCGAGACGCCGGTGTTCGTACGGTTCTCGACCGTCCTCGGATCACGCGGCTCCTCGGACACCGTGCGCGACACCCGGGGCTTCGCGACGAAGTTCTACACGGAGGAAGGCACCTTCGACCTCGTCGGCAACAACATCCCGGTCTTCTTCATCCAGGACGCGATCAAGTTCCCGGACATCATCCATGCCGGGAAGCCCCACCCGGACCGGGAGATCCCGCAGGCCCAGAGCGCCCACGACACGTTCTGGGACTTCGTCACCCTGCACACCGAGGCGACGCACCACACCCTGTGGAACATGTCGGACCGGGGCATCCCGCGCTCGTACCGGATGATGGAGGGCTTCGGCGTCCACACGTTCCGGCTGGTCAACGCCGAGGGCGCGACGACGCTGGTGAAGTTCCACTGGAAGCCCAAGCTGGGGGTGCACTCGCTGGTCTGGGAGGAGGCGCAGCTCGTCAACGGCATGGACCCCGACTTCCACCGCCGGGACCTCGCCGACGCGATCGAGGCGGGCGCGTACCCGCAGTGGGAGCTCGGCATCCAGACCTTCCCCGACACGCCCGAGCAGGTCTTCGAGGGCATCGACCTGCTCGACCCGACGAACATCGTCCCGGAGGAGCTGGCGCCCGTACAGCCGATCGGTCTGCTGACGCTCAACGCCAACCCGACGAACTTCTTCGCCGAGACCGAGCAGGTCGCCTTCCACCCCGGGCACCTCGTGCCCGGCATCGACATCACCGACGACCCGCTGCTCAGCGGCCGGCTCTTCTCCTACCTCGACACCCAGATCAGCCGTCTGGGCGGGCCCAACTTCGCCCAGATCCCGATCAACCGCACCCACGCGCCGGTCAACGACATGCTGCGCGACGGCATGCACCAGACGGCCGTGCACAGCGGGGCGGCTCCCTACCGGCCCAACTCCCTCGACGGCGGCTGCCCGTTCCTGGCGGGCGCGGACACCGGCGCGTACATCGAGGTGCCCCGGGAGGTGCCGGCGGCGAGGAAGGTACGCGAGGCTCCCGCCTCCTTCTCGGACCACTTCAGCCAGCCCCGGCTGTTCTGGCTCAGCATGACGCCCGTCGAGCGCGAGCACATCATCGCGGCGTACACCTTCGAGCTGAACAAGTGCTACGAGCAGTCCGTCAAGGAGCGCGCGCTGAAGGTGCTCGCCAACATCGACCCGGAGCTGTGCGAGCAGGTCGCGACGGGCCTCGGTCTGCCGGCGCCGTCGGCCACCGTGACCCTGACCACCCCGGAGCCCAGCCCGGCCCTGTCCCAGCTCGGGCAGACCTGGCCGCTGGACGGACGGATCATCGGCATCGTCACCGACTCCGACGGCGACCTCGACGGCGTGCGGTCCGTACGGCAGGCGGTGCTGGACGCCGGGATGGTCCCGCTGCTGATCGCCCCCGAGGGCGGCAAGCTGGAGGGCGGCGGCGAGCCGCTCGCCGTCCAGCGGACATACGTCACCGCGCGGTCGGTCGAGTACGACGCCCTGCTGGTGGCGGGGGTGCCCCGGGTCGGAAGCGACGCTTCCGGCGTACGGGACGCCAAGTCCGCCGAGGCGGTGGCGCCGGCCGGGGCGGCGACCGATCCCCGGGTGCAGCTGATGCTGCTGGAGGCGTTCCGGCACGGCAAGGCCATCGGGGGCTGGGCGGGCGCCGAGCGGGTGCTGGAGTCCGCGGGCGTTCCCGTCGGGGCGCCGGGCGTGGTGACGGCCGGCAGCGGTACGGCCGTGCTGGAGCAGGTCACACGGCTCCTGGGGCAGCACCGGGTGTGGGAGCGCTTCCCCGCCTCCGTCTGACGCCGCCGGCGCCTCAGCCCCTGCTGCCGCGGCCGCTCTTGCGGCCGCACACCACCGGCGCGACCCACCCCGGTCGCGCCGGTGGTGTGCGGTTCGGGACGCGTCCGGGGCGTGTGGTTGCCTTGACCCTCGGGGGAGAGCGGGCGACGGGTGACGGGACGGGGG
>NZ_VBVX01000748.1 GCF_005981925.1 Streptomyces albidochromogenes
GCAGCTGGCCGCGCAGGTAGCCGGCGTCGGCCTCGCCACAGCGGCGGATCAGCTGTTCGTAGCCACGGTGGATCACCACCTTCGGCCCGGCATTGGCCGCCAGCGCTGCGCGCCAGATGCCGTTCTGCCGCCACACCACCACGTCGGGCACCACATAGGTGTCCTGCGACAGCGGCGCGATCTGCGTGCCCGGACGCGGGTCCAGCGAGCGCAGCAGCGCGACCGCCGTCTCGACCTCGTCCAGCGGCTGTTTCAGTTCATTCGCCAGCCCGGAGACGCCACTGCGCGGCAGCCGTTCCAGCGGGCCTGCGGCAATCTGTCGCGCCAGCGCCAGCCCCGGGGTGTCGGCAGGCAACACGTCCAGCTGCAGCTGCAGGCACTCGCCGAGCGTGCGCGCGGCAACGCCGACCGGGTCGAAACGCTGGATGCGATGCAGCACCGCGAGGATTACATCCTCACCGGCATGGAC
>NZ_VBVX01000749.1 GCF_005981925.1 Streptomyces albidochromogenes
GATATCTATATTACTTCAAACGGGACAATTTCACCACAAGTCAACGTCGACTAATTTTGCGGAAAGGGATATCAGCTTTCTTTAGTGAAGAGAAGTAAGAGATGTCATGTTTACGAGACGGTCATGGGCAAGTTCCCAATTTAATTTGGATGACAAGTGAAGACATTGATTCTAGTAAGACGATTAATTTGTAAAATAGTGTACTATATGGATTAATGATAAATAAATGAAGTTTTTTTTAATGCATTATGTGTGAATATTCTCTTTCACCACTTGGTCGATTATATTAAGATTTATTTTACAATGCATGCAAACAAATATAATGTATTGATATTTTTTAATTAGCAACACACGCTTCAACTTCAATTTCAACAAGCATTTCAGGGTCACCTAGTTTCGTAACTTCAACACAAGTCCAAGTAGGCATATGGTTTGGCATATATTTTTTGAATTGATCAACAAAAATAG
>NZ_VBVX01000087.1 GCF_005981925.1 Streptomyces albidochromogenes
ACAAACGCACCATCACCCTCGACCTCTCCGCCCCCACCGGCCGCGACGCGCTCCTGCGCCTCGCCGCCACCACCGACGTGATCATCGAGAACTTCCGCCCCGGCACCCTGGAGAAGTGGGGTCTCGGCCCGGCGGAGCTGAGCGCGGTCAACCCCCGCCTGGTGCTGGCCCGCGTCACCGGCTTCGGCCAGTCGGGCCCGTACGCCCACCGCCCGGGCTTCGGCACGCTCGCCGAGGCGATGAGCGGCTTCGCGGCCATCACCGGTGAACCCGAGGGGCCGCCCACGCTCCCGCCGTTCGGCCTGGCCGACTCGATCGCCGCGCTCGCCACCGCCTACGCGGTGATGACCGCCCTGGCGGCCCGCGCCACGACCGGCCGGGGCCAGGTCGTCGACATGGCCATCATCGAGCCCATCCTCACCGTCCTCGGCCCCCAGCCGCTCTGGTACGACCAGCTCGGCTACGTCCAGCCCCGCACCGGCAACCGCTCCCGCAACAACGCCCCCCGCAACACCTACCGCACCGCCGACAACGCCTGGGTGGCCGTGTCGACCTCGGCCCAGTCCGTGGCCGAGCGCGTGATGCGCCTGGTCGGCCGGCCCGAGCTCATCGACGAGCCGTGGTTCGCCACCGGCAGCGGCCGCGCCGAGCACGCCGACGAACTCGACGAGGCGGTCGGCCACTGGATCGGCCGTCGCACCCGCGACGAGGCGCTCGCCGCCTTCGAGAAGGCCGAGGCGGCGATCGCCCCCGTCTACGACGTGCGGGACGTCATGACCGACCCGCAGTACCGCGCCCTCGACACCATCACCGAGGTCCCGGACCCCGAACTGGGCCCCCTGCGCATGCAGAACGTGCTGTTCCGCCTCTCCGAGACCCCGGGAGCGATCCGCTGGGCAGGACGCCCGCACAACGCCGACACGGAGGCCGTGCTCACCGAGGCGGGCCTGTCCCCGTCCGAGATCGCCGCGCTCCGGGCGACCGGCGGCACCCGATGACCACTCCCCTCACCGCCCTGACCTGGCTCTACGTACCGGGCGACCGCTCCGAGACGGTCGCCAAGGCGCTGCGGTCCGGCGCCGACGTCGTGATCGTCGACCTGGAGGACGCGGTCGCGCCCGACCGCAAGGAGTACGCCCGCTCGGCGACCGCGGAGCTGCTCGCCGAACCCCCGCCGACCCCGGTGCACGTACGAGTGAACGCCCTCGCCGGCCCCTTCGCCGACGACGACCTGCGCGCCCTGACCGGCCTGCCAGGCCTGGCCGCCCTGCGCCTGCCGAAGGTCACCGGCCCGGCCGAGGTGCGGCAGGTCGCGCACCGGATGCCGGACGTGCCGCTGTACGCGCTGCTCGAATCGGCCCTCGCCGTCGAGCAGGCGTACGCGATCGCCGGTGCGCACCCGGCCCTGCGCGGCGTCGCCCTGGGCGAGGCGGACCTGCGCGCCGATCTGGGCGTACGGGACGACACCGGGCTCGCCTGGCCGCGCAGCCGGGTGGTGGTCGCCGCACGGGCCGCGGGCCTGGACCCGCCGGTCCAGTCGGTGCATCCCGACCTCAAGGACCTTGAGGGCCTCGCGCGGTCGTGCGCGCGGGGCCGGGCCCTGGGCTTCCTGGGCCGTACGGCGCTGCATCCGTGCCAGCTGCCGGTGATCGAACGGGCCTTCCTGCCGACCCCGCGCGAGGTGGAGGAGGCGGAGGAGGTCGTCAAGGCGGCCGCCGCGCGGGGCGGCGCACTGGCGCTCCCGGACGGCCGCTTCGTGGACGCCGCGGTCGTGGCGGCGGCCCAGCGAACCCTGGCTCTGGCGTCCCGGTCCCCTGCCTGAGCCGGGGTATGTCCCGGCTGAGCAGCCTCGGAACGCGGTACGGGCCGGAGCGCCCCGTTGAGGAGCACTCCGGCCCGTACACCGTTCGAGGCCCGCGGGGGCCGCCGGACGCCTAGTCCGTCGCCTCGGCGTCGGCCTTGCGGCCGGTCGCGGCATCGGCGCCCGCGTCGTGCGTGTCGTCCGCGTGGTCGGCGTCGCCGGAGTGGTCGGCGTCGTCGCCGCGCGCCTCCCGCTTCTCCGGGGATGCCGGCTCGACGATCTCCTCGCGCCCCGGGCGCAGCTTCGCCGAGATCACGAAGTACGCCACCGCGCAGGCGAAGACGACGATGGAGGTCCAGACGTTCAGCCGCAGGCCCAGCACGTGGTGGGCCTCGTCGACCCGCATGTACTCGATCCAGCCGCGACCGGTGCAGTACAGCGCGATGTACAGGGCGAAGACCCGGCCGTGTCCGAGCTTGAAGCGGCGGTCGGCCCAGATGACGACGAGCGCGGCGCCGACGCACCACAGCGACTCGTACAGGAAGGTCGGGTGGTAGATCCCGGCCTCGCGGTTCGCGCCCTCGGAGATCTTCAGGCCCCAGGGCAGGTCGGTCTCGCGGCCGTACAGCTCCTGGTTGAACCAGTTGCCCCAGCGGCCGATCGCCTGGGCGAAGGCGAGGCCCGGAGCCATCGCGTCGGCCCAGGCGGGAAGCGGGATCCCGCGGCGGCGGCAGCCGATCCAGGCGCCGACCGCGCCGAGGGCGACGGCGCCCCAGATGCCGAGGCCGCCTTCCCAGATCTTGAAGGCGTCGACCCAGTCCTGGCCCTCGCTGAAGTACAGCTGGTAGTCGGTGACGACGTGGTAGAGCCGCCCGCCGACGAGGCCGAACGGCACCGCCCACACGGCGATGTCGGCCACTGTGCCGGCTTTGCCTCCCCGGGCGACCCAGCGCTTGTTGCCGTACCAGACGGCCAGGAAGACACCGGCGATGATGCAGAAGGCGTAGCCGCGGAGCGGGATCGGTCCGAGCTCGATCACACCGGTCGACGGGCTGGGAATATAGGCAAGGTCCATGGCAGGGTCGACGCTACCCTGCCGGGTGGGAGGTACGGCAACCCACCCGGCAACGTCTGGGTAACGAGCGTCGCGCCTCCTCCCCGCCCCGCCGTCCGGGCCCCGCCGCTACGGCGTGCCCGGCGGCACGTACCCCTGCGGCACCGACCCCTGCGGCACGGTGGCGGGCGGCACGGTCGCCTGGGGCATCGACGCCGGGGGCACGGAAGCCGGCGGCGCGGGCGCCTGGGGCGCGGCGGGCGGTGACGAGGTGGCGGGTGCGGGCGAGGTGGCGGACGCCGACGGCGTCGCGGTGGCCGTACCGGCCTTCTTGCCCTTGTTCGCCTCGGCGACCCACTTCTTCAGGTTGTCCGGCGAGATCTGCTCCTCGCCCTTCTTCGGGAAGACCGACTCGCCGTTGAGCTGCACGGTCGGGGTGCCGCTGAAGTTGCCCTTCTGGAACGCCTCGTTGGACTTGCGCACCCAGCCCTCGTGCGTCCCGTCGGCCACACACTGCTTGAACGGTTCTGTGACGAGCCCGTCGACCTTCCCCGCGAGCTCGATCAGGCGGCTGTCGCGGCTGAAGGCGTCGTCGGGCTCGGGCGGCTGGTTCTGGTAGAGCACGTCGTGATACGGCACGAACTTGCCCGCGTCCTGCGCGCAGGCCGCCGCGTTGGCCGCCTTCAGCGACCCGGAACCGCCCATGTTGCCGTCGATGAGGGTGGCCAGGTGGTACTCGACCTTGATCTGGCCCGCCGCCTCCAGCTCGTGGATCGTGTCCCGGAACGCGTTCTCGAACTGGGCGCACGCCGGGCAGCGGAAGTCCTCCCACACCGTGAGGGTCGACGGCGCGTCCGTCGTCCCCACCGGGATCATCGGACCGTTCCTGTCGCCCGCGCCCTGCGGGGCCACCACGGCGCTCGCGCTGTCGTCGCCGCCCCCGTCCGAGCCCGAGTTGGCGGCGAGGACGCCCACCACGGCGGCCAGGCCCAGCACGCCGACCACGGCGCCGGCCACGATCAGTGTCCGCCGGCGCCGGTCACGCGCCTTCTGTGCCTCGCGCTCCTGGATCAGGCGCTCGCGGGCGGTTCGTTTTCCGTCACGGTTCTTGTCACTCACACCCGCAGCAACGAACCGGGGAGGCGCGGGCGCGCCTCCCCGGTCCAGGTCCACCCGTACGGGTTACACCGCTCAGTTGTTCACGTCGTGCCGCGTCAGGCCGCGCCGGCCCCGTCGCCGCCCCTGCGCACGCCCCGCGCCAGCTCGCCGGCGAGCGCCCGTACGGCCTCCAGGCCCGCCGCGGCGTCCGGCGCGTCGAGCATCCGCTGGACGAACGCGGACCCGACGATCACGCCGTCCGCGAAGGCCGCGACCTCCTTCGCCTGGACCGCGTTCGAGACCCCGAGCCCGACGCACACCGGCAGTTCGGTCGTGGCCCGCGTCCTGCGCACCAGGTCCTGTGCCTGCGCGCCCACCGACTCGCGCGTGCCGGTCACACCCATCAGCGAGGCCGCGTAGACGAAGCCGGACCCGGCCGCGGTGATGGTGGCGAGCCGCTCGTCCTTGCTGCTCGGCGCGACCACGAACACCGTGGCCAGGTTGTGCTTCTCGGCGTGCTCGCGCCACAGGGCCGACTCCTGGACCGGCAGGTCGGGCAGGATGCAGCCGGCGCCGCCGGCCTCCGCCAGCTCGGCGGTGAAGCGCTCGACGCCGTACCGGTCGATCGGGTTCCAGTACGTCATGACGAGGACCGGGGCCCCGGTCGCCGCGTGTGCCTCGCGGACCGTGCGCATCACGTCCGCGATCTTGACCCCGCCCCGCAGCGCGATGTCGTCGGCGGTCTGGATGACCGGCCCGTCGAGCACCGGGTCGCTGTGCGGCAGTCCGACCTCGACGACGTCCGCGCCGCCCGCGACGACCGCCTTGACCGCGTCGATGCCACCGTCGACGGTCGGGAAGCCGGCCGGGAGGTACGCGATGAGGGCCGCCCGGTTCTCCGACCGGGCCCGCTCCAGGGTGTCGCTCAGCAGCTGAATGTTCCCGCTCACTTGGTGTCCCTCTGGATCTCGGCGGCGCCGTTGTCGGAGGAGGCGTCGGCCTCGACCGCCGCGTCGGTGTCGTACAGGCCGAAGTAGCGGGCGGCCGTGTCCATGTCCTTGTCGCCGCGCCCGGACAGGTTGACCAGGATCAGCCCGTCCTTGCCCAGCTCCTTGCCGAGCTCCAGCGCGCCCGCGAGCGCGTGGGCGCTCTCGATGGCCGGGATGATGCCCTCGGTGCGCGACAGGAGGAGCAGGGCCTGCATCGCCGCGTCGTCGGTCACCGCCCGGTACTCGCCGCGACCGCTGTCCTTGAGGTACGCGTGCTCGGGGCCGATGCCCGGGTAGTCGAGGCCCGCCGAGATCGAGTAGGGCTCGGTGATCTGGCCCTCCTCGTCCTGGAGGACGTACGACCGCGAGCCGTGCAGGATGCCGGGCTCGCCCGCCGACAGGGTGGCCGCGTGCTCGCCGGTCTCGATGCCGTGCCCGGCGGGCTCGCAGCCGACGAGGCGTACGTCCGTGTCCGGGATGAAGGCGTGGAAGAGGCCGATGGCGTTGGAACCGCCGCCGACGCACGCGACGGCCGCGTCGGGCAGCCGGCCGGCGCGCTCCAGGATCTGGCGGCGCGCCTCGACGCCGATGACCCGGTGGAAGTCGCGGACCATGGCCGGGAAGGGGTGCGGTCCGGCGACGGTGCCGAAGAGGTAGTGCGTGCGGTCCACGTTGGCGACCCAGTCGCGGAACGCCTCGTTGATGGCGTCCTTCAGGGTGCGGCTGCCGGACTTCACCGCGACGACCTCGGCACCGAGCATCCGCATGCGGGCGACGTTGAGCGCTTGGCGCTGGGTGTCGATCTCGCCCATGTAGATGGTGCATTCGAGGCCGAAGAGGGCGCACGCGGTGGCGGTCGCGACGCCGTGCTGGCCGGCGCCCGTCTCCGCGATCACGCGCGTCTTGCCCATGCGCTTGGTGAGCAGCGCCTGGCCAAGCACGTTGTTGATCTTGTGCGAGCCGGTGTGGTTCAGGTCCTCGCGCTTGAGGAAGATCCGCGCCCCGCCCGCCTGTTCGGCGAAGCGCGGCACCTCGGTGAGCGAGCTGGGCCGGCCCGTGTAGTTGACCATCAGCTCGTTCAGCTCGGCCGCGAAGGCCGGGTCGGACTTGGCCTTGTCGTACTCGACGGCGACCTCGTCGACCGCGGCGACGAGCGCCTCGGGGATGAACTTGCCGCCGTACGCGCCGAAGTAGCCCTCGGTGCTGGGGACGGTGCCCTCGGGGTCCGGAATGAAGAAGTCAGAAGACATCCGACGTACTCCTCAGAAGGGGCTGGCGCCCCATGAAAGATCAACGGGTGGAAGTGACCGTATGCGCCGCGCGCGTGATCACCCGCGTACGCCTCGGAGGCATCCGGGCGTACGGGCAGGGCAGATCGCTACAGCGCGCCTTCGGGGCGCCATCGCATGCCGTTGATCTGACCGGGCTCGGACCCGATGTGGTAGCGCACCCGCCGTCCGCGCACCCGCCGTGCCGGAGCCCGGCAGCCGCGCGGGCGGCACCCGCGCGCCAGCGGCGCGTGCGGGTCGCGCGCCGACGCCCCGGCGAGCGGGCGCGGGCCCGGCCGGGTGCGTGCGGCGGTACGGGTGAGTGAGGTCATCGGCGTCGGTTCAGCTCCGGCCGTGGCGCAGGGCCGGGTGGGCGCCCGCGGCGACGAGGTCGGCGACGGCGCCCTTCGGGTCGCGGCCGGTGACCAGCGACTCGCCGACGAGCACCGCGTCGGCGCCCGCGTTGGCGTACGCGATGAGGTCGTGCGGGCCGCGGACGCCGGACTCGGCGACCGTGACGATGCCGGCCGGGACCTCGGGGGCGACGCGCTCGAAGGTACCGCGGTCGACCTTGAGGGTCTTGAGGTTGCGGGCGTTGATACCGATGATCTTCGCGCCGGCCTCGACCGCGCGCTCGACCTCTTCCTCGTCGTGCGCCTCGACCAGCGGCGTGAGCCCGATGGACTCGGCGCGCTCGATCAGGGAGACCAGGGCCTCCTGCTCCAGCGCGGCGACGATCAGCAGGGCCAGGTCCGCGCCGTACGCCCGGGCCTCCCACAGCTGGTAGGCCGTGACGATGAAGTCCTTGCGCAGCACCGGGATGTCGACCTTGGCGCGTACGGCCTCCAGGTCGGCCAGCGAGCCGCCGAAGCGGCGCTGCTCGGTGAGCACGGAGATGACGGCCGCGCCGCCCGCCTCGTAGTCGGCGGCGAGTCCGGCGGGGTCGGCGATCGCGGCGAGCGCGCCCTTCGACGGGCTGGAGCGCTTGACCTCGCAGATGACCTGGACGCCGTCGCCGCGCAGAGCCGCGACTCCGTCCTTGGCCGGGGCTGCCTTGGCCGCGCGGTCCTTGAGCTCGTCGAGACTGACGCTTGCCTGCCGCTCCGCGAGGTCGGCGAGCACGCCTTCGATGATCTCGTCGAGCACACTCACGCGAGCGGCCCCCTTCCGGGAGGGTGATAGTGGACCAGGATCAGCCATACCAATGCTATCCGCAGAGGGCCTCAGGACTCGCATCGAGTGGCGATCAGTCCCACTACCTGGGACTTCACGGAGCGAGCGCCGAGCCGAACGGCAGGTTCCGGACGACGCTGAACACCGCCGCCGCAGCGCCGATGCCCCACCACCAGGCGGGCCTGAGGGCGATCCGCATCGGGACGCCGCGCGTGGCGCGAACCACCCAGACGGCCCACAGCACCGCGAAGACGCCGTACCCGACGACCGCCATCGCGTTCGCGCCGAAGGCGGCGGCGAGGTCGCCGGTGGCGACCGCGTGGGCGCTGCGCAGGCCGCCGCAGCCGGGGCAGAGGATGCCGGTGAGCCGCAGGAGCGGGCAGGCCGGGTAGTGGCCGGGCTCGTTGGGGTCGACCGTGCCGACGTACGCGAAGGCCGCCAGGACGCCCGCCATGGTGGCGGCCGGCACGGCGAGCCGCCGGGCGAGGGTCGCGGGCGCGGGGTGCGCGGGGTCCGGTGAGGGGCGCGGCGAAGGGGCCGGGACGGGCTGGGGCACGGTATCCACCCGCCGATTGTCCCCGCTCATGAGGAAAGGCGCAGCCCGTCGGGGGCTGCGCCTCACATCACAGGCACGACGCGGCACGTCGCGCCCACCTCGGCACGCGGCCGGAGCCGGGCCGGAAGCCGGAGAACGGTCAGCGGACCTGGACCTGGCTGTGCGGCTGGGCGCGGCCGGCCTCTTCGCGGGCGCGGCGCATCTCGTCGGACTCCTTGGCCATGCCGAGGCCGGCGGCCTTCATGGCCATGCCGACGACACCACCGAGCAGGATCACGACGATTCCCGCCCAGAAGCCGAACGGGCTGGCGAGCACCGTGAAGGCGCCCGAAATGCAGAAACCGATGAAGGCGATGGTGACACCGGTCCAGGCGGCCGGGGTGTGTCCGTGGCTGCTGCCCGCCATGAGTTGCTCCTCGTTGCTGTTGCTCTGTGGTGAGGTGATGAGTCCGTGAGTCGTGTGCTCGTCGCTCATTGTCCCGCACGGTGACCGGCGGTGTGATCTCGGGGTCACACGTCGCGCGTCGGGTCCTCGCCCCGGTCCAGTGCCTTCCAGAGGTCCTCGGGCCGGTCCGGGTCGGGCGCGGCGGGCGCCTTGCGGGCACGGGGGCTGCCGTCGCGCTCGTAACGGCCCGACATGGAGGGCCACCCGCGGCCGCACCAGAGCGCGAGCAGGCCCGCCACCAGGATCAGCAGTCCGCCGGCGGCCGTCGCGTACGGCCAGGCGGTGTGCGTGAGGGAGCCGGCCGTCGCGGCGGCGTCGCCGGTCATCTTCGCGGCCTTCTCGTCGAGCGCCGTGCCGCCGGACGCGCCGAGGAGGGCCGTGACGGCGGCGCCCGCGCCGCTGAGCGCGAGCAGCCCGGCCACCAGCAGGCGGCCCGCCCGGCGGACGGCGAAGACGGCGACGAGCGCGGCCAGGCCTACGACGGCCAGGGCCGCGGGCGCGCCGGTGACGTCCTGTCCCTCGACGGCCAGCGGGAACGCGCCGCCGGGCACCGCGGCCGCGCCCTCGGCCCAGGTCCGGCCCGAGGCGAGGAGCACGACGGCGGCGCCCAGGGCGCCGAGCAGCAGCGCGGCGGCGAGACTGCGGCGGCCGCCCGTGGAGGCGGCCGGCGCGCTCTCGCTGCGCGGAAGCGGTACAGATGCGGGGGATGCGGCAGTCACGTACCCCACTATCCCTTACGTCCTGATCCGGCTCAGAGGCGGTTCGCCGTGTGCACCGCGCGCAGCACGGCGGCGGCCTTGTTGCGGCACTCCGTGTCCTCGGCGACGGGGTCGGAGTCCGCCACCACACCGGCTCCGGCCTGCACGTACGCCGTGCCGTCGCGCAGCAGGGCGGTCCGGATGGCGATGGCGGTGTCGGAGTCGCCGGCGAAGTCCAGGTAGCCGACGCAGCCGCCGTACAGGCCGCGCCGCGACGGCTCCAGCTCCTCGATGATCTGCATGGCCCGGGGCTTCGGCGCCCCCGACAGCGTCCCGGCGGGGAAGCAGGCGGTCAGTACGTCGAAGGCGCTGCGGCCCGGGGCGACGCGCCCGGTCACGGTCGACACGATGTGCATGACGTGGGAGTACCGCTCGACGGACATGAAGTCGACGACCTCGACGCTGCCGGGCTCGCAGACCCGGCCGAGGTCGTTGCGGCCGAGGTCGACGAGCATCAGGTGCTCGGCGCGCTCCTTCGGGTCGGCGAGCAGTTCGTCGGCGAGGGCCTGGTCCTCCTGCGGCGTGGCGCCGCGGTGACGGGTCCCGGCGATCGGGTGCACCATGGCGCGCCCGTCCTCGACCTTGACCAGCGCCTCGGGGCTGGAGCCGACGACGTCGAAGCCGTCGAAGCGGAAGAGGTACATGTACGGCGAGGGGTTGGTGGCGCGCAGGACCCGGTAGACGTCCAGCGCGCTCGCCGCGCAGGGCGTCTCGAAGCGCTGGGACGGCACGACCTGGAACGCCTCGCCGGCGCGGATGCGCTCCTTGATGTCGTCGACGGCCGCCTGGTACGCCTCACCGCCCCACAGGGCGGTGTACGGCGGCAGCTCGGAGGGCGGCAGGGCGGCGGGCGCGGTCGGCACGGCCCGGCTGAGGTCGGCCTCCATCGCGTCGAGCCGGGCGACGGCGTCGGCGTACGCCTCGTCGACACCGGTGTCGAGGTCGTTGTGGTTGATCGCGTTGGCGATCAGCAGGACCGAGCCGTCCCAATGGTCGAGGACGGCGAGGTCCGAGGTGAGCAGCATGGTCAGCTCGGGCAGCTTCAGATCGTCGCGGCCGTGCTCGCCGATCTTCTCCAGGCGGCGTACGACGTCGTATCCGAGGTAGCCGACCATCCCGCCGGTGAACGGCGGCAGGCCGCCCGCGAGGTCGCGCGGGGTGTGCAGGGCATCGATGGTGGCGCGCAGCGCGTCGAGCGGGTCGCCGTCCACGGGGACGCCGACGGGCGGCGTCCCGAGCCAGTGCGCCTGTCCGTCGCGGGCGGTGAGGGTGGCGGCGCTGCGTACGCCGACGAAGGAGTAGCGGGACCAGGAGCGGCCGTTCTCGGCGGACTCCAGGAGGAAGGTGCCCCGGCGTTCGGCGGCCAGCTTGCGGTAGAGGCCGACCGGGGTGTCGCCGTCCGCGAGGAGCCGGCGGCTGACGGGGATGACACGCCGGTCGACGGCCAGCTTGCGGAAGGTCTCGATGTCCATGGCCGGTGACCTTACTGCGCGAGCGGGAGGAGGACGTCGGAGTCGAAGCAGGTGCGGTCGCCGGTGTGGCAGGCGGCGCCGACCTGGTCGACCTTGACGAGCACGGTGTCGGCGTCGCAGTCGAGCGAGACGGACTTGACGTGCTGGAAGTGCCCGGACGTGTCGCCCTTGACCCAGTACTCCTGGCGGCTGCGCGACCAGTACGTGCAGCGGCCCGTGGTGAGGGTCCGGTGGAGCGCCTCGTCGTCCATCCAGCCGAGCATGAGCACCTCACCGGTGTCGTACTGCTGGGCGATGGCCGGGACCAGGCCGTCGGCGCCGCGCTTGAGGCGGGCGGCGACGGCGGGATCGAGGCTGCTGGGTCGGGGCGAACTGGTCATGTCCGCCATTGTGCCGCGCCCGCGGGCCGTGACACCGACGCCGTCCGGTCATTGGACGCGCGGCGCCGTGGCCCTGACGGAGCAACGGCCGTACCCTGGCGGTCATGTCGACCCATGCCAAGCGCGAACGACTCCTCCTCGCCGACCTGCTGGAGGCGGCCGGACCGGGCGCCCCGACGCTGTGCGACGGCTGGACCACCCGGGATCTCGCCGCACATCTGGTGGTGCGCGAGCGCCGCGCGGACGCGGCGGGCGGAATAGTGCTGGCGGCCCTGAAGAGCCGGCTCGACCGGGTCCAGGCGGAGTTCGCCGCGAAGCCGTACGAGGAGTTGATCCAGCTCATCCGTACGGGCCCGCCGCGCATGTCCCCGTACGCCCTCAAGCAGCTCGACGAGGCGGCGAACACCGTCGAGTTCTACGTCCATGCCGAGGACGTCCGGCGGGCGCAGCCCGACTGGACGCCGCGCGAGCTCGACGCGGTCTTCGCGAACGCCCTGTGGTCGCGCGTCGAGAAGGCGGCGCGGGTGCTGGGCCGCAAGGCGCCGGTGGGTGTGGTGCTGCGTCGCCCGGACGGTCAGACGGCGGTGGCCCGTCGCGGGACGCCGGTGGTGACGGTCACGGGCGAGCCGGGCGAGCTGGTGCTGTTCGCCTTCGGCCGGCAGGAGGCGGCGCAGGTCGAGATGGAGGGCGACAAGGACGCCATCGAGCGTCTGCGTGACGCGAAGCTCGGCATCGCGATGTAGCGGGGCGGCTCACGCCGCAGGGCCCGGACGCGACCCCGAGGGGCGGTGTCCGGGCCCTGCGGGCGCGGGAGGAGCGGGACCCGGCGGCCGCTAGCGGACCGGGTGGCCCGCCTCACGCAGGGTGTCCTTGACCTGGGAGATGCGCAGGTCGCCGAAGTGGAAGACCGACGCGGCCAGCACCGCGTCCGCGCCCGCCGCGATGGCCGGCGGGAAGTGGGCGAGGCCGCCGGCGCCGCCGGAGGCGATGACCGGCACCGTGACGTGCTTGCGCACCGCCGCGATCATCTCCGTGTCGTAGCCGTCCTTGGTGCCGTCCGCGTCCATCGAGTTGAGCAGGATCTCGCCCGCGCCCAGCTCGGCCGCCCGGTGCGCCCACTCGACCGCGTCGATGCCGGCGGACTTGCGGCCGCCGTGCGTGGTGACCTCGAAGGAGCCGGACTGCGTACGGCGCGCGTCGACCGACAGCACCAGCACCTGCCGGCCGAAGCGCTCCGCGATCTCGCGGATCAGGTCGGGGCGGGCGATGGCGGCGGTGTTGACGCCGACCTTGTCCGCGCCGGCCCGCAGCAGCTTGTCGACGTCGTCGGCGGTGCGTACGCCGCCGCCGACCGTCAGCGGGATGAAGACCTGCTCGGCGGTGCGGCGCACCACGTCGTACGTCGTCTCCCGGTTGCCGGACGACGCGGTGATGTCGAGGAACGTCAGCTCGTCGGCGCCCTCCGCGTCGTACAGCTTCGCCATCTCGACGGGGTCGCCGGCGTCGCGCAGGTTCTGGAAGTTGACGCCCTTGACGACCCTGCCGTTGTCGACGTCCAGGCAGGGGATCACTCGGACCGCGAGGGTCATGATTCCTGACCTCCTCGGTCTCCTCGGTACGCCTCGATCTCGATCTCGACGACGAGGCTGGGGTCCACGAACCCGGAGACGATGATCATCGACGCCGCCGGGCGGACGTCGTCGAACAGCTCCTTGTGGGCGCGGCCGACGTCGTCGACGTCACGGGCGTGGGTGATGTACATGCGGGTGCGTACGACGTCCTCGCGGCCGAGGCCGAGCTCCGCCAGCGCGCCGAAGGCGACGTTGAAGGCGGTGACGGTCTGGTCGTAGGGCGCACCGCCGCTGATGACGCCGTCGACGACCGACGTACAGCCCGACACGAGGACGAGCCCGTTCGGCAGCTCCACGGCGCGGGAGTAGCCGAACTGCTCCTCCCACGGGGCGCCGGTCGAGACCTTTCGTACGGAACCGGAGGAGGACACCGTCATGCGGACACCGCCGCCAGCGCCTCTTCCAGGGTGAACGCCTTGGCGTACAGCGCCTTGCCGACGATCGCGCCCTCCACGCCCTGGGGGACGAGCGAGGCGATCGCCCGCAGGTCGTCGAGGGAGGAGACGCCGCCGGAGGCGACGACGGGCTTGTCGGTGGCGGCGCAGACGTTCTTCAGGAGCTCCAGGTTGGGGCCCTGGAGCGTGCCGTCCTTGGCGATGTCGGTGACGACGTACCGCGCGCAGCCCTCGGAGTCGAGGCGCGCCAGCGTCTCGTAGAGGTCGCCGCCGTCGCGGGTCCAGCCGCGGCCGCGCAGGGTCGTGCCGCGCACGTCCAGGCCGACGGCGATCTTGTCGCCGTACTCCGCGATGACCTTGGCGACCCACTCGGGGGTCTCCAGCGCGGCCGTGCCGAGGTTGACGCGCGTGCAGCCGGTGGCGAGCGCCGCCGCGAGCGAGGCGTCGTCGCGGATGCCGCCGGACAGTTCGACCTTGATGTCCATGGAGCGGGCGACCTCGGCGATCTGCTCCCGGTTGTCACCGGTGCCGAACGCCGCGTCGAGGTCGACGAGGTGCAGCCACTCGGCGCCCGCCTGCTGCCAGGCCAGCGCGGCCTGGAGCGGGTCGCCGTACGACGTCTCCGAGCCTGACTCGCCATGGACGAGGCGCACGGCCTGGCCGTCGCGGACGTCGACGGCGGGGAGGAGTTCGAGCTTCTCGGTGTTCGCGGAGGACATCAGAGGGTTCCGATCCAGTTGGTCAGCAGCTGGGCGCCGGCGTCGCCGGACTTCTCGGGGTGGAACTGGGTGGCCCACAGCGCGCCGTTCTCGACGGCCGCCACGAAGGGCTCGCCGTGCGTGCTCCACGTGACCTTGGGCGCGCGGATCTTGGCGTTGGTGACTTCCAGGCTCCAGTCGTGCACGGCGTACGAGTGCACGAAGTAGTAGCGGGTGTCGGCGTCGAGGCCGGCGAACAGCTCGCTGTCGGCGGGGGCGTCGACCGTGTTCCAGCCCATGTGCGGGACGACCGGCGCCTGGAGGGGGCCGACCGTGCCGGGCCACTCGTCGAGGCCCTCGGTCTCCACGCCGTGCTCGATGCCGCGCTCGAAGAGAATCTGCATGCCGACGCAGATGCCCATGACGGGGCGGCCGCCGGAGAGCCTGCGGCCGACGATCCAGTCGCCGCGCGCCTCGCGCAGGCCCTGCATGCAGGCGGAGAAGGCGCCGACGCCGGGGACGAGCAGCCCGTCGGCGTTCATGGCCCGGTCGAAGTCGCGGGTGATCTCGACGTCCGCGCCGACGTGGGCCAGGGCCCGCTCGGCGGACCGGACGTTGCCGAAGCCGTAGTCGAAGACGACGACCTTCTTCTTGTCGCTCATTCCCAGAGTCCTTGAATTCGCATGACACCGGCGACCAGGCACATCACGGCGCCGATGCCGAGCAGCACGATGACGCCCTTGGGCAGCTGCTGCTTCCAGAAGGAGTACACGCCGCCCAGGAGGAAGAGGCCGACGACGATCAGGATGGTGGAGAGGCCGGTCACAGGGCGCCCTTGGTCGAGGGGAGGATCCCGGCGGCGCGCGGGTCGTGCTCGCTGGCGTACCGCAGGGCACGGGCCAGGGCCTTGAACTGGCACTCCACGATGTGGTGCGCGTTGCGCCCGTACGGGACGTGCACGTGCAGGGCGATCTGGGCCTGCGCGACGAAGGACTCCAGGATGTGCCGGGTCATCGTCGTGTCGTACTCGCCGATCATCGGCGCCATCTTCTCGGGCTCGGTGTGCACGAGGTACGGGCGGCCGGAGAGGTCGACGGTGACCTGGGCGAGCGACTCGTCCAGCGGCACCGTGCAGTTGCCGAAGCGGTAGATGCCGACCTTGTCGCCGAGGGCCTGCTTGAAGGCGGCGCCGAGCGCGAGCGCGGTGTCCTCGATCGTGTGGTGCGAGTCGATGTGCAGGTCGCCGTCGGTCTTCACCGTGAGGTCGAAGAGGCCGTGGCGGCCGAGCTGGTCGAGCATGTGGTCGTAGAAGCCGACGCCTGTCGACACATCGACCTTGCCGGTGCCGTCGAGGTCTATCTCGACGAGGACCGAGGTCTCCTTGGTGGTGCGCTCGATCCGTCCTACGCGGCTCATGAGCTCTGCTCCTTCTTGAGTTCGCGTACCGCATCGAGGAACGCGTCGTTCTCTTCGGGGGTGCCGGCGGTGACCCGCAGCCAGCCCGGTACGCCGTTGTCACGGACCAGGACGCCCTGGTCGAGGATCCGCTGCCACGCCTCGTGCGAGCCTGCCGCGCCGTCGAACCGGCCGAACTGGACGAAGTTCGCGTCCGAGTCCGTCACCTCGAAGCCGATGGCGCGCAGCTCGGTGACCAGGCGGTCCCGCTCGGTCTTGAGCTGCTCGACGTACCCCAGCAGCGTATCGGTGTGTTCGAGCGCGGCGAGCGCGGTGGCCTGCGTGACGGACGACAGGTGGTACGGCAGGCGCACCAGCTGTACGGCGTCGACCACGGCCGGGTCGGCCGCGAGGTAGCCCAGGCGCAGGCCGGCGGCGCCGAAGGCCTTGGACATGGTGCGGGAGAGCACCATGTTGGGGCGGCCCTCGATGAGCGGCAGCAGGGACGGGTGGTGGCTGAACTCGCCGTACGCCTCGTCGACGACCACCAGGGACGGCTTGGCCGCCTGGGCCGCGTCGTACAGCGCGAGGACGGTGTCCGCTCCGACGGCGGTGCCGGTGGGGTTGTTGGGCGAGGTGATGAACACGACGTCGGGGCGGTGCTCGGCGATGGCCTTCTCGGCCGCCGCGACGTCGATGGTGAAGTCCTCGTGGCGCGGCCCGGAGATCCAGCCGGTGCCGGTGCCGCGCGAGATGAGGCCGTGCATCGAGTACGACGGCTCGAAGCCGATCGCGGTGCGGCCCGGGCCGCCGAAGGTCTGGAGCAGCTGCTGGATGACCTCGTTGGAGCCGTTGGCCGCCCAGACGCCGTCCATGGTCACCTCGTACCCGGCGGTGCGGGTGAGGTAGCGGGCCAGCTCGGTGCGGAGCTCGACCGCGTCCCGGTCCGGGTAGCGGTTGAGCTCGCGGGCCGCGTCGCGCACGCGCTCGGCGATGCGCTCGACGAGCGCCTCGGGCAGCGGGTACGGGTTCTCGTTGGTGTTGAGGCGTACGGGCACGTCGAGCTGGGGGGCGCCGTACGGGGACTTGCCGCGCAGCTCGTCGCGGACGGGCAGATCGTCGATGCGGACGTTGCGGGTCATTCCGTCGGCACCTTCCACCCGAACCGCGCCTTGAGGGCCGCGCCGTGCGCGGGCAGGTCCTCCGCCTCGGCCAGCGTCACCACGTGGTGGGTGACCTCGGCGAGCGCCTCGCGCGTGTAGTCGACGATGTGGATGCCGCGCAGGAACGACTGGACCGACAGGCCCGACGAGTGGCAGGCGCAGCCGCCGGTCGGCAGGACGTGGTTGGAACCGGCGCAGTAGTCGCCGAGGGAGACGGGCGCGTACGGACCGACGAAGATCGCGCCGGCGTTGCGGACCCGGGCGGCCACGGCGGACGCGTCGGCGGTCTGGATCTCCAGGTGCTCGGCGCCGTACGCGTCGACCACCTTGAGGCCGTCCTCCAGGCTGGAGACGAGCACGATCGCGGACTGCCGGCCGGCCAGCGCGGGCAGGATCCGGTCCTCGATGTGCTTGGTCGCCGCGACCTGGGGCTCCAGCTCCTTCTCGACGGCGGCCGCCAGCTCCTCGGAGTCGGTGACCAGCACGGCGGCCGCGAGCGGGTCGTGCTCGGCCTGGCTGATCAGGTCGGCGGCCACGTGCACCGGGTCGGCGGTGTCGTCCGCGAGGACGGCGATCTCGGTGGGACCGGCCTCGGTGTCGATGCCGATCCGGCCGGTGAAATAGCGCTTGGCGGCGGCGACCCAGATGTTGCCGGGGCCGGTGACCATGTTGGCGGGGGCGCATTCGTCGGTGCCGTACGCGAACATCGCCACGGCCTGCGCGCCGCCCACGGCGTAGACCTCGTCGACGCCCAGGAGCGCGCACGCGGCCAGGATCGTCGGGTGCGGCAGGCCGCCGAAGTCGGTCTGCGGCGGGGACGCGAGCGCGATCGACTCGACGCCCGCCTCCTGCGCCGGCACGGCGTTCATGATCACGGAGGACGGGTAGACGGACCGGCCGCCGGGCGCGTACAGGCCGACGCGCTCGACCGGCACCCACTTCTCGGTCACGGTGCCGCCGGGCACGACCTGGGTGGTGTGCTCGCTGCGGCGCTGCTCGCGGTGGACGATGCGGGCACGCCGGATCGACTCCTCCAGCGCGGCTCTCACCTTGGGGTCGAGCTGCTCCAGGGCGCTGCTGAGCGCTTCGGCCGGGACGCGGACGCGCTCCAGCCGCACGCCGTCGAACTTCTCCGCGTACTCGATCAGCGCCGCCGTGCCCCGATGGTGCACGTCCTCGCAGATCGGCCGCACCTTCTCCAGGGCGGCCTGTACGTCGAAGTCGGCACGGGGCAGCAGGTCGCGCAGGTCGGCGCCCTCGGGGAGGGCGTCGCCACGCAGATCGATTCGAGAGATCACGCTGCCAATTCTCTCAGACCCCGTCCGCCGACCGAGCCCACGTATCACTGGCTGATACACGCCCCACGCGTCATTCCTGACCAATAGCGTTCAGTCCGTCACTCAGAGGGAAGAACGGCTGTACGAATCGGCGAAAGGGGCGGCCTTGACCGAGCCGCAGCAAGACGTCGAAGCGCCCGACTGGCTCAGTGCCTCGGAACTCGGCATGTGGCAGGCGTTCCGCAACGGCAGCACGTACGACCTCCGCACCCGCAATCCCGTCCTGGACGACCCGTTGTCCACCCGGCCGTGGCCACCCGAACGCAGCGTCCGCGCGCGTGTCGTGGCGCTGCTGCTGCTCAGTGGTCCGCCCGCGCTTCCCGGGCGGGTCGCGGCCCTCAAGCTCAGCGGCGTACAGATCACCGGCACCCTCAAGCTCGCGGGCGGCCGCGTCGAGCCGTACGTGGAGCTGAACAACTGCCGCTTCGAGAAGGAGGTGCTGCTGCCCGAGTGCCACTTCACGACGCTGCGCATGGTGGGCTGCTCCATCCCCAGGCTGGAGGCGGCCCGGCTGCACACCCAGGGCGACCTGCATCTGCCGCGGTGCAGCGTCCCCGGCGGCATCCGGCTCACCGACGCGCAGATCGGCACAGACCTGCTCATCAACCAGATCGTCGTGCGCCAGGACCGCAACGGCCGTTCGATCGCCGCCGACGGCCTGTCCGTCGCCCAGGACCTCCAGGCCGAGATGATCGAGTCGCACGGCGAGTTCAGCCTGCGCGGCGCGAAGGTCGGGGTCTCGCTGAGCCTGCGCGGGAGCCGGCTGCGGCGGCCGTACGGCGTGGAGGGGCGGCGCGCGCTGAACGCGCCCCAGCTGACCGTGGAGCGCACGCTCTACCTGACGCCGGCCGGCATCGGTCCCCGGGGCGCCGCGCCGGGCACCACTCCGCCGTACGGCATCGGGAACACGCCGGTACGCGGCACGCGCGTGCAGCGGTTCGAGTGCGAGGGCGGACTGCGGCTCGACGACGGGCGGTTCGGCGACGCGGTGGACTTCGACGGCGCGCGGTTCGTCATGACGCTCGGGCAGGAGCTGTCGCTGCGCCGGGTCCAGACGCCCGAGCTGCGGTTCCTGTGCGAGCGGCCCGACGAGGGCAAGGTCGTCCTCTCCGGCGCGAAGGTCGGCAACCTGGTCGACAAGGCGGACAGCTGGCCCCGGCCCGGCGGGCTGACGATGAACGGCTTCACGTACGACTGCCTCGTGCCGCGCGGGCTGTTCCCGCTGGCGCGGCGGCTGGACTGGGTCACGGCCGCGACCCCGGAGTACGCCCCGGAACCGTACGAGCGGCTGGCGGCCGTCCTGCGCGGCAGCGGGGAGGACGCGGACGCCCGGGAGGTGCTCCTGGCCAAGCAGCGAAGACGGCGCGAGACACTGCCGCTCGCCGGCAAGCTGTGGGGCTACCTCCAGGACCTGACGGTGGCGTACGGCTACCGGCCGGGCCGGGCCGCGGTGTGGATGGCGGTGCTGTGGGCGGCGGGGGCGGTCGGGTTCGCGCAGCTCGACCCGCCCGCGATCAACCCGGACCAGCATCCGGAGTGGAACGCCTCGCTGTTCGCCCTTGACCTGCTGCTGCCGGTGATCAATCTCGGGCAGGACGGGTACTGGCGGCTCGGCCGGCCCTGGCAGTGGGCGGCGACGGGGCTGATCCTGCTCGGCTGGATCCTGGCGACGACGGTGGCGGCGGGGGCGTCCCGGCTGCTGCGGCGCGGCTGAGCGGGTGGGGGCACCGTCGTGGCACGGTGACCCCACCACCGTCCACTGCCTTTACCGTCCCTTGACCGACGGCGGCACAACCTTCCCAGCTGATGCGAAAGCTTCACCGCCATCCCCTGGCGCCGCCCCGACCTGCGGTTTTCAATGGATCGCACGATGTCATTCCTTCGCGCCCTGATCAGCACCGCGCGCATGATCCGCCACACCCCGAACCTGGGAGCCGGACTGCCCGACGACGACGAGGTGCTGCTCGACGTACCCGACGAGCGGCTGGGACCGACCCTCGTCGCGGCGGCCCTCGGCGACCACGGGCCCGCGGCCAAGCTCATGGCCACCACGCGGGAGGGCGCCGAGTGGGAGAACCGCGACCGGTACGCCACCCGCCTGGCGACGTTCGCCCACAGCCGCGGGGACTGGCTCGGCGACTGGCTGGCCGCCTCCCCGCGCGACCCGGACGCCCTGCTGGTGAAGGCGGAGCTGGCCGTGCGCAGGGCGTGGGAGTCGCCGGCGCGCGCGGAACGGCTGCGCGACGTCGGCCCGCTGATCGAGGCGGCGGCGGACGCCGCGCCGCGCGATCCGGTGCCGTGGCGCATCGCCCTCGACCACGCGCGCGGCACGCACGCCACGCACACGGCGTTCGAGGAGCTGTGGACCCAGGCGGTGGGCCGCTCCTCGCACCACTACGGCTGCCACGTCTCGGCGCTCCTCTATCTCTCCGCCCAGTGGTACGGCTCGCACCGCGAGTGCTTCGACTTCGCCGAACAGGCGGCGGAGGACGCCCTGCCCGGATCGCTGGTGCAGGCCCTGCCCGTACGAGCGGCCTTCGCGCACCTGATGAGCGGCGACGGCGGCGCGTCCGGTGCCGGTGCCGCCGCGGGCGTCGGGCCGGAGCGCCTCGACGCGGCGGCCGACCTGGCGATCGCGCTGTCCGGCGCGTACGAGGCGGGCGACCCGTGGCCTGCCGAGGTGCGCAACCTGCTGGCGTACGTCCTGGTCAGCCGGGGGCGGTGGGCCGAGGCGCTGGAGCAGTTCCGGCTGATCGGCCCGTACGCGACCTCATTCCCCTGGGCGTCGGTGAGCGACGACGTGCTGGGCCGGTTCCTCGAAGTGCGGGACACCGCGAAGCTCCAGGTGGCCATGGCGATGCCTTTGCGGCCTTTGCGCGGGACGGCCCGCCGGGCCGGTTCCGGCGGCCATTACGCTTGAGCGCTGTGACCACCGCTCGCCTTCCCCTCTTTCCGCTGAACTCGGTGCTGTTCCCCGGCCTGGTGCTGCCGCTGAACATTTTCGAGGAGCGTTATCGCGCCATGATGCGCGACCTGTCGAAGGGCGCGGACTCCGGCGACTCGGCACCGCCCGCCGACTCCGCCGCCTCCTCACCCGACGAGGACGAGCCGCGCCGCTTCGTGGTCGTCGCCATCCGCGACGGGCGGGAGGTCGCCCCGACCGCGCCCGGCATGCCCGACTCCACCACCCTGACCGAGCGCGGCCCCGCGGCGGGCTTCGGCCCCGACCCGGTCCAGGCCTTCCACCGGGTCGGCTGCGTCGCGGACGCGGCGACGATCCGTGAGCGCGAGGACGGGAGTTTCGAGGTACTGGCCACCGGGACGACCCGGGTCAAGATCCTCTCCGTCGACGCGAGCGGCCCGTACCTCACCGCCGAGGTGGAGGAGCTGCCCGAGGAGCCGGGCGACGACGCGGGCGCGCTGGCCGAGGGGGTGCTGCGGGCGTTCCGCAGCTACCAGAAGCGGCTGGCGGGAGCGCGGGAGCGGTCCCTGACGACGGGGGCGGAGCTGCCGGACGAGCCGTCCGTGGTGTCGTACCTGGTGGCGGCGGCGACGGTGCTCGACATCCCGGCCAAGCAGCGCCTGCTCCAGGCGCCCGACACGGCGACCCGGCTGCGCGAGGAGCTGAATCTGCTGCGCTCCGAGACCGCGGTGATCCGCCATCTCCCCTCGCTGCCCGCCGTCGAGCTGACGCGGGCGCCCACCAGCCCCAACTGACCCGGAGGCAGAGCCGCAGTGGCCAAGAAGAAGCGCCAGGCCGGAGGGACCCCGGCGACGGTCGCCCTGACCGAGGCGGGGACGGCGTACGTCCTGCACGCGTACGAGCACGACCCGGCGTCCCCCTCCTACGGCGAGGAGGCGGCGCAGGCGCTGGGGGTGACGCCGGACCGCGTGTTCAAGACCCTCGTGGCCGACATCGACGGCGCGCTGACGGTGGCGGTCGTGCCGGTGGCGGGTTCGCTCGACCTCAAGGCGCTGGCGGCGGCGGTCGGCGGAAAGCGGGCGGCGATGGCGGACCCGGTGGCGGCGGAACGCACCACGGGCTACGTCCGGGGCGGTATCTCGCCCCTGGGCCAGCGCAAGAGGCTCCCGACGGTCCTGGACGCCTCGGCCTCGTCGTACGAGACGGTGTGCGTCTCGGCGGGGCGGCGCGGCTTGGAGGTCGAACTCTCGCCCGCCGACCTGGCGGCGCTGACCGACGCGGTGATCGCCCCGATCGGGCGAGCGTAAACCCCCGTCGTACGCGGGCTCGGCGCCCCCGGCGGAGCGCCACCGGTGTCAGCCCGGCGTGCCGTCCCGCTCGCCGGCGCCCGGCCCCGGGTACGGCTCCCCGTACGGCGGTCCCCACTCCGGCTCCGGATCGCGGGGCCCGAACAGGGCCGTCAGCCCCAGGTGGACCAGCAGCGCGGCCATCGGCCACGCCAGCAGCGCCCCCTTGGCGCCGAGCTTCAGCGGCGCGTCGAACGGCACGCCCTGCCCGACCTCGCGCGCCCGCTCGACCACGTCGTCCGTCGGCCCGAGCCACACCCCGGTGCCCCAGGCCAGCAGCGAGCCGAGCAGCCCGCCGAGCGCCAGGGCGACCACCAGCGGGATGCCGCCGCGACGGTTGAACCAGAAGACCAGGGCCGCGCCGACCGCTCCGAAGGCGAGCGCCAGCAGCACGAACGTGCCGTCCGCGCCGATCGCCTCCTCGCCCTCCGAGTCCTTGAGGAAGACGGCCTTGTCGGTGGAGATCAGCGGCACGCGGGGCGCCAGCCAGAGCCACAGGAGACCGAGCCCGACGCCGAGGACCGTCAGCGCCAGGACCACCGCGGCGGCCCGGACCACCTCCGAGGAGAGGCCGCCGCCGTCGTCCTGTTCCCCGGCCGCCGCGGTGGTCCTGGC
>NZ_VBVX01000750.1 GCF_005981925.1 Streptomyces albidochromogenes
GGAGGGGGACGTACGGGTCGACGTGCTGTGGCACTGCCTGCCCGTACGGGAGGCTCCGCCGGCCGACGTGCCCTCGCTCGGGGAGGCCGAGCGGGAGCTCGCGGAGGCGCTGCGGGACGCCACGGCGGTGCTGTCGCGGCTCGACCTGGCGGGGTCGGGTCCGGTGGCCGAGGCCGCGATCGACGCGTACCGGGCGCGGGTGGAGGGCGGCGGCGCGGAGGTGCTGGCCCCCGGGTATCCGCCCCGGGCGGTGCGGGTGCTGGAGCTGGCGCAGCGGGTGGGGCTGCTCGTGTCGGTGGCGCACGAGAACGGGCACGGGGGTGCGGTCAGCGCGTCGGAGATGGCGGCCCGGGTGGAGGCACTGCGGCCGGTGGAGCGGGTGGCCCGGCGGGCGCAGGTGGCGGCGTACAACGCGTGGGTGGAGGAGCGGGAGCGCGGGCGCTGAGGTGGTGGGGCGTTCCGGGGC
>NZ_VBVX01000751.1 GCF_005981925.1 Streptomyces albidochromogenes
TCCGTCTGCCGTGCCCGACCTGGCCGGGCGGCCGGGCAGCCTGCTGGAGACGTTCCTGCCGTGGCTCGGCATGTGCGTTCCCGTGCTGCTCGTCCTGTCGTGGTGGCGGCGGTCGCTCGCCATGCTGGTGGCCCTGATGCTGCCCGTCGCCGCCTGGGTGGCGGGCTTCGGCGGGATGCTCGCCGGCGGATCGGCGTACGACCTGGTCGTGGTGCAGCACAACGTGAGCGACGAGAACGGTGATCCGGCGGGCACGGCCCGGGCCCTGACGAAGGTCCGCCCCGGGCTGGTCGCTCTGGAGGAGCTGACCCCGACAGCGCGGCGGTGTACGCGTCGGTCCTCCGGGCCGGCTATCCCCATCACGCGGTGGTGGGGACGGTCGGGCTCTGGTCGAAGTACCCGCTGACGGACGTGCGGCCGGTGGACATCCGGCCGACGGGAGTGGGGGCGGGCTGGAACCGGGG
>NZ_VBVX01000752.1 GCF_005981925.1 Streptomyces albidochromogenes
GTGTAGGGGTGGCGGGCGTAGTGGAGGGCGTCGGCGGGGAGTTCCTCGACGATGCGGCCCGCGTACATGACAGCGATCCGGTCGCAGAGTTCGCTGACGACGGCGATGTCGTGGGAGATGAACAGGGCGCCTGCCTGCGTCTCGTCGACCGCTTCGCGCAGGACCCGCAGGACTTCGCGCTGGACGGTGACGTCGAGGGCGGTGGTGGGTTCGTCCGCGATGATCAGCCGGGGCGTGTTCATCAGGCCCATGGCGATGACGGCGCGCTGGCGCATGCCGCCGGACAGTTCGTGCGGGTACCGCTTGGCGACGTCGGCGGGGTGCTTGATGCGGACGCGGTCGAGCCGTTCGACGGCGCGGGCCCGTGCTTCGGTGCGGGTGGCGCCGTCGTGCAGGGTGGCCACTTCGGCGAGCTGGCCGCCGACGCGGAGGGCGGGGTTGAGGGAGGAGGTGGGGTCTTGGA
>NZ_VBVX01000088.1 GCF_005981925.1 Streptomyces albidochromogenes
ACAGACAGCCCCAGCGGCGGGCCACCCGCCGCCGCTGGTTCGTGGCCGTGGTGTTCGCCCTTCCCGCCCTGCTGCTGCTCGGCGTACTGGTCGTCTACCCGATGCTGTTCTCCGTCGGGCGCAGCTTCTTCGACGCCACCGGCACCCGCTTCGTCGGCGGCGACAACTACACCGAGATGTTCCGCGACCCGGCCACGCTCAAGGCCATCCGCAACAGCACCATCTGGGTGGTCGTCGCCCCCACCCTGCTGACCGGCCTCGGGCTGATCCTCGCCGTACTCACCGAGAAGGTCCGCTGGGCGACCGCCTTCAAGCTGCTGCTCTTCCTGCCGATGGCGGTCTCCTTCCTCGCCGCCGGCATCATCTTCCGGCTCGCGTACGAGGAGGACCCCGACCGCGGCGTGCTCAACGCGGTGGCGGTCGGCGTCCACGGCACCTTCCAGGACACCTCCTCCTACCCCACCGCCCGCGCCCGCGACGGGCAGGGTCTCACGAAGGCCGGGGACGGCTCGTTCCGTACGACGCAGGCGGCGCGCCCCGGGCGCACCGTGAACCTCCCGCTCGTCGGCGTACGGCCGGACGAACTGCCGGCGGGGGCCGCGCCCGCCCGGGGCGCGGCGAGCGCCGAAGCCGCACCGGACGAGCTGCGCGGCGTCGTCTACCTGGACTTCACCCCCGGCGGGGGCGGCGAACAGGGCACGGTCGACGCGAAGGAGAGCGGACTGCCGCAGATGGCCGTCGAAGCGGTGCGCGACGGCGAGGTGGCAGCCCGGGCGACCACCGGGGCCGACGGCTCCTTCCGCCTCGCGGGCCTCGACGCCGGCTCCTACGAACTGCGGCTGCCCGCGGGGAACTTCGCCCCGCCGTACGAGGGCGTCTCCTGGCTCGGACCCGCCCTCGTCACCCCGGCCGTCATCGGCGCGTACCTGTGGATCTGGACCGGCTTCGCGATGGTGCTCATCGGCGCCGGGCTCTCCGCCCTGCCCCGGGAGACCCTGGAGGCGGCCCGGATGGACGGGGCGAACGAGTGGCAGATCTTCCGCAGGATCACGGTGCCGCTGCTCGCCCCGGTGCTGACCGTGGTCTTCGTGACGCTGGTGATCAACGTGATGAAGGTCTTCGACCTCGTCTACATCATCGCGCCCGGCCCGGTGCAGGAGGAGGCCACCGTACTGGCCACCCAGATGTGGCTGGTGTCCTTCGGCGGCGGCCAGGACCAGGGGCTCGGCAGCGCGCTCGGGGTGCTCCTGCTGGTGCTGGTGGTGCCCGCCATGCTCTTCAACGTCCGCCGCTTCCGCAGGAGTCAGTCATGACCACCTCCACCGACCCGCGCCGGGCCCGGTCCGCGCGGCTGACCCGCGCACTGAGCAGCGGAGTGGTGCAGGCCGTGCTGGTGATCGTGGGACTGATCTGGATCACCCCGCTGGCCGGGCTCTTCCTGTCCTCGCTCCGCTCCGAGCGGGACAACGCGGGCAGCGGCTGGTGGACCGCGCTGGCCGAACCGGGACAGCTGTCGTTCGACAACTACAGCACGCTGCTGGCCGACACGGGCATCACTCAGGCGTTCTGGAACACCGTGCTCATCTCGGTGCCCGCCACCACGCTGGTCGTCGTACTCTCGGCGCTCGCCGCGTACGCCTTCGCCTGGCTGGAGTTCCCGGGCCGGGACGCGCTGTTCCTGGTGGTGGTGGCGCTGCTCGTGGTGCCCGTGCAGGTCGGACTGCTGCCCGTGGCCAAGCTGTTCGGGCAGCTCGGGCTCTTCGGCACCATCCCCGGCGTCGTGCTGTTCCACGTCGCGTACGGGCTGCCGTTCGCCATCTTCCTGCTGCGCAACTACTTCGCCGAGATCCCGCGCGAGATGCTGGAGGCGGCGCGGATGGACGGCGGCAGCGAGTGGCGCATCTTCGTCCAACTGGTCCTGCCCGTGGGCCGCCCCGCCCTCGCCAGCCTCGCCATCTTCCAGTTCCTGTGGGTCTGGAACGACATGCTGGTCGCCCTCCTCTTCGCGGACAGCGCCTCGCAGCCGCTCACGGTGGCGCTCCAGTCCCAGATACGGCAGTTCGGCAGCAACATCGACGTGCTGGCGCCCGGCGCGTTCCTCTCGCTCGTCGTGCCGGTGGCGGTCTTCTTCGCCTTCCAGCGGCACTTCGTGCAGGGCGTCATGGGCCGTGGCTCCCCGTCAGGCGATGGCCGGGCGGTAGAGCTCGCGCGGCAGCTCGGAGGCCGCCGCGTCGTCCAGCAGCCACAGCGTGCGGCGACGGCCGTACGCGCCCGCCGCCGGGGCCTGGATCTCCCCGGCGCCGGACAGCGCGAGGGCCGCGGCCTTCGCCTTGTCCTCGCCCGCCGCCAGCAGCCACACCTCGCGCGCCGCGCGGATCGCGGTCAGCGTGAGGGTGATGCGGGTGGGCGGGGGCTTGGGCGCGCCGTGCACGCCCACCACCGTGCGCTCCGTCTCGCGGACCGCCGGCAGCTCCGGGAACAGCGACGCGACGTGGGTGTCGGGACCGACGCCCAGCATCAGCACGTCGAACGTCGGCACCGGACCGTGCTCCTGGGACCCGGCGGCCGAGGCCAGCTCGGCGGCGTACCCGGCCGCCGCCGCGTCCGCGTCGTCGCCGAACCTCCCGTCCGACGCGGGCATGGCGTGCACCCGCGCCGGGTCCAGCGGCACCGCGTCCAGCAGTGCCTCGCGGGCCTGGGTGACGTTGCGCTCCGGGTCACCCTCGGGCAGGAAGCGCTCGTCGCCCCACCACAGGTCGAGCCGCGACCAGTCGACCGCGTCCCGCGCCGGCGACGAGGCCAGCGCGGCCAGCAGACCGTTGCCGTTGCGCCCGCCGGTCAGGACGACCGAGGCCGAGCCGCGCGTGGCCTGCGCGTCCACGACCTTCGTGATCAGCCGGGCCGCCGCGGCCTGTGCCATCAGCTCCTTGTCGTGGTGGACGACGAGCTGCGGTGTGCTCACTTCGACGCCGCCTTCTTGGCCGCGGAGCCGGAAGCGGTCTTCTTCGCCGGAGCGCCCGCCGACTTGTCCGCCGCCGGCTCCTTGGCGCTCTGCTCACCGAGCCGGTCGACGCCGTACCTCAGCGCCGACGCGTACGTGTCGTCCGGGTCGAGCCTGCGCAGCTCCTCGGCGATCAGCTCGGCGGTGTCCCGCCGCTTGAGTGCCACCGCGCGGTCCGGCTGCCCCTCGATGGACAGGGACGCCAGCGAACCGTCCGAACGGCCGAGCGTGATCGGCCCGCAGTTCGTCTCCATCGTCACGCCGGTCAGACCGGGGCCGGACGACACGGAACGCTTCACCGGTACGCCGAGCCGGTCGGCGAGCCACATGCCGAGCAGCTCGACGCTGGGGTTGTACCCCTCGCCCTCCACCTCGACCGAGGTGACCTCGCACTCCACCTGGTCCAGCGCGGCCGCGAGCATCGAGCGCCACGGCGTGATGCGCGTCCACGACAGGTCGGTGTCGCCCGGCGTGTACGCCTCGGCGCGCGCCGTCAGCTCCTCGACGGGCCGCTCGGCCGCGTACGTGTCCGTGACGCGGCGCTGGGCGAGCGCGCCGAGCGGGTCGTTCGCCGGGTCCAGCGGCGCGTTGGCCGCCCACCACACCACGACCGGCGCGTCGGGCAGCAGCAGCGGCAGCACCACCGACTGGGCGTGGTCGATGACCTCGCCGTACAGCCGCAGGACGACCGTCTCGCCGGTGCCCGCCGCCGTGCCCACCCGCACCTCGGCGTCGAGACGCGCCTTGGCGCGGTCCCGGGGCGAGCGCGAGACCCGCTTGATGACGACGAGGGTGCGCGAGGGGTGCTCGCGGGAGGCCTCGTTGGCCGCCTTGAGCGCGTCGTACGCGTTCTCCTCGTCGGTGACGATGACCAGCGTCAGGACCATGCCCACGGCCGGTGTGCCGATGGCGCGGCGGCCTTGGACCAGAGCCTTGTTGATCTTGCTGGACGTGGTGTCCGTCAGGTCGATTTTCATGGCCGACGCCAGCTCCGTCCGTCTCGTGCGAGCATTTCGTCCGCCTCGACCGGGCCCCAGGTACCGGCCTGGTACTGCGCGGGCTTGCCGTGCTTGTCCCAGTACTCCTCGATCGGGTCGAGGATCCGCCAGGACTGCTCGACCTCCTCCAGACGCGGGAAGAGGTTGGCGTCGCCGAGCAGCACGTCCAGGATCAGGCGCTCGTACGCCTCGGGGCTGGACTCGGTGAAGGACTCGCCGTACGCGAAGTCCATCGACACGTCCCGCACCTCCATCGCGGTCCCCGGCACCTTCGAGCCGAACCGGACCGTGACGCCCTCGTCCGGCTGGACGCGGATGACCAGGGCGTTCTGCCCGAGCTCCTCGGTGGCCGTGTGGTCGAAGGGGGAGTGCGGAGCGCGCTGGAAGACGACCGCGATCTCGGTGACGCGGCGGCCGAGGCGCTTGCCCGTACGCAGGTAGAACGGGACGCCGGCCCAGCGGCGGTTGTCGATCTCCAGCTTGACCGCGGCGTAGGTGTCGGTCTTCGACTTGGGGTCGATGCCCTCTTCCTGGAGGTAGCCGACGGCCTTCTCGCCGCCCTGCCAGCCGGCGGCGTACTGCCCGCGCACCGTCTCGCGGCCCAGGTCCTTCGGCAGCTTGACCGCGCCGAGCACCTTGGTCTTCTCGGCCACCAGCGCGTCGGCCTCGAAGGAGGCGGGCTCCTCCATGGCGGTCAGCGCGAGGAGCTGGAGCAGGTGGTTCTGGATGACGTCACGGGCGGCGCCAATGCCGTCGTAGTAGCCGGCGCGGCCGCCGATGCCGATGTCCTCGGCCATGGTGATCTGCACGTGGTCGACGTACGACCGGTTCCAGAGCGGCTCGAACATCTGGTTGGCGAACCGCAGCGCCATGATGTTCTGGACCGTCTCCTTGCCCAGGTAGTGGTCGATCCGGAAGACCTCGTTGGCCGGGAAGACCTCGTGGACGATCCGGTTGAGCTCCTGCGCGGAGGCGAGGTCGTGCCCGAAGGGCTTCTCGATGACGGCCCGGCGCCAGGAATCCTCCTTCTGGTCGGCCAGTCCGTGCTTCTTGAGCTGCTGGACGACCTGGGGGAAGAACTTCGGCGGCACGGACAGGTAGAAGGCGAAGTTGCCGCCGGTGCCCTGGGCCTTGTCGAGTTCCGCGATCGTCGACTTCAGCGTCTCGAAGGCGTTGTCGTCGTCGAAGTTTCCCTGGACGAACCGCATGCCCTGGATGAGCTGCTGCCAGACCTCCTCGCGGAAGGGGGTACGGGCGTGCTCCTTGACGGCGTCGTGGACGACCTGGGCGAAGTCCTCGTTCTCCCAGTCGCGGCGGGCGAAGCCGATGAGCGAGAAGCCCGGCGGCAGCAGGCCGCGATTGGCCAGGTCGTAGACGGCAGGCATCAACTTTTTACGTGACAAATCGCCCGTGACGCCAAAGATGACCAGGCCCGACGGCCCCGCGATACGCGGGAGCCGCCGGTCCTGAGCGTCACGCAGCGGATTGCTGCTGGACAATGTTTAGCCCTCCGAAGGGGCGAGGCGCTTGAGCTCCGCCTCGGTCGACTTGAGCAGGTCGTTCCAGGACGCCTCGAACTTGTCGACGCCCTCGTCCTCGAGCAGCTGCACCACGTCGTCGTAGCTGATGCCGAGCTTCTCGACGGCGTCGAGCTCGGCGCGCGCCTGCTCGTACGTGCCGGCGATCGTGTTGCCCGAGATCCGCCCGTGGTCGCCGGTGGCCTCCAGGGTCGCCTCGGGCATGGTGTTCACCGTGCCGGGGGCGACCAGGTCCTCGACGTACAGGGTGTCCTTGTACGCCGGGTCCTTGACGCCGGTCGAGGCCCACAGCGGACGCTGCTTGTTGGCGTTGGCCTTGTCCAGAGCGGCCCAGCGGTCGCTGCTGAAGACCTCTTCGTACGCCTGGTACGCCAGCCGGGCGTTGGCCAGCGCGGCCTTGCCCTTGAGGGCCTTGGCCTCGTCCGTGCCGATGCCGTCGAGACGCTTGTCGATCTCGCTGTCCACACGGGACACGAAGAACGACGCCACCGAGTGGATCTTCGAAAGGTCCAGGCCCGCGGCCTTCGCCTTCTCCAGACCGGCCAGGTAGGCGTCCATGACCTCGCGGTAGCGCTCCAGCGAGAAGATCAGCGTCACGTTGACGCTGATGCCCAGACCGATGGTCTCGGTGATCGCCGGGATGCCCGCCCTGGTGGCCGGGATCTTGATCAGGGTGTTCGGGCGGTCCACCAGCCAGGCGAGCTGCCTGGCCTCGGCCGTGGTCGCCCGGGTGTTGTGCGCCAGGCGGGGGTCGACCTCGATCGACACCCGGCCGTCCTGGCCGCCGGTCGCGTCGAACACCGGCCGCAGGATGTCGGCGGCGTCCCTCACGTCAGCCGTCGTGATCATGCGGATGGCTTCTTCGACCGTGACCTCGCGGGCGGCGAGGTCGCCGAGCTGCTGGTCGTAACCGTGGCCCTCGGAGATCGCCTTCTGGAAGATCGAAGGGTTGGTCGTGACGCCCACGACGTGCTGCTGGTCGATCAGCTCGGCGAGGTTGCCGGACGTGATCCGCTGGCGCGAAAGGTCGTCAAGCCAGATCGCGACGCCTTCGTCGGAGAGGCGCTTGAGTGCGTCTGTCATGAGAGTTGCATCTCCTACTTGTCGTATATACCGGCGTCAGCGCGCTGCGGCAGCCAGGGATTCCCGGGCGGCGGCCGTCACCGCGTCCGCGGTGAAGCCGAACTCCCGGAAGAGCACCTTGGCGTCCGCGGAAGCGCCGAAGTGCTCCAGCGAGACGATGCGGCCGGCCTCGCCGACGTACCGGTACCAGGTCAGGGCAATGCCCGCCTCGACCGCGACACGGGCCTTGACGGACGGCGGCAGCACGCTGTCGCGGTACCCCTGGTCCTGCTCCTCGAACCACTCGATCGAGGGCATCGACACCACACGGGTCGGAATTCCGGCCGCCTGGAGCTGCTCGCGCGCCTCGACGGCGAGCTGGACCTCGGAGCCGGTGCCGATCAGCACGACCTGCGGCTGGCCGCCCTCGGCCTCGAACAGGACGTAACCGCCGCGCGCGGCGTCCTCGTTCGCCTCGTACGTCGGCACACCCTGGCGGGTCAGCGCCAGGCCGTGCGGAGCGTCGTGGCGGCGGAGGATCTCGCGCCAGGCGATCGCCGTCTCGTTGGCGTCGGCCGGGCGGACCATGTTCAGGCCGGGGATGGCGCGCAGCGCGGCCATGTGCTCGACCGGCTGGTGCGTCGGGCCGTCCTCGCCCAGGCCGATGGAGTCGTGCGTCCAGACGTACGTCACGGGCAGCTTCATCAGCGCGGCGAGGCGGACGGCGGGGCGCATGTAGTCGGAGAACACCAGGAAGGTGCCGCCGTAGATGCGGGTGTTGCCGTGCAGCGCGATGCCGTTCATCGTCGAGCCCATGGCGTGCTCGCGGATGCCGAAGTGGACCGTGCGTCCGTACGGGTTCGCCTCGGGCAGCGGGTTGCCGACGGGCAGGAACGACGACGTCTTGTCGATCGTCGTGTTGTTGGAGCCGGCGAGGTCGGCGGAGCCGCCCCACAGCTCGGGGATGACCGCGCCGAGCGCCTGGAGGACCTTGCCGGAGGCGGCACGGGTCGCGACGGCCTTGCCGGGCTCGAAGACGGGGAGCGACTTCTCCCAGCCCTCGGGCAGCTCGCCCGCGGCGATGCGGTCGAACGTGGCGGCGCGCTCGGCGTTGGCGTTGCGCCACTCCTGGAACTGCTTGTCCCAGGCGGCGTGCGCCTCGCGGCCGCGCTCGGCGGCCTTGCGGACGTGCGCGAAGACGTCGTCGTCGACCTGGAAGTGCTGCTCGGGGTCGAAGCCCAGCACGCGCTTGGTGGCCGCGATCTCCTCCTCGCCCAGCGCCGAGCCGTGCGAGGCCTCGGTGCCCTGGGCGTTCGGGGCGGGCCAGGCGATGATCGTGCGCGCCGCGATGATCGACGGGCGCTCGGTCTCGTCCTGCGCCGCCTTCAGGGCCGCGTACAGGGCCTTGACGTCGAAGTCGCCGTTGGCGTTCTGCTCGACGCGCTGCACGTGCCAGCCGTACGCCTCGTACCGCTTGAGCACGTCCTCGGAGAAGGCGGTCTCGGTGTCGCCCTCGATCGAGATGTGGTTGTCGTCGTACAGGGCGACGATGCTGCCGAGCTTCTGGTGGCCCGCGAGCGAGGACGCCTCGGCCGAGATGCCCTCCTCCAGGTCGCCGTCGGAGACGATCGCCCAGATGGTGTGGTCGAACGGGGAGGCGCCCTCGGCGGCCTCCGGGTCGAACAGACCGCGCTCGTAGCGGGCGGCCATCGCCATGCCCACGGCATTGGCGATGCCCTGGCCCAGCGGGCCCGTGGTGGTCTCCACGCCGGTCGTGTGCCCGTGCTCGGGGTGACCCGGCGTCAGGCTGCCCCAGGTGCGGAACGCCTTCAGGTCGTCCAGCTCCAGGCCGTAGCCGGCCATGTAGAGCTGGATGTAGAGCGTCAGGCTGGAGTGACCGGGTGAGAGGACGAAACGGTCGCGGCCGGTCCAGTTCGCGTCACTGGGGTCGTGCCGCATCAGCTTCTGGAACAGCACATACGCGGCCGGGGCGAGGCTCATGGCCGTACCAGGGTGGCCGTTGCCGACCTTCTGTACGGAATCCATGGCCAGGACGCGGACGGTATCGACAGCCCGCTGGTCCAATTCGGTCCACTCGAGATCTGTGGTGGTCGGCTTGGTGCTCACCCTGAGTCAGGGCTCCTCTCCACATGTCGAATCCCGGCGACTGGTAGCGCACCGGGCGTAGTCGAGCCTACCCCCGCGAGAACACGCGTTTCTTCGAGTCCGAGGCTTGGACGGCCTCGGACAAAAGCGGACACGGGCGAGCCTGCGGGCGGGTGGGAGACTTCGCCTCCCGGAGTTCACCTTGTATGTACGGGCCCGCCCCCGGCGGTACTCAACACGAGCCGACCCCGGCGGAGATCGGTGTCCGGGCAACGTCTAGAGTGGCGTGGTACGCGCAAGTCTTTACCGGGCCTTCACGCCCGGAGCTTGCTGGATTTCTCTGTCAGGGGTGTGCGTGACGGCCGTCGAGTCCCGACCCGCAGGGGTCGCCTTGACTCCCAGCCCGGGGGGCCATCGGCCGTTCGGAGCCCGGGTCAAAGCGTTCGTGGCACTGACCAAGCCTCGGATCATCGAACTGCTGCTGATCACCACCGTCCCGGTGATGTTCCTGGCCGAGCAGGGTGTGCCCGACCTGTGGCTGGTGCTGGTGACCTGCCTCGGCGGCTACCTGTCGGCCGGCGGCGCCAACGCGCTGAACATGTACATCGACCGCGACATCGACGCGCTGATGGACCGCACGTCGCAGCGTCCACTGGTCACCGGCATGGTGAGCCCGGCGGAATGCCTCGTCTTCGGCATCGGCCTGGCCGTGATCTCCACGCTCTGGTTCGGACTGCTCGTCAACTGGCTGTCCGCCGCCCTGTCGCTCGGCGCGCTCCTGTTCTACGTCGTCGTCTACACGATGATCCTCAAGCGGCGCACCGCGCAGAACATCGTCTGGGGCGGCATCGCGGGCTGCCTGCCGGTCCTCATCGGCTGGTCCGCCGTCACGAACTCGATGTCCTGGGCCGCCGTCGTGCTGTTCATGGTCATCTTCTTCTGGACGCCGCCGCACTACTGGCCGCTGTCGATGAAGGTGAAGGACGACTACGCGCGGGTGGGCGTTCCGATGCTCCCCGTCGTCGCCTCCAACAAGGTCGTGGCCCGCCAGATCGTCGCGTACAGCTGGGTGATGGTCGGCGTCTCGCTGCTGCTGACCCCCATGGGCTACACCGGCTGGTTCTACACCTCCGTCGCCCTGGTGGCCGGCGGCTGGTGGCTCAAGGAGGCGCACGGGCTCCAGGCCCGCGCGAAGTCCGGCATCACCGGCGGCAAGCTCAAGGAGATGCGGCTGTTCCACTGGTCCATCACCTACGTCTCGCTGCTGTTCGTCGCGGTGGCGGTGGACCCCTTCCTGCGGTAGGCCGTCCGGCTGTGGACCGCTGGGCTACCCGTCGGTAGCATCGGCGTCATGGCAGACACGAAGCAGGCAGAGCGCAAGGTGGCGAAGCTCGCCAAGGAGATCACCGCCTTCGCCAAGCAGCACGGCGGCGCCGAGGGGCAGCTCGCCTACATCGGCCAGATGGGCACCCGGATCGTGCTCGTCGGCGAGGACGGCGGCTGGGGCGACCTCGTCGCCCCGACCCACGAGGTCGCGCGGGGCGCCGCGGAGAAGGCCGGGATCACCCTGCACGAGTCCTTCGACGGCGACTTCGCCGCCAAGGTGCGCACGGGCCCGTACGAGTGGACCCGGATGGCCGGGATCCAGGTCGGCGGCCCGTCCAACGGCCCGGCCGACGCACCGGCCCGGAGTGCTCAGCCGTCCGCCTAGCAACACCTGACGCGGGGGTCACCCGTTAGAACCTGTGGAAGCACGTCCACCACAGGAGCCCCGGATGATCGAAACGCCTTCCCTGGTGGACCAGTACTGCCACGGAGTGCTCCGTACGGAGCTGGGCCTCGGCACCTTCGAGACCTACCTCGGCAGGACCCCCGCGCCCCCCGCGTCCGGCACCACGTTCTTCGACACCCAGACCGGCTTCGCGGTCCGCCGCTGGTGCCCGCCGCTGCTCGGCCTCGAACCGCACTGCCCGCCGGCGCGCTACCTCGCCCGCCGCAGGGAACTCGGCGTGCTGGAGACCGGCAGGAGGCTGCTGCGGGGCAGCGGCATCTCCACCTATCTGGTGGACACCGGCCTGCCCGGCGACCTCACCGGGCCCGTCGAGATCGCCGCCGCGGGCGATGCCCAGGCCCGTGAGATCGTGCGCCTGGAACTCCTCGCCGAGCAGGTCGCCGACACCTCGGGCACCGTCGAAGGCTTCCTCGCCAACCTCGCCGAGGCCGTCCACAGCGCGGCGGGCTCCGCCGTGGCGTTCACCTCGGTGGCCGGCGTACGGCACGGACTCGCCCTCGCGTCGCACCCGCCGGGGCCCGGCGAGGTGCGCGGCGCGGTGGGGCGCTGGCTGGCCGGGCGGCGGGCCGGCGCCGCGCTCACCGATCCCGTGGTGCTGCGGCACCTGCTGTGGGTCGCCGTGGCCTCCGGGCTGCCGCTGCAACTCCAGGCGGGGACGGCCGGCCCCGGTCAGCGCATCGACCGGACGGACCCGGCGCTGCTCACCGACTTCGCCGCGGCGACCGCGGGCCTCGGCACGGACCTGGTGCTGCTGCACGGCTATCCGTACCACCGGCACGCCGCGCATCTGGCGAGCGTCTTCCCGCACGTGTACGCCGACCTCGGCCCCGCGCTCGCGCACACGGGGGCGCGGGCGGCGGCCGTGCTCGCGGAGATCCTGGAGCTCGCGCCCTTCGGGAAGCTGCTCTTCTCCAGCGGCGCGCGCGGCCTGCCCGAGCTGCACGTCGTGGGAGCGCGGCTGTTCCGGGAGGCGCTGGGCCGGGTGCTCGGCGGCTGGGTCGGCGACGGCGCCTGGTCGCGGGTGGACGCCGAGCGGGTCGCCGCCATGGTCGCGGCGGGCAACGCCCGCCGCGTCTACGGACTGCCCGAGGACCCCTCAGACGGCGGCGGACACCGCTGAGCCGGGCTGGACGGGCAGCGCCGGCGGCGTTTCCAGCGGACGCTCGCGCAGGCTCAGCGCCAGGCGCAGCACCGCGACCCACATCAGCGACGAGCCGAGCATGTGGGCCCCGACCAGGATCTCGGGCACTCCGGTGAAGAACTGCACGTACCCGATGCCGCCCTGAGCGAGCAGCACGATCAGCAGGTCGCGGGCGCGCGCCCGGGTGTCGTCCGGGGCGTCCACCACGCGCAGCACCAGCCACATGGCGACGGCGAGCGCGCAGACCACCCAGGCGGCCGCGGCGTGCAGGTGGGCCGCGTCGGCCCAGTCCCACGGCATGCGCGGTACGTCGCTGCTGTCACCGGCGTGCTTGCCCGAGCCGGTCACGGTCGTACCCAGGGCGATCACCAGGGCCGAGGTGACGAGCAGCCCCCAGGACAGCTTGCGGACGGGGCGCGGGACGCGCGGGCGGGGCGCGGTGTCGCCCTCGCGGGTGCGCTGCCAGGTGATCACGGCGACCGTGAGCAGGGCGTTGGCGAGGAGGAAGTGACCGGCGACGGTCCACGGGTTCAGGCCCGCCCAGACCGTGATGCCGCCGAGGACGGCGTTGCCCATCACGATCCAGAACTGGACCCAGGCGAGGCGGGTGAGACCGCGCCGCCACGGCTTCGTGGACCGCGCGGCGATGATCGCCCAGCCCACCGCCGCCGACAGGACGTAGGTCAGCATGCGGTTGCCGAACTCGATCGCGCCGTGCAGGCCCTGCTCGGGCGTCGCGAAGAGGCTTTCGTCGGTGCACTTGGGCCAGGTGTCGCAGCCGAGGCCGGATCCGGTCAGGCGCACCGCTCCGCCGGTGACGATGATGAAGACGGTCATCACGACGGCGGAGAGCGCGGCGCGCCGGAGCGTACGGGGGGTGGGCGTCCAGCGCCGCGCGATGAGGGCGAGGGGGGTCAACACGGGAACCATCGTAGGACGGGGCTTGTGCGGGAATTCACGAGGGGGTCCCGAAACGGGGCGTTCCTTACTCCCACCGGAAGAAACGGGCGGCCGCGCCCAGACCCAGTGCCGCCCACGCGGCCAGGACGCCGAGATCGCCCCAGGGCATCGCCGCACCCTGCTGGAGCACGTCCCGCAGGCCGTCCGACAGGGCCGCGATCGGCAGCAGCCCGAGGAGCGAGCGCACCGCGTCCGGGAACTCGTCGAGCGGCACGATCACGCCACCGCCCACCAGGAGCAGCAGGAAGACGAGGTTCGCGGCGGCCAGCGTCGCCTCCGCCCTGAGCGTGCCGGCCATCAGCAGGCCGAGTCCGGAGAAGGCCGCCGTGCCGAGCACCAGGAGGAGGAGCACGGCGAACGGGCTGCCCTGCGGGGACCAGCCGAGACCGAACGCGATCGCCGTCAGCAGGACGACCTGCAGCACCTCGGTGACGAGCACGGACAGGGTCTTGGCCGTCATCAGGGCCCAGCGGGGCAGCGGAGAGGTGCCGAGCAGCTTCAGGACGCCGTACCGGCGCTCGAAGCCCGTCGCGATGGCCTGCCCGGTGAAGGCGGTCGACATCACGGCGAGCGCCAGGACGCCGGGGGCCAGGAAGTCGACGGCCGGACCGGCGCCGGTGTCGATGATGTCGACGGAGGAGAAGAGCACCAGCAGCAGCGCCGGGATGACCACCGTGAGCAGCAGCTGCTCGCCGTTGCGCAGCAGCATCTTCGTCTCGAGGACGGTCTGCGCCGCGATCATCCGGGGCAGCGGGGCCGCTCCGGGGCGCGGGGTGTACGTGCCGATGCTCATGAGCGGAGGTCCTTACCGGTCAGCTCGAGAAAGACGTCCTCCAGGGAGTGCCGCTCGACGGAGATGCCGTCCGGCATCACGCCGTGCTGCGCGCACCAGGAGGTGACGGTGGCCAGCAACTGCGGGTCGACCTTGCCGGTGATGCGGTAGGTGCCCGGCGTCAGCTCGGCCGCCAGGGTGTCCACGGGAAGCGCCTTGAGCAGGGACGCGATGTCGAGGCCGGGGCGCCCGGTGAAGCGCAGGGTGTTCTCGGCTCCGCCGCGGCACAGCTCCTCGGGGCTGCCCTGGGCGATCACCCTGCCGTTGTCGATGATGGCGACGTCGTCCGCGAGCTGCTCGGCCTCGTCCATGAAGTGGGTGGTCAGGACGACGCTGACGCCGTCCGCGCGGAGTTCGCGTACGAGTTCCCAGGTGGACCGGCGGGCCTGCGGGTCGAGGCCGGCGGTCGGCTCGTCCAGGAACACCAGCTCGGGGCGGCCCACCACGGCCATCGCCAGCGCGAGCCGCTGCTGCTGTCCGCCGGAGAGCCGCCGGTACGTCGTACGGCCGCAGCTCCCGAGGCCGAGGCGCTCGATCAGCGTGTCGACGTCCAGCGGGTGGGCGTGCAGCTTCGCCACGTGGCGCAGCATCTCGTCGGCCCGGGCCCCCGAGTAGACGCCGCCGGACTGGAGCATCACGCCGATCCGGGGGCGCAGCTCGGCCGCGTCGGCGACCGGGTCGAGGCCGAGGACGCGGACGGTCCCGGAGTCCGGCCTGCGGTAGCCCTCGCACGTCTCGATCGTGGTGGTCTTGCCGGCCCCGTTCGGGCCGAGAACGGCGGTGACCACGCCCGGGCGGACCAACAGGTCGAGCCCGTCGACGGCGGTCTTGGATCCGTACCGCTTGACCAGTCCTGCGATCTGGACGGCGACCTGGACGGTCTCGCTTCTCATGCCGGGAAGTCTAGAGAGGGCCCCGGGGGTGGCGTCCGGGGGCTCCGGTCAAGGCGGGAAAGCCGCTGGTCAACCTGGTCGGAGTGACCGGAACATCCGTTCTGTCCACGCCCGGTCCCGAGCCGGGCGCACGGCGTCCGCGGGCGCCCGTTTGATCATTTCCGCAGGTCAGATTAGGTATACCTAAGTGATGCAGCCCACCGGACCTTGATCAGGACGCGGGTTGTCACGCTCTCGGGAATTACGCAACAATGGCGTTGTGAAATACGGTGTGAGTTCGACTGAGCCTCCCCAGGAGGAGCTCGCGACCGGTGAGCGCTCGACGCGCAACCGGATCGCGCGGTCCGTCCTGGACCACGGCCCGTCCACCGCCGCCGATCTCGCGAAGCGCCTCGGGCTCACCCAGGCCGCCGTCCGCCGCCACCTCGACTCGCTCGTCGCCGAGAACGTCGTCGAGCCCCGCGAGCAGCGCGTGTACGGCACCAGGACCCGGGGCAGGCCCGCCAAGGTCTTCGCGCTCACCGACTGCGGCCGGGACGCCTTCGACCAGTCCTACGACCAGCTCGCCGCCGACGCCCTGCACTGGATCGCTCAGGCGGCCGGTGGCGGCGAGAAGGGCGAGGCGGCCGTCGCCGCGTTCGCCCGCGCACGGTTCGCCGCCCAGGCAGGGGCGTACCGCGCGGCGGTCGAGGCCGCCGATCCCGAGGACCGCACCGAGGCGCTTGCCAGGGCCTTGTCGGCCGACGGGTACGCTGCCACGGCGCGAAACGCACCGGTCGGAGAGCAGCTCTGCCAGCACCACTGCCCAGTCGCCCACGTCGCCGAGCAGTACCCGCAGCTGTGCGAGGCGGAGACCGAGTTCTTCTCCGAACTGCTCGGAACCCATGTGCAGCGGCTGGCGACCATCGCCCACGGCGACGGCGTATGCACGACGTTTGTCCCCAAGAACACCCATTCAGCATCTGCAAGTACGGCCGGGAGGAACCCCGCATGACTCTCCCCACGGAGACTGCCCACCCCGAACTCGAGGGCCTGGGTACGTACGAATTCGGCTGGGCCGACTCCGACGCGGCCGGCGCCGCGGCCAAGCGCGGTCTCTCCGAGGACGTCGTACGCGACATCTCGGCGAAGAAGAACGAGCCCGAGTGGATGCTGAAGCTGCGGCTCAAGGGCCTCAAGCTGTTCGGCAAGAAGCCCATGCCCACCTGGGGCTCCGACCTGTCGGGCATCGACTTCGACAACATCAAGTACTTCGTGCGCTCCACGGAGAAGCAGGCGGAGTCCTGGGAGGACCTGCCCGAGGACATCAAGAACACGTACGACAAGCTCGGCATCCCCGAGGCGGAGAAGCAGCGCCTGGTGGCCGGTGTCGCGGCCCAGTACGAGTCCGAGGTCGTCTACCACCAGATCCGCGAGGATCTGGAGGAGCAGGGCGTCATCTTCCTCGACACCGACACCGCGCTGAAGGAGCACCCGGAGCTCTTCCAGGAGTACTTCGGCACGGTCATCCCGGTCGGCGACAACAAGTTCGCCTCGCTGAACTCGGCCGTGTGGTCCGGCGGCTCGTTCATCTACGTACCCAAGGGTGTGCACGTCGACATCCCGCTCCAGGCCTACTTCCGCATCAACACGGAGAACATGGGCCAGTTCGAGCGGACGCTGATCATCGTCGACGAGGACGCGTACGTCCACTACGTCGAGGGCTGCACCGCCCCGATCTACTCCTCCGACTCGCTGCACAGCGCCGTCGTGGAGATCATCGTCAAGAAGGGCGGCCGCTGCCGCTACACGACCATCCAGAACTGGTCGAACAACGTCTACAACCTGGTCACCAAGCGCGCCGTGGCGTACGAGGGCGCGACCATGGAGTGGGTCGACGGCAACATCGGCTCCAAGGTGACGATGAAGTACCCGGCCGTCTACCTGATGGGCGAGCACGCCAAGGGCGAGACCCTGTCGATCGCCTTCGCGGGCGAGGGCCAGCACCAGGACGCCGGCTCCAAGATGGTCCACATGGCGCCGAACACCTCCTCCAACATCGTCTCCAAGTCGGTGGCGCGAGGCGGCGGCCGCACCTCCTACCGCGGTCTCGTCGAGATCGGCGAGGGCGCACCGGGCTCGAAGTCCAACGTCCTGTGCGACGCGCTGCTCGTCGACACGATCTCCCGCTCCGACACGTACCCGTACGTGGACGTGCGCGAGGACGACGTGTCCATGGGCCACGAGGCGACCGTCTCCAAGGTCTCCGAGGACCAGCTCTTCTACCTGATGAGCCGCGGCATGACCGAGTTCGAGGCCATGGCGATGATCGTCCGCGGCTTCGTCGAGCCGATCGCCAAGGAGCTGCCGATGGAGTACGCGCTGGAGCTCAACCGGCTGATCGAGCTGCAGATGGAGGGTTCGGTCGGCTAAGGCCCCGTACCCCCGCAGCGACTGACTTTCGACCCAGAGAGAGAGCACTACGACAGCCATGGCTGAGGCTCAGAACATCCCGGTGGGTTCCACCACCGCCGGCACGATCGCGGTGGCCGCCGATTCCACCGTCGCCACGCGCATGAGCGCCCCGCCGTCCTTCGACGTGGCGGACTTCCCCGTGCCGCACGGCCGCGAGGAGGAGTGGCGGTTCACGCCGCTGGAGCGCCTGCGCGGGCTGCACGACGGCACCGCCGAGGCCGGCGGCGTCCTCACCGTCGAGGTGACCGCCCCCGAGGGCGTCACCGTCGAGACGGTGGACCGCACGGACGCGCGGCTCGGCAGGGCCGGCACCCCGGTGGACCGGGTCGCCGCCCAGGCGTACAGCTCCTTCGAGAAGGCCTCGGTCGTCTCGGTGCCCAAGGAAGCCGTCCTCACCGAGCCCATCCGCATCGCCGTCCACGGCGAGGGCGGCACGGCCTACGGCCACCAGGTCGTCGAGCTGGGCGCCTTCGCCGAGGCTGTCGTCGTCATCGACCACACCGGTGACGCCGTGCTCGCCGCCAACGTCGACTTCGTCGTCGGCGACGGCGCGAAGCTGACCGTCGTGTCCGTGCAGGACTGGGACGACACGGCCGTGCACGTCTCGCAGCACAACGCGCGGATCGGGCGCGACGCCTCGTTCAAGTCGGTCGTGGTGACGTTCGGGGGCGATCTCGTACGTCTCAACCCGCAGGTGCAGTACGCCGGCACCGGCGGCGAGGCCGAGCTCTTCGGCCTGTACTTCACCGACGCGGGCCAGCACCAGGAGCACCGCCTCCTGGTCGACCACAACACCCCGCACTGCAAGTCGAACGTCGCCTACAAGGGCGCGCTCCAGGGCGACGGCGCGCACGCCGTGTGGATCGGCGACGTGCTGATCCAGGCCGCCGCCGAGGGCACGGACACGTACGAGATGAACCGCAACCTGGTCCTCACGGACGGCGCGCGGGTCGACTCGGTGCCCAACCTGGAGATCGAGACCGGTGAGATCGCCGGCGCCGGCCACGCCTCGGCCACCGGCCGCTTCGACGACGAGCAGCTCTTCTACCTCATGTCGCGCGGTATCCGGGCCGAAGAGGCCCGCCGCCTGGTCGTCCGCGGCTTCTTCGCGGAGCTCGTCCAGCAGATCGGTCTGCCCGACGTCGAAGAGCGCCTCCTCGCCAAGATCGACGCGGAGCTGGAGGCGTCCGTCTGATGGCCTTCGTCAAAGCCTGTGCGCTGAGTGAGCTGGAGGACGACACCCCGAAACGGGTGGAGCTCGACGGCACACCGGTGTCCGTCGTCCGCACCGAGGGCGAGGTGTACGCGATCAACGACATCTGCTCGCACGCGAACGTCTCCCTCTCGGAGGGCGAGGTGGAGGACTGCATGATCGAGTGCTGGCTGCACGGATCGAGCTTCGACCTCCGCACCGGCAAGCCTTCCGGCCTTCCCGCGACGCGCCCCGTCCCCGTATACCCCGTCAAGATCGAAGGGGACGATGTGCTCGTCTCCGTCACACAGGAGTCCTGAGACACCCATGGCAACGCTTGAAATCCGCGACCTGCACGTTTCCGTCGAGGCCGACAACTCCACCAAGGAGATCCTCAAGGGCGTCGATCTGACCGTGAAGCAGGGCGAGACCCACGCCATCATGGGCCCCAACGGCTCCGGCAAGTCCACCCTCGCGTACTCGATCGCCGGTCACCCGAAGTACACGATCACCAGCGGCACCGTCACCCTTGACGGCGAGGACGTCCTGGAGATGTCCGTCGACGAGCGTGCCCGCGCCGGCATGTTCCTCGCCATGCAGTACCCGGTCGAGGTCCCCGGCGTATCGGTCTCCAACTTCCTGCGTACGTCGGCGACGGCGATCCGCGGCGAGGCCCCCAAGCTGCGCACCTGGGTGAAGGAGGTCAAGTCCGCGATGGAGCAGCTCCAGATGGACCCGGCCTTCGCCGAGCGCAACGTCAACGAGGGCTTCTCCGGCGGTGAGAAGAAGCGCCACGAGATCCTCCAGCTGGAGCTCCTGCAGCCGAAGATCGCGATCCTCGACGAGACGGACTCCGGCCTCGACGTCGACGCCCTTCGCCAGGTCTCCGAGGGCGTCAACCGCGTCCACGCGAGCGGCGAGGTCGGCACGCTGCTGATCACGCACTACACGCGCATCCTGCGCTACATCAAGCCGGACTTCGTGCACGTCTTCGCCAAGGGCAAGATCGTCGCGTCCGGCGGCCCGGAGCTCGCCGACAAGCTCGAGGCCGAGGGCTACGAGGAGTACACGAAGGGTGGCGTAACCGCGTGACACAGCTGCCGGGCCTTCTCGACACCGAGGCGATCCGCAAGGACTTCCCCCTGCTGGATCGTGTGATCCACGACGGGAAGAAGATCGTTTACCTGGACAACGCGGCGACTTCGCAGAAGCCGCGCCAGGTCCTCGACGCGCTGAACGCGTACTACGAGCAGAGCAACGCCAACGTCCACCGCGGCGTTCACGTGCTCGCCGAGGAGGCCACGGCGCTGTACGAGGGCGCCCGCGACAAGGTCGCCGCCTTCATCAACGCGCCGAGCCGCGACGAGGTCATCTTCACGAAGAACGCCTCCGAGTCGCTCAACCTCGTGGCGAACATGCTGGGCTGGGCCGACGAGCCCTACCGCGTGGACGCCGAGACCGAGATCGTCATCACGGAGATGGAGCACCACTCCAACATCGTCCCGTGGCAGCTGCTCTCACAGCGCACCGGCGCGAAGCTGAAGTGGTTCGGCATCACCGACGACGGCCGCCTCGACCTGTCGAACATCGACGAGATCATCACCGAGAAGACGAAGATCGTCTCCTTCACGCTGGTCTCGAACATCATGGGCACGATCAACCCGGTCGACACGATCATCCGCCGCGCGCAGGAGGTCGGCGCGCTGGTGTGCATCGACGCCTCGCAGGCGGCGCCGCACATGGTGCTCGACGTACAGGCGCTCCAGGCCGACTTCGTGGCCTTCACCGGGCACAAGATGGTCGGCCCGACCGGCATCGGCGTGCTGTGGGGACGCCAGGAGCTGCTGGAGGACCTTCCGCCGTTCCTCGGCGGCGGCGAGATGATCGAGACCGTGTCGATGAGCTCGTCGACGTACGCTCCCGCTCCGCACAAGTTCGAGGCCGGTACGCCCCCGATCGCCCAGGCCGTCGGCCTCGGCGCGGCCGTGGACTACCTCACCGCGATCGGCATGGACAAGATCGCCGCGCACGAGCACGCGATCACCGAGTACGCCGTCAAGCGCCTCTCGGAGGTCGAGGGCCTGCGGATCATCGGCCCGACGACGGCCGAGGACCGCGGCGCGACGATCTCGTTCACGCTCGGCGACATCCACCCGCACGACGTGGGCCAGGTTCTCGACGAGCTGGGCATCGCGGTCCGGGTCGGACACCACTGCGCGCGGCCCGTCTGCCTGCGGTACGGAATTCCTGCGACCACGCGAGCGTCGTTCTATCTGTACTCCACGCCGGCCGAGGTCGACGCCCTGGTCGAGGGCCTGGAGCACGTCCGGAACTTCTTCGGTTAAGGGCTGGGGATCGTGAAGCTTGATTCGATGTACCAGGAAGTCATCCTGGATCACTACAAGCACCCGCACGGGCGGGGCTTGCGGGACGGCGACGCCGAGGTGCACCACGTCAACCCGACGTGCGGCGACGAGATCACGCTTCGCGTGAAGTACGACGGCGCGACCGTCGCCGACGTCTCGTACGAGGGCCAGGGCTGTTCGATCAGCCAGGCCAGCGCCTCCGTGCTGAACGATCTGCTGGTCGGCAAGGAGCTGGCCGAGGCGCAGAAGATCCAGGCGACCTTCCTGGAGCTGATGCAGTCCAAGGGCCAGATCGAGCCGGACGACGCGATGGAGGAGGTGCTGGAGGACGCGGTCGCGTTCGCCGGTGTCTCGAAGTACCCGGCTCGGGTGAAGTGTGCCCTGCTGAGCTGGATGGCATGGAAGGACGCGACGGCCCAGGCACTGGGCGACGGCGCCGAGAGGAAGACCGCATGAGCGACAACGCAGCGACACCGACCGAGAGCGTCACGACCAAGCCCGCCTCCGAGGAGGAGGTCCGCGAGGCCCTGTACGACGTGGTCGACCCCGAGCTGGGCATCGACGTCGTCAACCTGGGCCTCATCTACGGCATCCACATCGACGACGCGAACATCGCCACGCTCGACATGACGCTGACGTCCGCGGCCTGCCCGCTGACCGACGTCATCGAGGACCAGGCGAAGTCGGCGACCGAGGGCATCGTCAACGAGCTCAAGATCAACTGGGTCTGGATGCCGCCGTGGGGCCCGGACAAGATCACGGACGACGGCCGCGAGCAGCTGCGCGCGCTCGGCTTCAACGTCTGAGACAGGCAGCGCGTCTCCCGGAGATCCGAGGAGCGGTACGGCGAGGGGCCCCCGGCGGTGTGCCGGGGGCCCCTCGCCGTCTCGGGTGCCCGGAGTCTTCGCGCCGCGCCGGGTGTCAGTGCGGGGCGGCCGCCGCCTCGGCGAGGACCGGGGCCAGGTTCTCCTTGCGGATGCGCTGGTCGACGTAGAGCAGACCGGTCACCACCTGGGGGTAGGTGGTGGCGATGATCTGGCTGATGATGCTGCCGAGCATGACGAACACGAGGTAGCCGGCCATCGAGGCGAGCGCCTCGGCGACGCCGGGATCGGACCCCGTCGAAGCCATGCCGGGCATGCTCGTCATCATGCCGATGATGGTGAGCGGGAACTGCACGATGTACCCCGCGACCATGGCGATGAGCCACGCCAGCATGCTGATGCCGAAGATCCGCCACCAGGAGCCCTTCACCAGCGCGGCCGAGCGGCGCAGCGCGGCGACGGGCCGCTGGGACTCGAAGACCACGGCCGCCGGGGCCAGGCTGAACAGCACCCACACCCAGACCGCCACGGGTATGCACGCCAGCATCAGGACGAATCCGCCCACGGCCCAGGCCACGGACGTCTCGTCCGTCACGAACGAGACGATCAGCAGGACGTAGCTGCCCACGAAGATGCCCATGACGAGGGTCGCGACGAGCCAGGGCAGCAGCATCGCGCCGATCACGGCGGGCACCCGGGCCCAGGCGCGCCGCCACACCGCGCCGAGCGTCGTACGGCGGCCGAGCACCGCGTCCTGGAGGACGGCGGGGCAGGCGGCCATGATGGCCGCGTTGGCCACCACCATGGCCAGTACGGCGACGAGGCACACCGCGACGAACGCGACGATCAGGGGGACCGCGTCGTCGGCGGTGAACGAGTCGTCGTACGCGTCGCTCTCGATGGCCCGGTCCAGGGTGTCGCCGGTCGCGGAGTAGGCGACCGCGAGAGCCGCCAGCGTCACCAGGAGCGCGCCGCCGGTGCCCCGCCCGCCGGGCGGCCGCGCGCCCGCAAACTGCGTTCCGTCGGGCGACAGCCACCCGATACGGTGTACCGCCCGGTCAGGGCCTGGAACGCAACGGAGTGAAAGTGGCGCA
>NZ_VBVX01000753.1 GCF_005981925.1 Streptomyces albidochromogenes
AAGTTGTATTAACAAATTACAACAATATGAATAAAGTATTTTATATAAAACGAAGGATTAGTAATTAAATTTATACGATGCAGAGAGTGTACGGTTGCTGTGAGTACAACGTAGAAATTAATGAATGCACCTTCGTAAAATGAATTAAATATATAATGAGAGTGATGAGCATTAAGTTGACTTAGTTTCCTTGATAATTTGGAAGCGCCCGCAATATTATTAATGTTATTCGCTAAATTCAGAGTGGAACCGTGCGGAAGCGCCTCTAACAATACAATTTGTATGTTAGTGGTGCTTTTTTGATATTTAATTTCGCAGGTACTTCAATTATGTATTTACGTAGTTCAATCATTGAGGAGGAAATGATCTTGTTAAAAAGAATGAGAGACGATATAAAAATGGTATTTGAGCAGGATCCAGCGGCACGTTCAACATTAGAAGTCATTACAACGTATGCAGGTT
>NZ_VBVX01000089.1 GCF_005981925.1 Streptomyces albidochromogenes
GCCGAACACACGGTGGCGATCACGGACGCGGGGCCCCGGGTGCTGACGGTGGTGTGAGGCGGGGCGGCGGGGCGGGACCTTCCCGCCCCGCTCGCACCCCGCCGCGCCCGCCCGTACTCCCTCCCGGGCCGGCGCGGGGCGCGCCGGCAACCCGGCGGTGGCCGAAAGGCCGTCTCCGGGGGTCAGCGGGTGGCGGGGTGGACCACCATCGCGGAGCCGCCGCCCCGCCGCTCCCGCTCCGCCGCCGCGAGCCAGCGTCCGTCCGGGAGCCGCTGCACACCGGTCGCCGCGCCGATCTCGGGGTTCAGCTTGAAGACGTGCCCGAGCGCTTCGAGCTCGTCGCGCAGCGGCCGGTCGTTCCACAGCCCCGGTTCGAGCTCCGTCGTCGCCGCGTTCCGCTGGCTCGCGCGGGGCGCCGCGATCGCGTCGACCAGCGGCAGCCCCCGGTCCAGGTGCCCCGTCAGGGTCTGGAGCACCGTCGTGATGATCGTCGCGCCGCCCGGCGAACCGAGCGCCAGCAGCGGCCGCCCGTCCTCCAGCACGATCGTCGGCGACATCGAGGAGCGCGGGCGCTTGCCCGGCCCCGGCAGGTTCGGATCGTGCACCGCCGGGTTGGCGGGCGCGAAGGAGAAGTCCGTCAGCTCGTTGTTGAGGAGGAACCCCCGCCCCGGCACCGTGATGCCGCTGCCGCCCGTCGACTCGATGGTGAGGGTGTACGCCACGACGTTGCCCCACTTGTCGGCGGTCGTCAGGTGCGTCGTGTTCTCGCCCTCGTACGTCGTGGGCGCCGCCGTCCCGGCCGGGCCGCAGCCGCCACCGCCGCCCGGCGCGCGCGGGTCGCCCGGCGCGAGGGGGCTCACCAGCACCGTGTCGTCCCGTACCAGGCACTCGCGCGCGTCCGCGAAACGCTGCGACAGCAGGCCCTTCACCGGCACGTCCTCGAACGCCGGGTCGCCGACCCACCGCCCCCGGTCCGCGAACGCGATCCGGCTCGCCTCGATGAAGCGGTGCAGGTAGCGCGCCCGGCTGGCCGCGTCGGGCGAGAGGTCGGTGCGCTCCAGGATGTTGAGCGCCTCCCCCACCGTGGTGCCGCCCGAGGACGACGGCGCCATGCCGTACACGTCGAGCCCCTGGTACCGGACCCTGGTCGGCGCCTGCTTCAGCGTGCCGTACCGGCGCAGGTCCTTCGCCGTCAGATCGCCGGCCCGCACCACCCGCGTCGAGCCGGGGGCGACCGGTGGCCTGCGGACCGTACGGACGATGTCGCGGGCGATGCCGCCCCGGTACAGCTCACCGACGCCCTCCCGGCCGAGCTTCTCGTACGTGCGGGCCAGGTCCGGGTTCTTGAGCCGGGACCCGACCACCGGCAGCTTGCCGCCCGGCAGGAACAGGTCCGCCGTGGCCGGGAAGTCCCGGAACCGCGCCTCGTTCGCGGCGGTCTGCGACCGGAAGGTCGCGTCGACGGTGAAGCCGTCGCGGGCGAGCTTCTCGGCCGGGGCGAGCAGCGTACGCAGCGGCTTGGTGCCCCAGGCGTCGATGACCGTGTCCCAGGTGGCCGGGGTGCCGGGGGTGCCCACGCTCAGGCCGCTCGTCATCGCCTGGTCGAAGGCGATGGGCTTGCCGTCCTCCAGGAAGAGGGACCGGTCGGCGCTCAGCGGCGCGGTCTCCCGGCCGTCGACCGTGCGCACGGTGCGGGACGCGGCGTCGTAGTGGACGAAGTAGCCGCCCCCGCCGATGCCGGCCGAGTACGGCTCGGTGACGCCGAGCGCGGCCGCTGTCGCGACGGCCGCGTCGACCGCGTTGCCGCCGCGCCGGAGCACCTCGATGCCGGCGGCGGACGCGTCGGCGTCGACGCTCGCGACCGCTCCTCCGTACCCGGCGGCGACCGGAGTCTTGACGGGTGGCGGCGGTGAGGCCGCGGGGACGGGAGCGGCGGACGGGGTGGTGGCGCCCACGGACACCACCACCGCCGCGACGGCCCAGAACGACAGCACTCGTACCGTGGAGCGGCGCATGCGTACCTCCAGTCAACACGTGTCCGCGCAGCGTAACTTCAGCCGGCCGCGTGCGTCAGGACCCCCTCGAACACCGGTGCGCCGTGGCGCTAGCATGCCGCCCCATGACCGACGACGTACGCAACATCGTGCTGGGCGTGATCGCGGCCGGAATCAGCGCCTCACTCGGCTGGCTCGCCCGTACGTACCTGTGGCGGCGCAAGCTGCGCCGCAAGCAGGAGTTCCTCGGCATGCCCGCGGACTCCGAGTCGCTGCTCGTCGTGAACCGCGAGGTGGGCGGCGAGGGCGTCCACCGGTACGACGTCTTCGCGCTCCTCGAACTCGCCGCCGTGGTCAAGGACTGCGGCGCGCACGCGCAGATCCTGTCCCACGACGCGGCGCGCCAAGGCATCGGTGAGCGCACCGAGTTCTGCGTCGGCGGCCCCGCGTCGAACCGGCGCACGGCCGCCCACCTGCAGAGCCTGCTGCCCGGTGTGCGGATCGACACGGACGCCGCGCCGGGCCCCGACCGGGCCGCCTTCCACATAGGCGGCGAGCGCTACCCGCTGGACCCCGGCGTGGCGGAGTACGTCCTGCTGGCGCGCCTCACGACGCGTCAGGGGGCCAGGCCCGTCTTCCTCTTCTGCGGCCAGCGGGCCATCACCAACCAGGCCGCGACCCGCTACCTGGCCCGCAACCACGAGAAGCTGGCCCGCAAGCACGCCAACGGCTCCTTCTGCCTGCTGCTGAAGGTGATCAATTCGGAGGCGTACGGCCCGGACGTGGTTGAGCTGGTCGCGGACGTGACGCGCGCCGCGCGGGAGCCGGTCCCGGCGGCGCCCCGCCCCTCCCCCGAGGCGGCCTAGCCGGCGCGGCGCGCTCAGGCGCGCAGGAAGTCCTCGACGGTACGGATCAGCTGGAGCGGCGTCTCGTCCATCGCACAGTGGCCCGCGCCCGGCAGCTCGGCGAGCGCCAGTACCCGCTGGACGACGGAGCCGCTCATGGAGTGTCCGACGAGCGAGAAGGAGTCCCAGCCGAGCCGGTCGGCCAGCTCCAGCAGGTCCGCCGCGCCCTCGGCCGTGGTGTACCGGCCGGGCTGCCGCCTGGCCTCGCCGTATCCGCGCAGGTCGGCCACGGCGTAGCTGAAGGTCCGGGTGTCGAGGTCCGGCAGTACGGGGGCGAAGGCGTCGCGGTCGGCGAGCCAGCCGTGCACGGCGAAGACCCGGTGGGGCCCGTCGCCGAGCAGCGTGTGCGGCAGTACGAAGGGAGAGGCCACGGCGTCTCCGATCGGGAGGTGAGGCTGTGCCGCTGCTCACGTCGACCGAGTGGACGGGCCCCGGCAAGACCGCGTATCCGGCTGTCAGGGGGCCTTGGTCCTTCCCTTCTGCGTCATTTGTCACAGCCGATTTGGGCTGATTTTCCGTCATTGGGGCAACCGCTCCCTGTTCAATCGACTCTTCGGGACGACAGACATCGCACCGGAGGTTTTCCAGTTGATCCGCTCGAGCCCCACGCACCCCCGCCACCGCACCCGCACCCTGCTGGCAGGCGCCGCGACCCTCGGCGTCGCCCTCACCGCCTGCTCCGCCGGCGGGGCGGACCAGGCCGACGCGGCCGGTCCGTCCGCGAAGTCCCCCGAGATCTCGGTGAACCTCCGCGGGAAGCACGCCGACGCCGGCGAACCGGTGCGGGTGAAGATCACCGAAGGCAGGCTGAGCGAGGTCGCGGTGCGCGACTCCGAGGGCGGCAGGCTCCCCGGGAAGGTGTCCGCGGACGGGAAGTCCTGGACCTCGGGCCGCGAGGCCGCCCCCGGCACGGAGTACTCCGTACGCGCCCGGGACGACAACGGGGGCAGCGCGCGGGCCGGCTTCACCACGGCGGCCCCCGACAAGGTCAACAAGCTCAGCCTGGCCCCCGGCAACAAGACCACGGTCGGCGTCGCCCAGCCGCTGTCGGTCGTCTTCGACCACCCGGTGAAGAACAGGGCGGCCGTCGAGAAGCACCTCGACGTGACCACCTCGAACGGCACCGAGGGCTCCTGGGGCTGGATGCGGGACTACTCCGGCAGGGACCGGGTCGACTGGCGCCCCAAGGAGTACTGGAAGCCGGGCACGGAGGTCTCCCTCAAGGCCGACCTGAACGGCGTCGACTCGGGCGCGGCGGGCGGCTGGTTCGTACGCGACTACGCCACGCACTTCACCGTCGGCGAGCGGCAGGCCGTCGAGGTCGACCTCGACGGGCACCGGCTGCGGCTGACGCGCGACGGGCAGACGGTGAAGGACGTGCCGATGTCGGCCGGGACGCCCGGTGGCGACAAGGCCTCGTGGCGCGGCACGGCCGTCCTGATGGCCAAGGAGGGCACGATCAACATGCGCTCCGAGACCGTGGGCCTCGGCGACGCGTACGACAAGATGGTGGACTCCTCGATGCGGCTCACCTGGTCCGGGATGTACGCGCACGCCGCGCCCTGGAACAAGGCGTACTTCGGCAAGGCCAACAAGAGCTCGGGCTGTGTCGGCATGAGCGACGAGGACGCCGCGTGGATCTACCGCCACGTGCACGTCGGCGACCCGTTCGAGGTGACCGGCGAGGACGCCAAGGGCACGATCGCCGCCAACAACGGCTACGGCGAGTGGAATCTCTCCTGGGCCGACTGGCAGGCGAAGAGCGCCCTGGGCGGGAATCCCAACTGACACGGCGTCCAATAATTGTTACCCCGACGTAACTTACCGGGGAGTTACCAACGGTAAGGGCTGGAGGTTACCGTCGGGTCACTTTGCACTGACACGAGTGAGGAGTGACCCGTGAGACACCCCCACATGTCCCTGCGCGGCACTACGGCCGGCGCCGCCACCGCCGCCGTACTGCTCGCCGGGACCGCCGCAGGCGTGGCTCCCACAGCCCATGCGGCCGCCCCCGCGCAGCCGCACGCGACCGCGACCGCGACCGGCGCTCTCCCCGGCGTCCGGTTCGTGGACATCACCGGCGACGGCGGAGTCGTACTCAAAGCCAACGTCTTCACCCCGGCCGGCGCCGACGGCAGCCGCACCTACCCGGTGATCGTGCTGCCGACCAGCTGGGCGATGCCGCAGATCGAGTACGTCGCCCAGGCCAGGAAGCTCGCCGACTCCGGCTACGTCGTGGTCAGTTACAACTCGCGCGGCTTCTGGCAGTCCGGCGGCCACATCGAGGTCGCGGGCCCGCCGGACGTCGCCGACGCCTCCCGGGTCATCGACTGGGCGCTCGCCAACACCCCGGCCGACCCGGCGAAGGTGGGCATGGCGGGCGTCTCGTACGGCGCGGGGATCAGCCTCCTCGCCGCCGGGCACGACAAGCGTGTCAAGGCGGTCGTCGCGCTGAGCGGCTGGGCCGACCTCATCGACTCGATCTACAGCGGCCGTACGCAGCACCAGCAGGCCGCCGGACTGCTCAGCGGCGCCGGTTATCTCACCGGCCGCCCCAGCGCCGAGCTCCAGCAGACCATGAAGAACTTCCTCGGCTCCAACCTGGACAAGGAGCAGGACATGATCGAGTGGGGGCGCGTGCGCTCCCCCGCCACCTACCTCGACCGGATCAACGACAGCGGCCCTGCGGTCATGCTGGGCAACGCCTGGGGCGACACCATCTTCCCGCCCAACCAGTACGCCGACTTCTACGAGAAGCTCACCGGCCCCAAGCGCCTGGAGCTGCGCCCCGGCGACCACGCCACCGCCGAGGCCACCGGCCTGCTGGGACTGCCGAACGACGTGTGGACCAACGCCCGGCGCTGGTTCGACCACCACCTGAACGGCGCGGCCAACGGCATCGACGCCGAGCAGCCGGTCCAGCTCAAGTCCCGCTCCACCGGCGCGTACGAGGGCTACGCCGACTGGAAGTCGGTCGGCGCCACCCAGCGGAAGATCGCCATGGGCGGCACCAAATCCATCCGCGCGAACGTCGACTCGGGGGCCAACGGCGGGACGGTCCTGCTGTCCAACGCCCTCGACCAGTTCCTGAAACTGCCGCCGATGGCTTCCGTACCGCTGCTGCCGCGCGCCTACGCGTCCGTCTGGCAGTCGGAGCGGTACGCCGAGACGCAGCGGGTGCGCGGTACGGCGAAGATCCACACCACGCTCTCCAGCACCAAGGAGAGCGGCACCCTCGTCGCCTACCTCTACGACGTGGGGCCGCTCGGCCTCGGCAAGCTGGTCAGCAACGCGCCGTACACCTTCCACGACCGGACACCCGGCAAGCCGTTCGCCGTCGACCTGGAGCTGTTCTCCACCGCCTACGACGTTCCGGCAGGCCACCGGCTGGCCCTGGTGATCGACACCGTCGACCCGCTCTACATCGAACACAACCCGACCGGCGCGCAGCTGACCTTCTCGTCACCCGAGTCCGACCCGTCCTACGTGTCGGTCCCACTGCGCGACAAGTGATCTCCGGCTGCTGCCGGGCAGACCTGTGCCCTGGTTGTACTACGCACGCCCGGCAGCAGCGTGTCCGCCTCGGCCGGGCCCCGTTTCGCGGCCCCGGTCCTGGGATTGCGCTTCTCCCGCTCGGCCACCCACTGGGCGAACCAGGAGAGCGGCATGCACATCCCGGTGCGGATCGGCGAGATCACCATCACCACGGGGATGAACGGCAAATCGTAGTCGAGATCCGGCGCGTCGAGTTTGCCGGCGGAACGCCTCGTGTACGCCGCCTCCCGCTGCCCCCTTTTCCTCAGCTGTGTCGAGGTCAGCGCAAACTATCCAGCGCGACAAGGGACTTCGCACACGACACGCTAAAGTGGGGCATAAGGCGCACTAAAGAGTGCGGGGCTCAGAGCTCCGAAACCTCGGCGTAGACCTGCGACAGCTCGGGCGCCCCGTTGACCGCCCAGTCCAGACCGAACTCCACCACGTTGATCTCGCGTCCGGAGGCCAGCCGGACCACCGGCTGGCCACTGGGCCACAGCTGCCACACGGCGCCCGGGACCGTACGCACGATCACAGTCCCGAGGTACAGGCCCGCGTCGTTGCCCAGCCAGGGCAGCTCCTCGGGGTCGTCGCGCCAGCGGGGCGTCAACTGGTCCAGGGCCTCCAACGAGGCCGGGGAGTCGTCCAGTTCGAGTCCGGCATCCCCTGCCCTGACGCGCAACAGCTCGCACTCGGCGAGCAGTTCCGCCAGGCCTTCCGTGTCGCTGTCTCCGCCCGGCCAGACCACCGCCGTACCGCGCGCCGGGCCACGGCGCTTGAGCCAGGTGTCCAGGAAAGGGATGTTCTTCATATCGCTCAGCCTCGCATTCGACCCGCCATGTTCACCACAGGCGCGCGGAGACCCGCTCCGGCCGGACCCCTCAGACGTCGAGGTCCACGACGACCGGCGCGTGGTCCGACGCGCCCTTGCCCTTGCGCTCCTCCCGGTCCACGTAGCTGTCCTTGACCGCCGCGGCGAAGGGGGCGTTGCCGTAGACCAGGTCGATGCGCATGCCCTTGTTCTTCGGGAAGCCCAGCAGGCGGTAGTCCCAGTAGGTGTAGGGGCGGTCGTACTTCAGCGGGCGCGGCACCACGTCACGCAGCCCGGCGTCGCGCAGCGCGGCGAGCGCGGCCCGCTCGGCCGGGGTGACGTGGGTGGAGTCCACGAAGAGCGACGGGTCCCACACGTCCTCGTCGGTCGGCGCGATGTTGAAGTCGCCGAGGACCGCGAAGGGCCGCTGCCCGGCGGCGTCCTCGGCGACGGCCTTGTTGAGCGCGTCCAGCCAGCGCAGCTTGTACGCGTAGTGGTCGTGGGCGACCTCGCGGCCGTTCGGCACGTACACCGACCAGACGCGGACCGGGCCGCACGTCGCGGAGATCGCCCGCGGCTCCTGCACGCCCTCGTAGTCGGGCCCGCCGGGCAGGCCCACGACGACGTCGTCCAGGCCTGCCTTGGAGATCACGGCCACGCCGTTCCAGCGGCCCGTCGCGTTGACCGCGCACGCGTAGCCGAGCTCGCGCAGCTCCGCGGCGGGGAACGCCTCGGAGGTGGTCTTGGCCTCCTGGAGGCACAGCACGTCGGTGCCGGTGCTCTCCAGCCACGCCAGCAGGCGGGGCAGCCGGGCGGTGATCGAGTTGACGTTCCAGGTGGCGATACGCATGCCGACAGCCTATCGGCGGGGTCCGACAGCCGGCGTCCGGTCAGACCTCGGTGGAGTCCCCCGGCGTCAGACGGCCGTGGTCGGTGCCGCCCAGGCCGCCGATCTGGCGGTCGTAGATCGGCCGGGCGAGGTCGGTCAGCAGCGCGTCGTGGATGTCGATGGCGCTCCTCGGCTTCACCTCGCGCACGTAGTCGATCACCTCGGAGATCTTCGACCACGGCGCCATCACCGGCAGCATCAGCGTCTCGACGGGCCGGTCGGGGACGGTGAGCGCGTCGCCGGGGTGGAACACCGAACCGTCCACGAGGTAGCCCACGTTGGTGATCCGCGGGATGTCCGGGTGGATCACGGCGTGCAGCTCGCCGTACACCTGCACGTCGAAACCCGCGGCGGTGAAGGCGTCGCCGTGGCCGACGGTGTGCACCCGCCCGGGGAAGGCCGCCGAGAGCTGGTCCGCGACGCTGCGCAGGGTCCAGATCTCGGCGCCCGGGTCGGCCTCCAGAGCGGCCCTCAGCCGGTCCTCGGCGAAGTGGTCGGGGTGCTCGTGCGTCACCAGGACGACGTCGGCGCCGACCGCCGCGTCCCGTTCGCTGAAGTCGCCGGGGTCGATGACGAGCGTCCGCCCGTCCTTCTCCAGCCGGACGCAGGCATGGGACTTCTTGGTCAGCTTCACAGGGACATCCTCCTCGCCGCCATCCTGCTACGTCTGCGGTGTGGTCTCCTCCTGGATGACCGCCCGGGCCACCTTGAACGCGGCGTTCGCCGCGGGGACGCCGCAGTAGACGGCCGTCTGGATCAGTACTTCCTTGATCTCGGCCGGGGTCAGGCCGTTGCGCAGCGCGGCCCGGGTGTGGAAGGCCAGCTCGTCCAGATGGCCGCCGGCGACCAGCGCGGTCAGCGTGACGCAGCTGCGGGTACGCCGGTCGAGTCCTTCGCGCGTCCACACCTCGCCCCACGCGTAGCGGGTGATCAGCTCCTGGAAGTCGCCGGTGAAGGCGTCGGCGTCGCCGAGGGCGCGGTCGACGTGGGCGTCGCCCAGCACCTCGCGGCGGACCTTGAGCCCGGCGTCGTACGGGTCGGGCCGACCGCCCTGCTCCGGTACGGCGACGGGCTGCGCGGCGGCGCCGATCTCCCCCACCGGGCTGATGGGGGCGGAGATCGCCGGCATCACGGGCGGCGCCTGGATCGCCTGCATGCCGGTGGTCGAGGCGGGGGTGGCCTGCCAGGCGGTGGAGAAGTGGCGTACGAGCAGGTCCGTGACGGCGGCGGGCTGCTCGACCGGGGCCAGGTGGGACGCGCCGGGAACCAGCGCCAGGCGGGCGTCGGGAATGCCGGCGACCAGGGTGCGGGCCTCGGCGGGCCCGGTGACCTGGTCCTCAGAGCCGACCAGGACGAGGGTCGGAACGCCGATGCGGCGCAGGTCGACCCGGATGTCGAAGGCGGCCAGCGCCTCGCAGGCGGCGATGTAGCAGCCGGGGTCCGTGGTGCGGACCATCTGGACGGCCCACTCGACGATCGCCGGCTGCGCGGCGGCGAAGCCGTGCGTGAACCAGCGGGCGGGCGCGGAGGCCGCCATCGGCTCCAGGCCGTTGGTCCGTACGATCACACCGCGCTGGCGGAACTCGTCGGCGGTGCCGAAGCGGGGCGACGCGGCGACCAGGGCCAGTGAGGCGACCCGCTCCGGGTGGCGCAGCGCCAGTTCGGAGCCGATCGCGCCGCCGATGGAGCAGCCGGCGTACCCGAAGCGCTGCACCCCGAGGCTGTCGAGGGTCGCCAGCAGGCGCTCGGCGAGCTCGTTGACGGAGCTGGCGGGGTGCGCGGGAGCGCCGCCGTGGCCCGGCAGGTCGAACCGGAAGACGCGCCACTGGCGGGTCAGGTCCGGTATCTGCCGGTCCCACATGTGCCAGGTGGTGCCCAGCGAGGGGCCGAGGATCAGGACCGGGGCGTCCTCGGGGCCGTCGAACCGGTACTGCAGGGGCTGCAAGGTCTGCGGGGGCTTGTGTTCGGTCTCGTCGCTCACTCGCTCCAGGTTAGCGATCCGGTGGGCGGGCCCGCCCCACGGGGTCAGGGGGTGGCGGTGGAGACGACGTAGACGAAGGGGTGCGCCGGATCCGTCTCGTCGACGGTGATGTCGACGGTGGGCTGCGGGTTCTTCTGGTCGACCGTGGTGCCGGACCAGGCGCGGTCGGGGTCGAGGGTCCAGCCGGCGACCTCGGCGTCACGGGCGCTGATCGTGATCCTGCCCTTCTTGAGGGCGGACCGGTCGACGCCCAGGTCGGCGAGGAACCAGTCGAGGTCCGGCGGCACGGTCCGGAACTGGACGTACAGCCTGCTGGTCTTCCAGTTGTTCGTCTCGTAGTACGCGACCTCCTGGCCCGCGTTGGGGACGGGGACGTCGTAGATGCGGCGCGTCATGCGGGACGGGAAGCCCGCGGTGAGGCCGGTGGCGGAGGCCACCTTCGCCTTGTCCTTGCCGCTGTCGCGGCTCTGCTCGGCGGAGATCAGCAGGTAGCCCGCCGGGATGCCGATGAGCAGCACGATGATGATCGCCGTCAGCCAGCGGCGGCGGATCATGTGGCCGCGGTTCTCCGGGGGTTTGCCCACGTCGTCCGGTGACGGCGACGGGTGAGGCACGGACGGGGTCATTACTGGGGTCCCTGGGTGGTGGAGCGGATGGCCTGGGCGTAACGCTCGTAGCGTTCGTAGCGCTCCAGGCGGCGGCGGTTCGCGCGGCGGAAGCGGCGCGCGACGAGGCGGGCGAGGTCGGCGGCGCCGACCATGCCGGCCTCCGGGCCGAGCTGGGCCTTGGCGATACGGGCCTCGGGGCGGTAGCCGCGGCCGGTGAGGTGACGCTTGAAGGCGTCCCGGGCCGGGCCGATGAGCAGGTCGTCGGCGGCGCTGACGCCGCCGCCGATGACGAAGCAGGAGGGGTCGAGCGCGGCGGCGAGGTTGGCGATGCCGACGCCGAGCCACTGGCCGATGTCCTGGAGCAGCTCGACGCACATGGCGTCGCCCTCGCGGGCCAGCTCGGTGATGAGCGGTCCGGTGATCTCCGGGATGTTGCCGCCGACGCGCTCGATGAGGCCGTACGCGACCGGGGAGTCGGCGGCGGCGAGCTCGCGGGCCTCGCGCACCAGCGCGTTGCCGGAGCTGTACTGCTCCCAGCAGCCGCGGTTGCCGCAGGGGCAGCGGTGGCCGCCGGGCACGACCTGCATGTGGCCGAATTCGCCGGCGACGCCGTACTTGCCGCGCTTGACCTGGCCGTCCTCCAGGATCGCGCCGCCGATGCCGGTGCCGAGCGTGATCATGACGAGGTGGTCCTCGCCGCGTCCGGCGCCGAAGCGCCACTCGGCCCAGGCGGCGGTGTTGGCGTCGTTGTCGACCAGGACGGGGACGGCGAGACGGGCCGAGACGGCGTCGCGCAGGGGTTCGTTGCGCCAGGCCAGGTGGGGGGCGAAGAGCACGGTGGCGCGGTCGGCGTCGACCCAGCCGGCCGCGCCGATGCCCACCGCGTGGACGTCGTGGCGGTCGGACAGGTCGAGGACCAGCTCGACGATGGTGTCCTCGACGACCTTGGGGCTCTTGGACTTGTCGGGCGTTTCGGTGCGGATCTTCTCCAGGATGACGCCGTCGGCGTCGACGACGCCGGCCATCACCTTGGTGCCGCCGATGTCGATCCCGACGGTGGGCACCCGGGGCGCGCTGAGGTGCGAGCGCCGCTCGCGGGTGCCGACGGTCCGCAGGACGGTGGCGCGGGCGGAGCCGCGGTGCGCGAAGTCTCGGTACGTGCTCATGTCCCCTGCGGGGTGTTGGGGGCGGTGGCGGGTCAGTGGTCGATTCTGCCATCCGGCGCGGCGGCCCGCGGTTGCGGCGGCTAGCGCTCCAGTTCGTGGCTGAGCTGGTCGAGCTCGCTGCCACCGGCCATCTCGCGCGTCAGGTCGTCCAGGCTGATCTCGTCGCGGGCGTGGCTGCCGGACATGGCGCCGCGCTTGAGGAGCACGAAACGGTCGCCGACGAGGTACGCGTGGTGCGGGTTGTGCGTGATGAGGACAACACCGAGGCCCGCGTCACGCGCCGCCGCGACGTACTTCAGTACGACGCCGGACTGCTTCACGCCGAGCGCGGCCGTCGGCTCGTCCAGGACCAGCACCTTCGCGCCGAAGTGGACGGCGCGGGCGATGGCCACGCACTGGCGCTCGCCGCCCGAGAGGGTTCCGATGGGCTGGTCGACGTCGCGCAGGTCGATGCCCATGCGCAGCAGCTCGGAGCGGGTGGTGCGGCGCATGAGGTCGACGTCGAGGCGCTTGAAGGGGCCCGCGCCCCTGGTCGGCTCGGAGCCGAGGAAGAAGTTCCGCCAGACGGGCATCAGCGGGACGACGGCGAGGTCCTGGTAGACGGTCGCGATGCCCCGGTCCAGGGCGTCGCGCGGGTTCGCGAGCCGGGTCTCCTCGCCCTCGATCGAGAACGTGCCCGCGTCGTGCTGGTGCAGACCCGCGATGATCTTGATGAGGGTGGACTTGCCTGCCCCGTTGTCGCCCAGTACGCAGCTGATCCCGCCCGCGTGGACTTCGAGGGACACGCCTTCCAGCGCCTTGATGTTGCCGTAGAACTTGCTGACGTCGCGCAGTTCGACCAGCGGGGTCGTGGACTGATCGGTCACCGGGTCGCCTCCGCGCGCTTGCGTACCCATGCGTTGAGCAGGGTGGCCAGAAGGAGCATCGCTCCGAGGAAGAACTTGAACCAGTCGGGGTCCCACTCCGCGTACACGATGCCCTTGCTGGTCATGCCGAAGATGAAGGCGCCGACGGCGGAGCCGATCGCCGAGCCGTAGCCGCCGGTGATCAGGCAGCCGCCGATGACGGCCGCGATGATGTAGATCAGCTCGTTGCCGACACCTTCGCCGGACTGCACCACGTCGAAGGAGAAGAGCAGGTGCTGGCCGGAGATCCAGGCGCCGAGGGACACGCCCATGTAGAGACCGACGCGCGTCTTGTTGACGGGCACGCCGACCGCGCGCGCCGCCTCGGCCCCGCCGCCCACCGCGAAGATCCAGTTGCCGGCGCGGGTGCGCAGCAGGATCCACGTCGCGAGCGCCACCAGGCCGAGCCACCACAGGACGGTGACCTTGAGGTTCACGCCGCCGAGGGTGACCTGCGAGGCGAAGAGCGCCTTCGCGGAGCTGAAGCCCTCCATGTCGGCGATGGTCTTCGTCGACACCGTGCCGCTGATCATCTTGGTGAGGCCGAGGTTCAGGCCGGTCAGCATGAGGAAGGTGCCGAGGGTGATGATGAAGCTCGGCAGTTTCGTACGGGTCAGCATGACGCCGTTGAACACGCCGACGGCCAGCGTCACCAGGAGCGAGACGAGGACGCCGACCCAGATGTTGGCCGTCATCTGGTAGCTGAACATCGAGGAGACCAGCGCGGAGCTGGTCACCAGGACACCGGCGGAGAGGTCGAACTCGCCGCCGATCATCAGCATCGCCACGGGCACGGCCATGATGCCGATCACGGAGGCGGCGTACAGCACCGTGCCGAAGCTGGAGGCCCGCAGGAAGCTGTCCGCGACGATCGCGAAGAAGAGGAAGACGGCGGCGGCGCCGACCACCGAGCCGAGCTCGGGGCGGCCGAGCAGCTTGCGCAGCAGCGACGTCTTCAGCAGCCGTTCGTCGGCGGGCGCCTTGCCGCCGGGGGCCGGCGCCTCGGCCGGTGCGGTCGCGGTCATCGGGTCCCCCGCTTCGTGTAGGCCTCCAGCTCGGCGGCGTCCTTCTTGGTGATGATCTCGGGCCCGGTGAGGACCGGCCGGCCGCCGCCGAGCACGTCGGCGTTGTACTTGTAGAGCCACAGCAGGTCGACGGCCTGGTACCCCTGGAGGTAGGGCTGCTGGTCGACGGCGAAGCCGAGGGTGTCCGCCTGGAGCGCGGTGGCGACCTGGGCGTTGAGGTCGAAGGTGTCGATCTCCGCCTTGCTGCCGGCCTGCTCCTTCGCCTTGACCGCCGCGTCCGCGAAGGGCGCGCCGAGGGTGACGACGGCGTCGATGTCCTTGTCCGACTGGAGCTTCGCCTCGATGGACGCCTGTACGTCGGGCATGTTCGTGCCGTCGACGTAGAGGTTCCGCATCTCGCCGTCGAAGGTCTCCTTCGCCCCGGCGCAGCGCTGCTCGTGGCCGACGTTGCCCTGCTCGTGCAGGACGCACAGGGCTTTCTTCCTGCCGCGCTTGCCGAGTTCCTCGCCGACGGCCTCGCCGGCGATCGTCTCGTCCTGCCCGATGTGGGTGAGCGCCCCGAACTTCTTCGACTCGGCGGAGCCGGAGTTGACGGTGATCACCGGGATGCCGGCCTGGGTGGCCTTGGCGACGACGGCCTTCATGGCGTCGGGCTTGGCGAGGGTGACGATGAGCCCGTCGACCCTCTTGTCGATGTACGAGTCGACGAGCTGGGCCTGCTGCTGGCCCTCATCGCTGTGGGCGTACAGGAACTTGATGTTGTCCTTGGCGGCGGCCTGCTTCGCGCCGCTCTGCACGATGTCCCAGAAGGTGTCGCCGTCGCCCGAGTGGGTGACCATGCCGATGGTCCAGCGGGGTGTGCTCACCGCGGCCCTGCCCTGCGCCGCCGCCTGTTCGGCCCGCTCCTCGGCGCGCTTCCCGCCGGTGCTGCTGCACCCCGCGAGGGACGCCCCGAGCACCGCCGCCAGCACCGCGCCCAGCGCGCGTACCCCTGTCCGAACCCTTGCCACGACGCCGTGCCCTTCTCGTACTCCTCGGTGCGGCCGGGGATCACGCAGACCGTCCCCGGCCGACCAAGTATCGGTTACGGGTGTTCGCACCGTATTCACCGGGTTCCGCGGGCCGTGTACTTCTCCAGGGCCGGCACGTCCTTCTCCGTGACCAGTGCCGGGCCGGTCAGCACGGGCTTGGTGCCGCCCAGGACGTTGCCGTTGGTCTTGTGGAGCCACAGTCCGTCGACGGCGAGGTAGCCCTGGAGGTACGGCTGCTGGTCGACGGCGAAGCCGATCTCCTTGGCCTTGAGCCGCCGGACCACTTCGGCGTTGAGGTCGAACGTGTTCACCTCCGCCGTGCTGCCCGCGCCCGTCCTGGCCTTGACGCTGGCGGCCGCGAAGGGCGCGCCGAGGGTGACGACGGTGTCGATGTCCTTGCCCGACTGGAGCTTCGCCTCGATGGAGGACGTCGACCCCGGCATGTCGGTGCCCTGGACGTTGAGGTTCTCGACGGTCCCCTCGAAGGTCTTCTTCACACCGGCGCAGCGCGCTTCGAGCGAGACGTTGCCCTGCTCGTGGATGACGCAGAGCGCCTTCTTCCTGCCGCGCTTGTTGAGCTCCTCGCCGACGGCCTCGCCCGCGACGGACTCCTCCTGGCCGATGTGGCTGAGCGCGCCCGTCGCCCTGGAGTGCTCGCCGCCGGAGTTGATCGTGACGACCGGGATGCCGGCCGCGACGGCCTTCTCGACGGACGCCTTGACCGCCTCGGGCTTGGCGAGGGTCACCACGATGCCGTCGACCTTCTTGGCGACGTACGAGTCGATGAGCTGCGCCTGTTCCTTGCCCTCCTTGTCGGCGGCGTACAGGAACTCGACGTTGTCCTTGGCGGCGGCCTGCTTGGCCCCGCTCTGGACGATGTCCCAGAAGGTGTCGCCCTCTCCGGAGTGCGTCACCATGGCGATCTTCAGACGCGGGGTGGAGACGGCCTTCCCGCCCGTGCCGCTGTCGCCGTTCTTCTCCTCGGACTTCTTTCCGCCCCCCGAGCTGCACCCGGCCGCGAGGGCGAGCGCGCATGCGGCGAGGAGTGCTGCTGCCTTGCGGTGGGTACGCATCGTGGGTTCCGCCTTGTCTCCCGGCCGCCCCGTTGCGGCTGGAGGAGTTCTAGCGGCGTACGCGACGCCCCGTCAATACTTTGTCCGAACATTCTTACGCGGCCGGGGCGTCCCGCCCGCCGCCTCAGGGCCTGACGAGCAGCTGGAACTCGAAGGCGTACCGCGAGGCCCGGTAGATGTGCGAGCCGAACTCGACCGCCCGCCCGGTGTCGTCGAACGTGGTGCGCTGCATCGTCAGCAGCGGCGCGCCCTCCGCCTCCGCCAGCTGCCGCGCCTCGTCGGTCCCGGCCGCGCGCGCCCCGACCGACTGGCGGGCGCTGTGCAGCGTGATCCCGGCGGCGCGCATCATCCGGTAGAGCCCGGTGGCCTCCAGGTGCTCGGTGTCCAGCGGCAGCAGACCGGTGGGCAGGTGGTTGCGCAGGACGGCCATCGGCTCGTTGTGCGCGAGGCGCAGCCGCTCCACCAGGTGCACGTCGCTGCCCTCCGTCACGCCGAGCGCCGCCGCGACCTCGGCGGTCGCCGGTTCGAGCGTGTTGCGCAGGACGGACGTGGCGGGGAGCTGTCCCGCGGCTTCGAGGTCGTCGTACAGGCTGCTCAGCTCCAGCGGGCGCTTGACCTGGCTGTGCACGACCTGGGTGCCGACGCCGCGGCGGCGGACCAGCAGGCCCTTGTCGACGAGCGACTGGATGGCCTGGCGGACGGTGGGGCGGGACAGGCCGAGGCGGCCGGCCAGTTCGATCTCGTTGCCGAGGAGGCTTCCCGGGGAGAGCCGGCCCTTCTCGATCGCCGCCTCCAGCTGCTGGGACAGCTGGAAGTACAGCGGGACCGGGCTGTTGCGGTCCACGCCGAGCTGCAGGGCGAGGGTGGGGTCAGCGGCGGGTTTCGACACGCTCCTGAGCGTAACCGCAGGTAATGACTACTGGAAGTCCTGTAGTCAGGTTGTCAGGACATACCCTTGACAGGGCCGTGTACGTCGCGACACTTTGGGGCATGCGCATCGGACTCATCGGCACGGGACGTATCGGTTCTTTCCACGCTGACGTGCTCAGCCGCCATCGCGAAGTGGGTGCCCTGCTCGTCGCGGACACCGATGCCGCGCGGGCCGCGTCGGTCGCCGACCGGATCGGCGCCACCGCGGCGCCCTCGGTCGACGAGATCTTCGCCTGGGGCGTCGACGCCGTCGTCATCGCCTCCGCCACCTCGGCGCACGCCGAGCTGATCGGCCGGGCCGCCCGGGCGGGGCTGCCGACCTTCTGCGAGAAGCCGATCGCCCTGGACCTGGCGGGGACGCTGGGCGCCCTGCGTGACGTCGCCGCGGCGGGCACCGCGCTCCAGCTGGGCTTCATGCGCCGGTTCGACGCCGGGTACATCACGGCCCGCGAGCTCGTACGGTCCAACAGCCTCGGCCGGCTGCACACCGTGCGGGCGATGACCTCCGACCCCGCGCCGCCGCCCGCCGCGTACCTGCCGCTGTCCGGCGGACTGTTCCGGGACTGCCTGGTCCACGACTTCGACATCCTGCGCTGGGTCACCGGGCGCGAGGTCGTCGAGGTGTACGCCGCCGGGTCCGACGCGGGGCCCGCGATGTTCCGCGAGGCGGGCGACGTGGACACCGCCGCCGCGCTGCTGACCCTCGACGACGGCACGCTCGCCACCGCGACCGCCACGCGCTGCAACGGCGCCGGTTACGACGTACGGATGGAACTGGCCGGCGAGCTCGACCAGGTCTCCGTGGGCCTCGACGACCGTACGCCGATCACCTCGACCGAGCCGAAGGGGCCGCCGGCCTGCGACCGGCCGTGGCCCGGCTTCCTGGAGCGGTTCGCCCCGGCGTACGAGGCGGAGCTGGACGCGTTCGTACGGGTCGCGCTCGGCGAGCGGGAGAACCCCTGCGACGGCGGGGAGGCGCTGCACGCGCTGCGGATCGCCGAGGCGTGCGAGCGCTCCCGCCGGGAACGGCGGCCGGTGCGGGTGGAGGAGATCCCCGCGTCATGACGCTCACGGCGGACGACGGCGTGACGCTCTGGACGGAGAGAACCGGCGAGGGCGCCCCGATGATCCTGTGCCACGGCGGCCCGGGACTGTGGGACACGCTCGACGACGTGGCCCGGCTGCTCGCGGACCGCGGGGCCGCCGTCCACCGGTGGGACCAGCGCGGCTGCGGCCGCTCCGAGCGGCACGGCCCCTACTCGGTGGCACGGTCGGTGGCTGATCTCGACGCCGTGCGCCGGCACTTCGGCCTCGACGCGGTGACGCTGCTCGGCCATTCCTGGGGCGCCCGGCTCGCCCTGCACTACACGCTCGCGCATCCGGAGCGGGTGACGCGGCTGGTGTACGTGTCGGGCACCGGCATCGGGCCCGACTCCGGCTGGCATCCCGAGTTCGTGGGGAATCTGCGCGCGGCGATCGGCGAGCGGCTGCCCCGCTGGGAGGAGCTCCGGTCCCTGGAGCGGCGTACGGAGGCCGAGGAGCGCGAGATGTGCGTGCTCCAGTGGTCGGCCGACTTCGCGGGGCCGGACCGGGAGCGGGCGCTGCGGCTGGCCGAGCGGATGGCCACGCCCTGGTTCGGCGTGAACCTCGCGTGCCACGCGGAGATCAACGCCGAGACGGCGACGATGAGCGAGCACCAGCTGCACGCCGCCTGCGGGGGCCTGCGGATGCCGGTCGTCATCGTGGACGGCGAGCAGGACATCCGGCCGCGCGACGCCGTGGACTCGCTGGAGCAGTCCCTGCCGGACGTCACGCGGGTGACGCTCGCGGGGGCCGGTCACATGCCGTGGGCGGAGTCCCCGGAGGCGTTCGCGGCCGCTGCCGCACCGCGCTGATCACCCGACGCCGTCGTCCCTGACCGCCGTCTGCCCGGGTATGTAAAGAACACTTGACTTCGTGTGCAGGCTCCTTGACACTCCAGGTGTCAGGTTTTCTTTACATGGGAGCGAGTGAGCCGCATGGCACTGGAGGAGAAACGGGCCTGGAGCATGCTCCTGGTCGCGATCGTGTCGTACGCCGTCTTCCTGGCCCTGGTCCTCGGGCGGGCCGGCGACGAGCCGCTCGCCCGGACGCCGTACGTGGCCGCGCTGCTGTGGACGGTCGGCGGGGCGATCGTCGCGAACATCGTGCTCCACATCGCGCTGGCGGCCCTGTCCCCCGAGGACGCGGACACCAAGGACCAGCGCGATCGGGAGATCCACCGCTTCGGCGAGCACGTCGGGCAGTCGTTCGTGGTGCTCGGCGGCGTGGCGGGGCTCGTGCTGGCCATGGCCGGTTCCGACCCGTTCTGGATCGCCAACGCGATCTACCTGGCGTTCGTCCTGTCGTCGCTGCTCGGATCGGCGACGAAGATCGTCTCGTACCGGCTGGGGTTCCACCCGTGGTGAAGCCGACCAGGGTCACCAACGCGATCCGCACGCTGCGCTTCACCCACGGCGAGATGACGCAGGCCGAACTCGCCGGCCGCATCGGCGTCTCGCGCCAGACCGTCATCGCCATCGAGCAGGGCCGCTACTCCCCGTCGCTGGAGATGGCCTTCCAGATCGCCCGGGTCTTCGGGGTTCCGCTCGACGAAGTGTTCCAGTACCCCCACGACACCACGGGAGAGACCTCATGAAGGCCATGACCCATGCCGCCTACGGACCGACGTCGGTGCTGCGCCTCGAAGAGATCGACCGGCCGGTTCCCGGCAGCGGCGAGGTGCTGGTACGGATCCACGCGGCCTCGGTCGACCCGGGCGTCTGGCACCTCATGGCGGGCATGCCGTACCTGATCCGCGCCATGGGCTTCGGCCTGCGGGCGCCGAAGGACCGGGTCAGGGGCCAGGACCTGGCGGGACGCGTGGAGTCCGTCGGGCCGGACGTCACCCGCTTCCGGCCGGGCGACGAGGTGTACGGGACCTGTGACGGGTCGTTCGCCGAGTACGCGTGCGCCAAGGAGGAGAACCTCGCGCACAAGCCGACGAACCTCACCTTCGAACAGGCCGCCGCCGTCCCGGTCTCCGGCGTCACCGCCCTCCAGGCCGTACGCGACGCCGGACGGCTGACGGCGGGCCAGTCCGTCCTCGTCATCGGCGCGGGCGGCGGGATCGGCCACTTCGCCGTACAGCTCGCCAAGGCCCTCGGCGCCCACGTCACCGGCGTGTGCAGCACGTCCAAGGCGGACCTGGTCCGCTCGCTGGGGGCCGACGAAGTCGTCGACTACACGCGCGAGGACGCCACCGACGGCTCGCGGCGCTACGACCTCGTCCTCGACACCGCCGGCAACCGCCCCCTCGCCGCGCTGCGCCGCGCCCTCGCCCCGCGCGGCACACTCGTCATCATCGGCGGCGAGGGCGGCGGCGACTGGATCGGCGGCAACGGCCGGCAGGTGCGGGCGCTGCTGCTGTCGCCGTTCACCGGCCAGCGGCTGCGCGGGCTCGCGGTCATGAACCTGCGCCACGGCGACCTCGACGCCCTCCGGGAGTTCATCGAGGCGGGCTCGCTGACACCGGTCGTCGAACGGACCTGTCCGCTGGCCGAAGTCCCGCAGGCCATAGACGACCTGATGGCAGGTCGGGTACGGGGCAAGATCGTCGTACGGATCTAGGGGGCGCCCGCTGTGCCGTCCGCGCCCTGCGGCGCGCCCGCCGTGAGCACGGTGCCCTGTGCGACCGCGCACAGCGTCTCGGCGCCCACCGCGTCCGCCACGAAGAGGTCGCAGCGGCACACCGCCTGCCGGCGGCCGCCGTGGACCACGACCGCACGGGCGATCAGCGTCGTGCCGGTCGCGGGGCGTACGTACTGGATGGAGAAGCCGCCGGTGAGCACGCCCGGACCGAGCGCCGCCCCGCCCGCGAAGGTGAGGGCGTTGTCGGCGGCGTACGCGAGGACTCCGCCGTGCAGGAAGCCGTTCTGCTGGCGCAGTTCGTCGCGGACGGCGACTTCGAGAACGGCCGCCCCGTCGCCGAACGCGGTGATCCGCGCCCCGAGCAGCCGGCTGAACGGCTGGCTGTCGAGGACCTTCTGGGCCGTGGCCAGGTCGAACCCCATCGCGCTCACCACCGCACCGGAAGACGCCGTACGCCCCGCATGAGCAGCCCCGGCAGCCAGTCCAGCGGTCCGCCGTCCGGGTCGAGCGCCAGGTCCGGGCAGCGTTCGAGGAGGGTGCGGACCGCGATGCGGGCCTCCATGCGGGCCAGCGGGGCGCCCAGGCAGAAGTGCAAGCCGTGGCCGAAGGCGAGGTGTCCGGGGCCCTTGCCGGCGACGGCGGTGCGCGTGATGTCGAAGCGGTCCGGGTCGGGGAACCGGGCGGCGTCACGGTCCCCGGCGGCGAGCGAGACCAGGATCGCTTCGCCGGCCGGGATGACGAGGCCGCCGACCTCGACGGGCTCGCGGGTGAAGCGGAAGGTGGCGTTCTCCACCGGTCCGTCGTAGCGGAGCATCTCTTCGACCGCGCTGTCGACGAGCCCGAGGTCCGCGCGCAGCGCGGCCAGTTGGCCGGGGTGGGTGAGGAGGGCCCGTACCCCGTTGGAGATCAGGTTGACCGTCGTCTCGTGGCCGGCGATGAGGAGCAGGAAGGCCATGCCGATGAGTTCGTCGCGGGTGAGCCGGTCGCCGTCCTCGGCCTGCGTCCTGATGAGGGCGCTCAGCAGGTCGTCACCGGGCGCGGACGCGGCCTTGTCCTCGACGAGTTCGGCGAGGTAGGCCCCCATGGCCCGTACGGCTTCGCCCTCCGCGTCGGCTCCGGTCGGCGCGACGATCTCGTTGGACCAGGCGCGGAAGGATGCCCGGTCCAGGTCCGGGACGCCGAGGAGTTCGCAGATGACCGTCATGGGGAGCGGGAAGGCGAGCGCCTCGACGAGGTCGGCCGTACGGCTGCCCGCCGACGTCATCGCGTCCAGCAGTTCGTCCGTGACGCTCTGGACCTTGGGCCGCAGCGCCTCGATCCGGCGGGCGGTGAACTCCCCGGCGACAAGCTTGCGCAGCCGCGTGTGGTGGGGCGGGTCGGTCTCCAGCATGTTGGCGTTGATCGGGTCGGCGGTCGCCTCCCACAGGCCCGAGGTCTTCCAGTCCTTGCTGAGGCGCGGGTCGGCGAGCGCCCGGCGCGCCTCGTCGTGGCCGACTATCAGCCACATCCGGTCGACATCGGCCGTCCGGATCAGATGGGCGGGACCGGCCTCGCGCAGTTTCGCGTAGTACGGATACGGGTCGGCCGCCAACTCCTCGGCGTGCCCCCTGAGATCGACGACTTTCACGCTCCCCGCCCTTCGCTGTCCGCCCG